>CAZUAX010000001.1:0-52733 GCA_964618435.1 uncultured Solibacteraceae bacterium
AGGCAAGCTGCTCCGTGATGTGCCCCATGAACATCGCGTAGCCCCAGTTCTTGGGCTCTTCGGCTTGCCGCTTCTGGTACTCGGCCAATCCGATCGCGATGCGCTTCAGCAAATCCTCGGCTTCGGCATGCCGCGCGGCGTAGCAGGCGGCGGCAGTCTCGTTGGTCTTCGATTTGGTGTTCCTCATTGCGAACCCATTCATCACTTCGGCGGGTAGAACAAGCAAGCGAAATCGGATCAGAATTCCGGGCAGCAACCGGAATGAATCAGGCCTATGGCAGAGCGGTTGATGACGCAGGCAGAGTACGCGCGTCACCGCGGAAAGAGCCGCCAGTACATCAGCCGTCTGGCCAAGGCTGGCGTGCTGGTGATGCGTGGCGGCAAGGTGGATACGGCGGCGTCCGATGCCGTCCTCGATGATCGGCCCGAACCGGTTTCTGAACGCGTCACTGCGACGCCGACAGATGTGGCTCCCACGGGAACGACCTTCACACAAGCCAAGACCGCCGACATGGTGTTCAAGGCGAAGCTCCGCAAGATGGAGTACGACCTGCGCACGGGGAAGCTCGTGGAAGCGGAGATCGTGAAGCAGCGCTGGTCTGCGATCCTGCGGCTGATTGTCGATCGCATCCTCGCCTGGCCCAATCGCCTGGCGCCCGAAGTGGCGGCACTTACCGATGAGCGGCAAGTGCGCGAAGCAATCCTGCGTGAGGCGCGGGCACTAATCAACGATCTGCGATCCGAAACCCAATATGCGCGTTGAGGAGATTCAGATTCTGGCGGCCGAGGTGCTGGCGCCACCGCCCGATCTGACAGTCTCCGAGTGGGCGGATGCCAATCGTCGGTTGTCGTCGGAATCGGCGGCAGAGAAAGGCGAATGGCGCACGGACCGGGCTCCCTATCAGCGGGCGGTGATGGATACGATGGGACCGAACAGTCCGTTCGAAACCGTGGTCATGATGTGGGCTGCCCAGAGCGGGAAAAGCTCGCTTCTTGAGAACTTCCTCGGCTACGTGATTGAGCTCGATCCGGGTCCGGTGCTGCTGGTGGAACCGCGCGAAGTCGATGCCGAGGCCTTCTCGAAAGACCGCCTGGCGCCGATGCTGCGGGACACGCCGTCGCTCGCGGGCAAGGTGGCGGATTCCCGTTCGCGCGATGCGAACAACACCATCCTGCACAAGAAGTTCCTGGGCGGATCGATCACGCTGGCGGCTGCCAACTCCCCGGCAGGTTTGGCGATGCGGTCGATTCGCTACTGCCTGCTCGATGAGGTGGACCGGTATCCAGCCAGTGCAGGCAGCGAAGGTGACCCCGTAAACCTGGCCATCACCCGCACAGCGAACTTTTGGAACCGGAAAGTGGTGCTGTGCTCCACGCCGACGACGAAGGGCGCCTCACGCATCGAGCATGCCTGGCTTAATTCGAACCAGCAGAGCTACTGGGTGCCGTGTCCGCACTGCGGCGAGATGCAGGTGCTGCGCTGGGAGCGGCTGCAGTGGCCAAAAGGAGAACCCGAGTGGGCGGCCTACCATTGTGAGCATTGCGCTGGCGAGATCCAGGACTGGCAGAAGCACCAGATGTTGCGGGCTGGCGAGTGGCGCGCGGCGCGGCCCGAAGTGACCGATGTGGCGGGCTTCTGGGTGAATGGGCTCTACTCCCCGTGGCGCAAGTGGGGCGCACTCGCCAAAAAGTTCAGCGTCGATAAACAATCTGTCGAAACCCTGCGCGAGTTCGTGAATACAGTGCTCGCCGAGCCCTGGGACGATGCGGCGGAAACCACTGTCGACCAAGCCACGGTGATGGCTCGCCGGGAACACTATCGCGCGGCAGTGCCCTATGGCGCCGTGGTGCTCACGGTGGGAATCGACGTCCAGAAGGACCGGCTCGAACTGGAACTTGTCGGCTGGGGGCGCGGCGAGGAATCGTGGTCGATCGAATATCGCGTGCTGCCAGGTGATCCGTCGGGCGCACTGGTGTGGCAGGAGCTCGATACCTACCTCGAGCGCCGCTGGCAGCACGAGACGGGAATCTCGCTGCCTGTAGCTGCCTGCGCCATTGACTCGGGCTACGAATCGCAGGCGGTGTATGAGTTCTGCCGGACACGCTACCACCGGCGCATCTTTGCGGTGAAGGGCAAGGGCGGTCCGCTGCCCGTGTGGCAGCGCAGGCCAACGGCACGCAACATCCGCGGCGAGAAGCCCTGGATTGTGGGCACGGATACGGCCAAGGAAACGATCTACGGGCGACTGAAGAACCCGACGCCCGGAACGCCCGGTTACTCGCACTTTCCGGCAGAGCGCGGAGAATCCTACTTCGAGCAGCTGCTCGGAGAAGTGCTGATCACGACTTACGCGAAGGGACAGCCGAAACGCGAGTGGCGGCCGAAGCCCGGCGTGCGCCAGGAAGCGCTGGATGCTCGCGTCTACTCCTATGCGGCACTGCGGGCGTTGGTCTCGATGGGCCTTTCGCTCGACAACGAAGCTGACCGCATCCTGGTGGCGAATCATGCGCGCCCAGTGCCCGAGGATGATCCCGACCGGGAGCGCTGGCTGGGGAATCGGCGGAAGAACTGGTTATCACGATGAAGGTGCGCAGTCAGAATCAGAGCCATGCGACGGGCAATGCTCCGCGCGGCGAGGTCTGGGAATATCTCACTTTTACGAGTGAAGCGGAATCTGCCGCGTTGCTAGCCGAGCATGGCGCGCAAGGGTGGGAACTGGTCTCGGTGGTCCGTGAGTTCGGCACCCGAGCGACGTTTTACTTCAAGCGGAGACGCGCGTAGATGGCCTGGACCCAATCGCAGCTCGATGCCATTGAAGCGGCAATCGCCAGCGGCGAGCTTACCGTCCGCTTCGGCGACCGCACGGTAACCTACCGCTCGATGGATGAGTTGCTGCAGGCCAGGGCTGTGATCAAGGAATCGATCGACGCGGGCGCCGGCAAGGCGGCAGACCGCTTCAGCTTTGCCCAGACCTCAAAGGGATGAACTGGCTCGACAAAGCTATCACCTGGGTCGCCCCCGAGGTGGGTCTGCGGCGGGTACGCGCGCGGCGAGCCTCGGAGTTGATTCGCTTGGCTTACGAAGGTGCCCGGTCGGACCGACGCACCGGCGGCTGGGTGACTTCCGGCAACTCGGCGAGCAGCAGCGCTTCCTGGCTGAACCAGGTGGGACGCTGGTTCGCCGAGATTACCCGGAAACGAATCCCTCGCGGGAGCTTCCGCTCCCTGCACGAACTGGAAAGGGCGATTCGTGACTACATTCGAGCGAACAACAAGGTCCCACAGCCATTCCAGTAGGTGGCCGTCGCCAGCAAGATTATCAAATAGGTGCGCAAGTATAAACGAACTCTAGAGACAGGACACCAGCGCATGGAACCAAGACTGCGAGTTATGTGGAACTCCTGCGCGAACAAGCGTTTAGCTCGACAGGCAACACTATGGGAAGTCCAAACAGCGACGTCGATTCGATTTCTGCGCGAGCAAAGTCGCGTCACGGGGAGCCGTTCAACCAGCCAAGGAGCTGAGTTTCGCCGCAGAATGGATTTTGAGGACCAACAGCGCCAGCTTTTTCGGGTCACCTTTTGAAATTGCGCGCAGAGTTCCCGCAGGACAGACCCCACCGGGGGCGCAATGGTAGACCTATAATTCATTCTGATGGCGCCACCCTTTAGGGATGGCAAGAGTGGCTCTTGCGTTTGCGCGCGAGGTCTGCTTGAGAGTGGCGCGACAAAGCGTTGGCTCGAACAGAACAACCTTCAGGACACGGTTGAGCGTAACACCTGAGAAATGGACGGAACACGATCATTGGACCCATTACCGGCACGCGAACGCATTGTGGGTGAGTGGCGACCACCTGGCTTGCTGCGCCCGCGCATGCCGCGCTACCAGAATGCATTGCAACTGGGTTCCTCCGTCGACGAGATCCCGTCACGCCTCCGGCGCCGTCCCGAGCTTTGGGTGGAATACCAGTCTCTCTTGGGGGAAGAACTCACGGAGGGCGCAGTAGAGCTGCTCTTGCGGCAGCTATCGGGAGACAGTTCTGCCTGGGCTGCGATCGCTTCGGCAGAATGGATCGGGAACTGGATCGACCGCGAGTTCACTTCAAGGCCCGCTCGTCAATCAGAGTTGCGCCATGCACTGCAGCTTGCACGTAACCTTCTCTCGGACTCACCATCGTTAGCTTCTGGCTACAGCGCAGTGGTGGTGGGAAAGGCTGCTCTATTCCTGGGATTACTCTTTCTGGGTCCTCATGCAGAGCGGCTGCTTGATGTCAGCGAATCGTTGCTGCTTGGGGTATTGGACCGCGAGTTTCTTGAGGATGGCGGTCACCGCAGTTGCTCGCCCATGTGGCAGGCGCTGGTTGTGGAAGGGCTTCTCGATTGCCTGAATCTCTCTGGGGCGTACCCGCGACGATTTCCGCCGCTTCTGCTTGAACGATTGAATAGTCAGGTCCCAGGGTTACTGGGATGGCTGCGCCGTGTGACTCAGCCCGATGGCTCACCGGCATACTTTCATGACACTACACTCGGGGTGTCTGCCTTTCCCGGGGAATTGGTCCGTTATGCGGAGAGTCTCGGCCTATCCCCAGATCATCGACGGGGTCATGATGGCATCGTTCGGTTGGAGTGCCTGGATTCCCTGCTTCTGATTGACCTGAATTCCGCTGGACTCCATCCGTCGCAACACGACGCATTGTTTTCCTTCGAGTGGTCACATAAGGGCTATCGGTTGGTGGGCAATCCCGGCATCTCCACCTGGGAGGAAGACGCAGTCAGGCAAATTGAACTCAGCGCCCCAGGACACTCCGTTCTAGTGGTGGACGGGAAACCCCATAGTGCGCCGGGCGGTCTGCTTCGGAAGCCGCGTCTTGCCCGGCGAGTAGAATTTTTGACAGACCACCAGACATTCATCGAATGTGTCCATGACGGATATACTCGCCTGTCCCATCCGGTACACCATCGCAGACGCATTGAAGTGCATAATGACTCCCTCAGGGTTTACGATTCGCTTGAGGGTAGCGGCCAGCATCGTGTGCAAATGTGGTTCCCCTTTCGCCCAAAGGTCCGGCCTTCCATCATTCCGGATCCCAAGATGCAATCGAAGTGCTACGCATCAAAGTTCGCTGCAGGCTTTCGGACTGTGGTGGCAGCTGAAACAGTTGAGTGTGCCTGGGAAGGAAACTGTCCGGTGAGTTTTATCACCACTTTGCCGGCCCGATAGTGTTTGGTCCGCCTGCAATCGCAGGAAGGGAACAGCCCTGTTCTGGCCCGAGTCGGAGAACCAAACAATGGACGTCCGCCGTTCTACTGCTAGCTATATACTGGGGGAAACCAAAGCCGTCGTGGCCTTGGGTTGGCGAAGAGATTCGAGAGACCTTGTTAGCAAACCTCAGCCCCTTCTTCGTGAATTCCGCGCTGCTGCTGGCGATAGCGGTTGTCTATGACCTGCTGATACTAAGCCGCAAGAAAACACAATCACGTGTGCAAGTCGCTTTGCTTGGCTTTGGACTGGGCTTAGTCTGCATCGCGGTAATGTCAGCCCCTTTGGAATTGCAGCGTGGCCTGATCTTTGATACCCGCTCGGTGCTGCTTTGCGTTTCAGGACTCTTCTTTGGCAATGTCGCCACAGTTGTTGCCATGGCGGTTGCTGGCACGTTCCGATTGTTGCAAGGCGGGATAGGTGGCATCGTAGGCGTAGGTGTAATTCTCACTAGCGGCATCCTGGGACTGCTGGCAAGACGTATCCACAAGAAGTCACTGGCTGAAGTAAGTGTGCAGCAGTTACTGGTTCTGGGGATCACGGTTCACGTGGCAATGCTGTTATGGATGCTGCTACTGCCGACGCCGGTGGTTGCGGAAGCCATCGCAACCATCACACTGCCGGTGCTCACCATCTATCCCGCAACAACCATAGCAATGGGCATGCTGATGCGAAACCGGACTCGCTGGCATGAGGCGGTGGCCAGACTGGAAGAAAGCGAGAATTATGCGAGACTCCTGTTCTCTGAGAGCCCGCTGCCTCAGATAATCCTGCATCTGGATACGCTGCGGGTGGAAGACTGCAATCAAGCAGCGGTGAAAAGCTTTCGGTTGCGCAGCCGGGAGGATCTCGTCGGTGAGTATCTCCCTGCCTGGATGGGCAGTGGAAGCGACCAGATACTGTCCAGCTTGGTCAAAGAACCTATGGGCGTCACCCATGCTGCGGATTCTGCTTGCAACTCGAATGCTGAGGCATGCACCCTGTTGATGCGAACGAAGGATGGCAGGGAGTGGAATGCGGAACCATGGATCGGCCGCTTCGTGCACGAGGGTCGACAGTATTCCCACCTCAGCCTCGTGGATACCACCGAGGCTTCCAAGGCCCGGAAGCAACTGCAAGAGAGCGAGGAGCGCCTTCGGCTGGCACTTGCTTCCGCGCGACAGGGCTTGTATGACCTCAATGTGCAGACCGGCAGCGCTAAGGTGAACGACGATTACGCGATCATGCTGGGCTACGATCCGGCAGAATTCAGTGAGACCAACGCGGCTTGGCTGGAGCGGATTCACCCGGACGACTATCCTGCGGTGTCTAAAGCCTTCAGGGACTATGTGGCCGGCAAGATGCCGGAGTACAAAGTGGAATTCCGGCAGCGCACCAAGCAAGGAAACTGGGTTTGGATACTCTCTCTGGGCAGAATTGTAGAGTACGATGCGGACGGCAGACCACTGCGCATGCTGGGCACACATACCGATCTCTCCGATTTGAAGCGGGAAGCTGAGGAAAAACTTGAAGCCCTTCGTGCACTGTGGGAAAGCGAGGACCGTTTCCAGAGAGCCATCACAGAGGCGCCAATTCCGATCATGCTGCACGCCGAAGACGGTGAGATCGTGTTTGTCAGCGATACATGGTGCGAGATCACGGGGTTTCAACGCGAGCAAATGCCCACAACAGGCCAGTGGGCCAAGCTTGCCTATGGTGACCAAGCGGACAACGTGATGCGGCAGATCCAGAAGACCTACAGCCTGGATGCTCGTCTGCATGAAGGCGACTTCCCAATCCGCACACAGCATGGTGAGCGGCGTGTCTGGAGCTTCAGTTCCGGACCGCTCGGCAAACTTCCCGATGGACGGCGTTTGGTGATTAGCACCGGCACAGACGTCACGGATCGACACTTGGCTGAAGCAGAAGTACAAGCACTCAACACGGAACTGGAACGCAGGGTCCATGAGCGCACAATTCAGCTGAGCGCGGCCAATAAGGAGCTGGAGTCGTTTTCCTATGCCGTCTCTCACGATCTGCGCGCCCCGCTGCGGGCAATGGGAAGCTTTTCCAAGATTCTTGAGGAACACATGGGGTCTTCACTGGACGAGCGGGGCCGGCACTATCTTCACCGCATCCAGCACAATGCGGACAAAATGTCCGGGCTGATTGACGACTTGCTCAACCTTTCCCGCCTCAGTCGCCAGGCACTTCGGAGAGATGCTTTGGACATTAGCGCGTTGGCAAAGGAATGCCTGGACGCAATTCAGGCAACCGAGCCAGACGCCCGGTGTGACTGCAGGATCGAGGAAGGCATTTCCGCCTTTGCCGACAAAGGACTTACGCGAGTGCTTCTGACGAATCTCATGCAGAATGCGTGGAAGTTTTCCTCGGGCCAGCATGTCCGCCAGATCGAGATTGGCACTAACCCACATGGGAATATAATCGTGTATTATCTGCGTGATAATGGAGCAGGATTCGACATGAAGTACGCCGATCTCCTCTTCCTCCCGTTTCAGAGGCTGCACCAGGAACACGAATACCCCGGCACGGGCATTGGACTAGCGACGGTCTATCGAATTGTGCAACGCCACGGTGGGCGCATCTGGGCGGAATCTACTCCAGGGTGTGGCGCAACCTTTTATTGGACACTAGGCGGCACAGAACAATGACGGCTCCTTCCATATTGTTGGTAGAGGACGACGAAGATGACCTGGAGCTGGCGCTCTATGTGCTGCGCGAGATTGGCGTGACAAATCCCATACAGGTTGCTCGCGATGGCGAATCCGCCCTCCGGGTACTGGAGGAATTGCAGACTGACTCCCCGGCATGCGTCCCGTGCCTCATCTTGCTTGACTTAGAATTACCGAAGGTTTCCGGAATGAAGATTCTGGAAGCGGTTCGCCAGAGGAAAGTAACAGAGTTCGTTCCTGTCGTCGTCCTGACGTCATCGACGGAAGAATCCGACATGGTATCGACTTACCGGCTGCGTGCGAACAGCTATGTGCGTAAGCCCGTAGATTTGGGATCGTTTGTGGAAACCATGCGAAGCATCTTAACTTACTGGGCAAGTATCAATTTGGTTCCTGTTTGTCAGGATTCGGTTCCGGTTGGTTAGCCGCATTGCAACCCCCATCACATGTCTTTAGGAATTGAGGACGAAGGGAGCAAGAAGTTGTCAAGGCCAATCAAGGCACTAATCCTGGAGGATTCCGAGGATGACGTCATCCTTGCTCAGAATCTGCTGGCTAAGGCTGGGCTGGAAATTGATTGGGAGCACGCTGCCACCGAAGCACAGTTCGTCGCTGCGTTGCAGCTCGACCCTGACATTATTCTTGCTGACTGGCATCTTCCAACTTTCAGCGGAAAGCGGGCCCTCGACCTGGTGCGCGGCCGCACGCCGAGGATTCCCTTAATCATACTTTCCGGGGCGATCGGTGAAGAAAATGCTATCGATGCTGTGCTCGAAGGCGCCTCAGATTACGTACTGAAGGATCGTCCAGGACGCCTGCCGCAGGCGGTGCGGCGCGCCCTGAAGCAGAGTGAACTCGAGCACGAACGAGACCTGGCAACGGCCCAGCGCAAACTTTTCTTTCGCGCGGTTGAGCAAAGTCCTGCATCGGTAATCATTGCTGATGTGGAGGGGGCGATCGAGTATGTGAATCCGAAATTCGAACGTGTCACTGGCTACTCAGCCAGCGAAGTCTTGGGAAGGAACCCCCGGATTCTGAAGTCGGGTGAGACAACACCGCACGAATATGGCCACCTGTGGAGCGTGATCACGAGCGGCAAAGAATGGCGCGGCACTTTCCACAATCGCCGGAAAGACGGCACACTCTTCTGGGAGCGGGCCACGATTTCACCAATTCGCGATGAGACTGGGAACACAACACACTTCATCGGAATTAAAGAAGACATCACCGAGCAGAGGCAGTTAGAGCAACGCTTGCTGCAGGTGCAGAAGATGGAGTCCGTAGGCAGACTGGCGGGCGGAATTGCGCACGACTTCAATAACCACCTTACAGTGATCAACGGTTTTTGCGATCTGATTCTTCATTCGCTTGAGCCGGAAAGCTCCCTTCACCGACAAGTCACCCAGATCCGCAAAGCGGGTGCGAGTGCCGCGCAACTTACCAGCCAACTCCTTGAGTTCGGCCGTAAACAGGTGGTGAGCGCGCAGCCACTGGACCTCAGCGATGTTGTACAGCAAACGGTGCCATTACTTCAGCAGTTGATCGGAGAGGACATTGAAGTTGAGTTGCAGTTAAGTGAAGCCCTTCCAGGGATCAGCGGCAACACAAATCAGTTGGAACAGGTACTGATGAACCTCGCGGCGAACGCGCGAGATGCAATGCCTTCCGGTGGAAAAGTCAGCATAACCACGAAGGTTTGGGACGTCGAAGAGATTCCCGAGTTCCTGGAAAGGGACTATTCCCCTGGCCGCTATGTTTCCCTTCATTTTGCGGACAATGGCGAGGGAATGGACGAAGAAACGCTCTCTCACATGTTTGAGCCGTTTTTCACAACGAAGCGGAATGGTGGGGGCAGCGGACTTGGGTTAGCTACCGTGTACGGCATTGTGCGCCAGATGAAGGGCTGGGTGGATGTATCCAGCGCGCCCAGGCAAGGAACGACGTTTTTCATACACTTCCCCGCGATCCTGAGCCAAACTGAGCACACAGCCGAGGATGCGTTAGGACAACCGGAGATCTCATGGGGCAATAAGACGGGAAGCATCCTTGTGGTTGAAGACCAGGACGCCCTTCGTTCGCTGATTGTGGATGTCCTCGAACGCAGGGGCTATGACGTCCGCCAGGCGAGCAACGGCATGGATGCCCTCGAACTCGCGAAAAGTCTGACGTCGCTGGATCTTCTGATCAGCGATGTGGTGATGCCGCGAATGAACGGGATTGACCTGGCACGAAAACTCCGCGAGTTGCGACCCGATATCCGCTGCCTGCTTAGTTCTGGATACTCTCCGAATCAACAGGCATTGTCAGCGGAGTTGCGCCATGGTACCCGCTTCCTTCCGAAGCCCTATGCATTAACTGACCTGTTAAATCTCGTTGAGCAGACCTTAAGCGGGGACTGAATTCCGCACTTCGCTCACCTCCAGCGTGCACTCTGTCCACCCTGCGCAACCAATGCATACTGAGTAACGCGCAGCTATTCCTCCAGCATGTCTTTCAGAAGAGCCAATAACGCCGCCGGACTGAATGGCTTGGCAAGAACGCAAGCGGTGTCGGCGCTGAAACCCTTCCAGCCTGTTACTGTTTGGTCGTCACCAGTCATCAGGACCACCTTAATCCCAGGGTTGCGCTGCCGCAATGCATCGACAAGCTGAAAACCACTCATTCCGGGCATGCCCACATCGGTAATTACAACCGTGGGTTGCGGAGACGTCTCATCGAACCGCTTAAGGGCTTCGGTGCCACTGGCCGAAACAATTGGGTCGTATCCCGCGTTCGCCAGGATCTGTTCGATGAGACTACGAAGCGGCTCCATGTCATCGACGATCAGAATCCGGGCTAGGCTCACCTTGGGGTAGATAGTCGGTTCCTGCGGAGCCTCCGTTTTGGGTCTTTCCGCCACTTCCGGAACTGGCGGAGCTTCAGACTCGGCCTCCGAATCGCCTTTAGCGTCGAGCACCTGCCGCAGCAATCGAAGCATCCGGTCGGCACTGTAAGGCTTCGGCAAGAAGTATTTCACTCCGGCATCCTGAGCCTCTGCCAGCTGCGCGTCAAGCCCAAGGCCACTGGAGGCAATAATGGGGAGATCAGGGTCAATCGAGTGAATCGCGGCAATCAGAGCCGGCCCATCCATCACCGGCATGCTGATGTCCGTAATCACCACCGCAATCTCGTTGCGATGAGTCACATACAGAGGAAGAGCATCCGCGCCGTGGCGCGCCGTCAGCACCCCGTATCCAAACTTAAGCAGCGTGGCCTGCGCAACATCACGGAGGCTCGGCTCATCGTCGACGATCAATACCATCTCACCGCAACCAAGTGGCAAGTCGCCCAAGGACATTTCCGACGATTCATCGGATGTCCCGGCAGCCGCAACGGGCAGGTAGACTTTGAAGGTCGAACCGCGACCGAGTTCGCTATAGATCGTGATGAAGCCGCCATGACCGCGCACAATTGAATAGGCGGTCGGCAAACCAAGTCCAGTGCCTTTCCCCACTTCCTTGGTCGTAAAGAAGGGTTCGAAGATCCGATCGATTGTGGAGTGATCCATTCCCTGGCCGTCGTCGGAAACCTGAATCGCCACATACTCGCCTGGTGTTGCATCCAGATGCATCCCGGCGATGACATCATCCACTACGATGTTTTCCAGGCGAAGCGAGAGCGTGCCACCCAGAGGCATTGCATCTCGCGCATTCACGCAGAGATTCATCAGCACCTGATAGATCTGCGATGCATTTCCGTTGACGAGTTTCAATTCGTGACCTGCAGTAAGCTCAATGTGGATTGACCTGGGAAAGGTGTCACGAATAGTGGATTCCACTTCCTGCGCGACAGAGAGGGGGCTGAACAGGCTTCGCTGCTCATCCAGACCCCTTGCGAAGCTCAGGATCTGTCGAATGAGACTGGAACCATGCTCCGCACTGTACTGCAGCTTATCCAGGATTGTTAGCTTGTCGTCGCGGGATACATCCAGACGCAACAGTTCAATCGACATCAAGATTGGAGCAAGCACATTGTTGAAGTCGTGCGCAATCCCGCCCGCAAGTACGCCCAGGCTTTCCAGGCGCTGAGCTCGCAGCAATTGCGACTCCAGGCGTTTTCGTTCGGTAATATCCGTAGAGATCAAAAGAATCGAATTGGCTTGGCCATTCGCATCACGCATCAAAATCAATCGTGCTAGAACAGTGATCTCAGCCCCCGACTGCGTCACATGATGCAATTCACCAGACCAGGTCCCGTCCTCCCGCAGATTCGCCAGCCCAGCATCGAAATCTACCGGATCACGGCAGACAAGAGTTGGAAGCATCTTTCCAAACGCCTCTGCCGCGGTCCATCCATACGTTGCGGATGCACCCTTGCTCCAGAACACAATCCGGTTTTCCAGATCTGCCACGATGATGGCATCAGAGGATTCGTCGATCAGTGCAGCCTGCTCGAGCAGTTGGTGCTCGTAGAGCTTCCGGGCAGTAATGTCCCTCATGCCACCAACCATGCGCACCGCAACGCCATTGGCATCACGTACAACTTGTCCACAGTCGGCAACTTCGACATAGCGACCTTGTTCCACCAGAAAGCGGTACTCAGACTCGCATGAGTCCTCACCGGCATCCAAAGCGGTGCGCAATTCGTTCGAGACTCGATGCCGGTCATCCGGATGGATCCGCATCGCCCAGTCGTCCGCGGACCCGGCTTCCTGATGTGCCAAGCTACCAAAGACGGACGTCAGATTTGAACTTCGCCAGACGGTGCCTGCCTGAATATCCCAATCCCAAACCAGATCAGCGCTGGCCTGTGAGAGCAGCCGAAACCGCTCTTCATTGAGACGCAAGTGTTCCACGGCCTGGCGTTTCTCAGAGACATCGCTAAGGTACACAGCGAGTCCATCCGGCGCGGGAAACACTCGGAATCCAAACCATTTTCCGAGCGGATCATAGACAACTTCGAACTCAGCCCGCTCGTTGCGTTCCATTGCCCAGTGCAGTTTGCCCCGGAATCCGCCATCCTCCGTTTCGGGAAACAGCTCTGAGATCAGTTTGCCTTTCAACAGATCAGGAGAAGTATGCAGCAACGTGGCCGCCGCCTCATTCGCATAAGATATCCGGTATTCCCGGTCCAGCGTAATGAAGCCCTCCTGAAGATTTTCAAGCGTTGCCGATAGTTGCCTGGTGGCTTCCTGCTCACGCAGCCTGGCGGCCTCCAGTTCCGTGACGTCCTGGATGGCGCCACGGACAAGGTGAACCTTGCCGTTCGCATCACGGACCGGTTCACCCATCACACGGATAGTGAGTAGCTCGCCACGGCCATCTGCGGTGTTCACTTGAAGGTCAAACGGATTCCCATGAAGGGCACAGTCCGTGATCGCCTCGTCCAGCGCGGTTTGCTTTTCCCGCGAGATCCGCTCACGGAAGTGTCGAATATCCGATCCGTGCTCAGGATCAATACCTAACATTTGTGCAGCTTCCGGCGAAAGCTGGGCAGCATCTAGCTCGACGTCGAAAACCCATGCGCCAATTCGGGCAACGGAGCCCGCCATCCGCAGCAGGGCGTCCTTTCGCATCAGTTCCTCGTCGCGCTGCTTTTTCTCCGTGATGTCCTGAAACGCGCCCTGCACCTGCACGATGGATCCGTGAACGTCATAGACTGGCGTCCCGATCGAGCGCACCCAAACGCGACGCCCCCGCGCAGTAATGATCTGAAGTTCCAGATCATAAGGAACTCCGTCACGAGCGCACGCCTCGAAGTGGCTACGAATGACATCCTGGAACTCCGGAGCATAGAACGAAATTCCATCTTCTACGTTAGGGACATAGTCATGTGGCGTCTCATGGATGTCGTATACCTCCTTGGACCAAGCCACCATTCCGATTATCAGGTCGACGCTCCAGGCACCCATGCGCGCCATCGCACACGCCATGGCAATGAATGCCTCCCGCGATTGCAACTGGTGATTCAGTCGCTGTAGGTCCTTCGCACGCAGAATAATGTCGGCTTCCATTTGCTGGGCGCGCGATTCCAGCACACGCCAAGCTTCCTTGCCTTCGCCCTGACTTTCCTTTTCCCGGACAAAATCCGTGACATCCTCAACCCGGTGAATGATGTACACAACCTCACCAGTGGGTCCGAGAACCGGACTGTTCAGCGAGCTCCAGAAGCGCTCCTCAAACCCGCCACCCATCTCCTCTGAACGCCGGATAGGATATCGCTGAACAGGCATCACATCCGCCATCTGGAAGCGCTTCACGCGCTCCAGCGACTGGAGAAGATTCCGGACACCATCGGCCTCCGGATCACCGGGATCGTCAGGAAACGCATCGAACAGAGTGCTGCCAACGATCTGCTCCCGCGTGGTCATCGTGGCATTCAGAAAGCTCTCGCTCACCGCAACAACTCTGAACTCGTCCGGCGTCAAAACGAGGTAGTTTCCAGGTGCGCTCTCGAACAATGAACGGTAGTAGTAGCTGGCTTCATCCGCGACACGCCGGGCTTCCCTCTCCCGACGAAGGTGCTCTTCCACCTCCCTCTCCATGCGCAGCCGTTCCGTGATATCCCTACAGGTCACCTGAATATGCAGACTGCCCTGATCGAAGTAGGATGTGGCTACGGTCTCCACATCAACCACCGAGCCATCGCGCGCCAGCAGTTGCTCCTGAATGAGAGGAACGCTGCATGGTCCCGCTTGCAGTTGCTGGATCCGTTTTCGAACCACATCATGGGAATCGGGATGGAAAATATCGAAGGGAGATAGCCCAATCAGATCGTCTGCGCTTCGCGCCCGCAACAGCGCGACACCGGCCGGGTTTACATATTCGATGCGGTCATTGCGGTTTACGAAAACAAGATCCGAGGAATTCTCAGCGATGGCCTTGTAGCGCTTTTCGCTTGCAATCAGGGCGGACTCGGCCAGTTTCCGCTCGGTGATATCCATCGTGATACCAAGCCGGCGGACAGGATTTCCCTTGCTATCAAAATCAACCGATCCGCGGGTATACAGCCAGACCTGCTCACCATCGGGACGGCACAATCGGTATTCCACATCGATGGGACCTAGCCCGGCATCGGCTCGCTTGATCGCCTGCACAAAAACTGGAAGGTCCTCCTCAGCGATCATCGCCCGGTACTGACCGTAGTCGCCGGTGAATTCATGTGGCGACAATCCTACCAGTCGGTAGACTTCAGGTGACCAGACGAGTTTCCCTGTCTCGAAGTCATACCGCCAGCTACCCATTTTGCCGATGGCCTGTGCATGCTCCATTAGGGCTACGCTATCTTCGAGTTGCTTCCGCGCCCAAACAGCGGCTGTGACATCAACGCACTGCACCAATCTGGCTGCTTCGCCCTGGAAAACAACCGGGTAGCTGAAAGCTTCAACCTCGTGAATGCTGCCGTCCTTGTGCCGGTGCTTCCAAATTCCAGCACTATGATGCGATTCCGGTTCGTTCTGAATGTAGGCGACAAGCCGGGATACTTCATCGTTGGGACGTAGGTCCGCAATCGTCATCTCCAGAAACTCTTCCCGTGAATACCCATACACATGCATTGCGGCGTAGTTTACGGCAAGGATGCGAAGTGATTTCAGATCAAAGATCCACATCGGCTGAGGATGAACTTCGAACAGGCTGCGATATTGTTCTTCGCGATGCTGCAGTTCGATCTCCGCAAGCTTTCTGGCGGAGATGTCCATGTGCATCACCATTGCCCCGCCAATGCCCTGTCCATCCTCGTTTGGCACGGCGGTGACCTGCATCCGAAACCAGCGCTGAACGTCTGGCGAGTGACAGGGATACTCCATCGTGAACAGGGGAAGCAGGCCACCCAATACCTGCCGGATCCCGACGGCGGCGGCGTAGGCGCCTTCCTCCTCGGTGCCCACTGCATCGCGGCATACGGCCAGGTAGTTGGAGCCCACTGAACGGTATCCCGGCGGCAGCCCGTTATGCTGCCCGAATTGTTCCCAGGCGGTATTCACCATCACGATCTCCCCATCGAGATTAATGATGGCCACCTGGCTCGGAATCGCATTCAGATACGCGAGTTCCTGTTGTGTGGGATTGGGCATAGTGTAATCACCGCTGCCGACGCCTATCCACTCTCGCTCCGGCGAATCTGGAATCATTCTTCCGTGATGCTCGGACATAGCCATTATTCGCGATCACTACTCCGAAGACAAACTGTTTTTGCCTTCCAAAACACGAAGAGCCGCTCTCTCCGAGAGGAGAGAGCGGCTCTTCGTTCAACGAGACCAACGCAAGACAGCGGATGGCCGATTCACCAGCAAGGAAGTGTAGTCGAAAGTTTCTCCGGTAAGCTGAGGGAACTTGCAGTCGGATGGCCTTGGAAAGTGCTCCGTGATCTGAACTCGCGAAGCAACGACAATCCAGAAAGCGGTATCAGCATTCCACTCGAGTCGCCGCGTCGCGCTCGCTAATTACAAGACGATCCCGTCCGGAGTGCTTTGCCAGATAGAGTGCGGAGTCAGCCCGGGAAAGCCAGTGTTCAGACGTGTCGTTGGCGCCGCTCACCGCGGCGCCAATAGAAATCGTCACAGAGAGTGGCAGTCCGTTGTGCATGAAGTACGAGCGCGCCGTCATCACGCGGATCCGCTCGCCGACCACACGCAGGACATCCTCGTCTGCGCCGGGCAAGATACAAACAAACTCTTCGCCTCCCCAGCGCACAACCGTGTCCTGCTCTCGCACGGCGGAACGCAAGGAGCCAGCCACCATCTTCAAAACCTCGTCGCCGGCCGCATGGCCGTGCTGGTCGTTGACCCGCTTGAAGTGGTCGATATCACAATAGAGAACTCCCGCAGGGATCAGCCTTGTCTCTAGTTGCTGTAAGCAGTCTTCCAGGACTTCCTGTCCCTTGCGGCGATTGCTCACCCCGGTAAGTGCGTCCTGATGGACAGCCGCTTCCATCTCGCGTGCGCGACGCTCCAAAGCGTAACGTGTTCTTGCGCACCGGAACACCTGCACGGCACCCGTTCGCCTTCCCTCCGCGTCATGCAGTGCAGAAATGCGAACCTCCACTGGAACGCGGTGCCCCTGGCGGTGCTTCAGGAACACAAACGATTCCCGGTGCTTCCCATCCTTCAGCGTGGCCTTCATCGGGCAGCCGTCATGGCATAGCTTCTTGCCATCGGTGTCGATGTGGACAAATAGGTCGTTCTGGCACTGATGCCCAATCACCGATGAGGACGGATAGCCGGAGATGTCAGTGCCTGCAGCATTCATATACGTGATCCGCATGTCCGGATCCACCGTATAGATGCCGTCGCTGATGTCATCCAGCAGGCGGACGTAAACATCCTCCTGGTCTCTCAATGGTGAAGCCATCATCGACTTTCCGGTTTCTTTGGCATCCGCAATTCGTCGCCGTTGATGACGTGAGGCAGGTTCTCCAGATTCGCGGTACGACGTAATGGTGGAGGTTTCTTCTTGCATCGTGGTTTCCTCTCGACACAGGTCGTTGGGGATACGGTCACTTCGTTCTTTTCCGGACACTCGCCCAGGCAGGGAGCCGGCTTGCCGCGTGAGCACTGAGCTTATGCGACGGTCTCGGCACAGTCTGCCCTGCCAGCCCTATGAAGAGGCGCCATATCATCAGCACAGGAAGAGAATGGCAGGTAGACAAGGCAGTTTCTTCCTGAAGCTTTGGCGCGATAGAGTGCGTCGTCGGCGACCTGTAGCAACTCTTGAACGGTTCTGCCGGTGCTATTCATTGTGGAGCCGCCCGCACTCACAGTAACTGGACGCAGGTCCCAGGAGACAGATTCCACACCACGCCGGATTCGCTCACCAATCACAACAGCCCCCGCCTCTGAGGTGTTGGGCAGGACCACCGCGAATTCCTCACCGCCAAAGCGTGCTGCGAAATCAACGGCACGTAGTTGCCCAGAGATGGCAAGGGCGACTTCCCTGAGGGCACGATCACCGGCAGGATGGCCAAATAAATCGTTGAAGCTCTTGAACCGATCTACGTCAATCAGTAATAGAGAAAATGGCGTCCCATCGCGTTGGACCCGGTGATAGCAGTCTGCGAGGTGCTTATCGAGGGCGCGACGATTAGCGAGACCGGTAAGGCTATCAACGCCGTTTTGCACTTGCAGGGAAGCATTTTTCTGCTCAAGCACCTTGTGGTAACGTTCCAACTGAACGGCATACTCGCGGTGTTTATTCAGAGCTTCTTCCAGTGCTGCCTTCGCGATCCGCAGTTCCAGTTGCGCAACGATTTGCCTGGCAAGTGCCCGTATTGCTTCCTTCTGCGCGGAGCTGATCTGGCGCGGCTCGGTATCGATGACGCATAGCGTTCCGATGGCGATATCCTTCTCAGTCTGCAGCGGAACGCCGAAATAATATCGCATCCCCAAACCGCCAGTTACCAGGGGATTGCCCGCAAATCGCAGATCCTGCCGCGCATCGGGCACCTCCATCGGCTCGTCAGGCTTGAGGATCGTGTGTGCGCAGAAAGCAACGTCACGAGGGGTCTCGTCAACGTCCAGGCCGAGTCGAGACTTGAACCACTGTCGGTGCTCGTCGACCAGCGATACCAAGGCTACAGGAGTACCTGCAATGTAAGACGCCAGGAACGCCACGTCGTCAAAACATTTCTCAGGTACCGTATCGAGGACGGCCAAACGCCGGAGCGCACTGAGGCGTTGCTCTTCGTTCTGCGGAATTGGATAGTTCATCAGTTTTGCCAAATAGACTTCAGGCTTCAGGTCAAGGGCTTACGGAGAAATGGAAGGTTCGCGCTACGTCAACTCACGCAAAGTGCAAGCGATGAACCGTGCGGAATAATGGGCGTCATCATGCCCTGAAAGAGGGCTGGGGAATCCGGGAGAGAAGGGATTCACACCGCACGGAGACCGCGGAGTGGCGCGCGGCCAATCGGCAATGCAATTGCTACATTTCAGCGCGGTCTACGGACGGACGCGTTGAGACACCGGCAAGGGGAAGGCGAGTTCCGTATCAGCAGTACCTTCCGGCCGGGGAGCAAATGCGTTCGCTTTGGCAGCTTTCAGGTCCTGAGCCAGCGACTTCAATGCGGGCGACAGCGTGCTATCACAGGTGCGAATCCATGCCATCTCGACATCCACGCTCAGTGCGCGATCCAGCGTACTCACGGAAACTACTAGCCGCGCAGTACCCCGCTGACGGATGACTGTCCCTTCCAGGCCTTTCATCGGACCTGCTTCCAGCAGCACCCGCTCGCCACGCTGCAAAACCGGACTGGGGCTAACATTCCTGCCGAAGCCAAGGACGCGGCGAATACCCTCAATTTCCACTTCTGCAATGCTGGCGTCCGCCGTGCCGTTGCTTACGATTCCGAGCACGCCGGGACAGCGAAGAATCCCCACGCGCTCTCGGCTCTCCGCACGAACGAACAGATAGTTCGGAAACAAGGGAAGTTCCAGCTTCTTCTTCCGATCACTCCAGACGTGAGTCTCCAGGTAAGTGGGCAGAAAGACCTCAAAACCACGCAACCCCAGTTCTGCCGCAACAGTCTTCTCGTGATTCGTCTTGGAATACACTGCCATCCACTGCGCATTAGAAGAGGCGCACCGTGGGAAGGCTTGTTCTCGCGAATCACGCTGGGAGTTTGTCACTGCTACCTCCACTACAAGAGAGGATCGGATCTTTTCCTACTAGTGAAAGTTTGAGTGATGGGGAACCACTTCCGCAAGCAGTTCCAGCACATTTTCGCCGAGGGGCGAAAGATGGAAAGCCGGAGCCCGATTCAATTGGATAAATATTCACCTATCTCCATACCCGGACAACCTGAGAATCCTCCCGCGAAATCCCGTTAACGCATTTAATGACAACCACTTACGCCACGCCACTCCGAGCGCGCCTGGGACACCATTTCAAACCCATGTTTACCTACGAATTGGCAGTTTGTGGTACTCAATCGCCCTCTCGTATATGCTTTATTGGATGCGATTATCCAGATTCTGTGACGCTTGGCCCTACCTGCGAATGGAATCATGATTACCAGAGACATCATTCAAGCCGACGCCCTGCAGTCCCTCTGCGAAGTTGCAGCTACCCTCACTTCGGCGGAATCCGCGGCTCTGTTTCTTCTTGACCAGCGCGATATCTGGCTGCTGGCGTCTTTTAGCAGTCCATCAGAGAAGCATCTTGCCGAGACATGGCTGCACTTCCTGCGGCAGCAGCATTCTGAAGACGCACTCGGCCGCCCGGTATATGGACGCGATGAGACGATGACGCGAAATGCTGATTCGGGCCTCGTCATTCGTGAGGCAGGCTGGAAGGAGGGTAACACCCTCGTCCTAAGCCGTCACGACGATTCCGACTTGCTCTTGCTAATTTCACTGGCGACGCCGCCCGAAAAGCAGTCAGCCACACCAGAGATCGCGAACGCAGGACAGGTTATCGTCCTGCTTCGAGCGATTAGGCAACTTCTGGACGCTCCGTTGACTCAGAGTACTGAGCGGGAACAAGCGTTAGGGGAATACCTCGCTGGGCTGGCCCACGACCTCAACACTCAGTTTGCTGTTGTCCTGGGCTACATCCACCTGCTATCCGAGGAATCAGCAAGCCCAGACTTGAGTCGTCACAGCGTACAGGTGATTCGCGAGGCGATGTTAGCCGCGAATGGCCTCGTCAGTCCATTGCTCAGAAGCCCGCATGGAATGATGCAGGACGAAATGCGGATAGAACTGGATGAATGGTTGCGGGCAGAAACTCCCGCAATTATCCGCAGTGCGAGTGCCTCCCCTTCCCTGACTCTCCACCTCACCGCACCAACTGCTGTCCTGCTGGTGAGTCCGTCAGGGTTACGCCGTACGCTGCGCCTGCTCATCAATCGCGTGATGGAGCCTGAGTCTCCGCAAACCACGCTTCGCTTGTGGACCGAGTTGTCGGCCATGCAATCTGGAGACGGCACCGACAGGCATCTTCCGAATGCCGTCGCGGTGCCGACGGTGCGAATTGGACTTACCAGCACACGAAGCGCTCCTCCTGCAGGCGGGGTTCCTCTTCCCCTCTCCGCGCCGGAGAGAATACCGCAGACTTCCGTACTGCCCGACTTCGCATTGCCGCTGTCGCGTCGCTTCGCCAGCACCTATCAGGGTAAATTGACGATTTCCGACGATCCGGACGCTGGACGCACCGCAGTGCTGGAACTGCCACTGCTTCCATCAGGCTCTGTTTTGGTGCCTGAGGATCTCCCCCAAGGCCCCTTATCAACACCATCCCCCTCTTCGCTTTCGGTTCTCGTAATTGAAGATGACGGAAATGTCCGCAATTTCATTCAGCAGATCCTTGTGGGCCGAGGCTATCACGTCACGTGCTGTGGCACCGGGGCGGAAGCGCAAACTCTGATCGACGCCGGCCTGAATCCAGAAGCAATAATCTGTGATGTGGTACTGCCTGATGGTTCTGGAATGCATGTGATGACGCAGGTTGCTGCGCGAGCGCCCGCCCCACGATGGCTATTTGTCTCCGGTTACGGCGCGGAATCATTAATTGGGCGTGGCATGCTGGATCCGGCAACACAGTTTCTCTCCAAACCCTTTACGCCGGACGACCTTACCAACAAGCTGCTTGAGTTGCTATTGGAGCGTGAGGCGGCCAAACAGCGGACTGTGCTGGTTGTAGATGATGACGCGGGCATCCGCGCGTTGCTGCGCCAGATCCTGACAGGCGCCGGCCATCATGTGCTTGAAGCAAAGGATGGCAAGGAAGCGTTAGCGATTCTGGACGACGGGTCGGTTGACCTGTTGCTCAGCGATCTTGTGATGCCATCTATTGATGGCGTCTCACTCATCAAACAGACCCGGTTGACCAATCCCCGAATCCCGATAATCGCCTTCACGGGCTCAATGGCAGCCAGTGAGCGGCTCGCTGCGGCCAGCGCCCTTGGGACCACAGCGGTAGTCACAAAACCGATTGACCTGCAGGCGTTAGTCCACCTGATTGCAGAGTGCCTGCATAGTGAATAAGATTGCGGCAAATTCCGGCCACTAATCTGTCACTACAATTGTGTGGCTTAGTTCGGCCGCCAGATCTACCCATTGGACGGGGTCAATTTGCAGAAAGGCATCGGCGACATCCGGGTCGAACTGAGACCCCTTGCAGCGCCGAATCTCTTCGTAGGCCTGCATCACGCTGCCCGCCTTGCGATAAGGACGATCCGAGGTAATCGCATCGAAAGTGTCGATCACGGCGAAGATGCGCGCACCAAGTGGAATCTCACTGCAGGCTAGCCCGTCAGGATACCCCTTTCCATCGAACCGCTCATGGTGGTGCCGGATGATTTCTTCCCCACCCCGAAGCCACTGCAGGCCCTTCACGATGTCATAGCCTGTCAATGGATGCTTGCGAATCACATCCCATTCCCGGTCATCCAGCTTTGAGGGCTTCAGAAGAATGGCATCAGGCACACCAATTTTCCCGATGTCATGCAACAGAGCGCCACGCTGTACCACCAGCAAATTCTCACCATCGAGCCCCATCGTCGAGGCAAGATAGCTGGCATACAGGCTCACGCGCTGCGAATGATGGTTTGTCTCCTGCTCACGTGCATCCAACGCGGCTACCAGCGCCTCGAGGGCGTCTTCGGTTAGCGATCGCATCTGGTTGCGAAGCCGGGCGACCTCTTCATCTTGAACGCCATTCAGCCGGGCGGCGCGCCAGGACGATGCTGTCTGAATCGCTGTGTTGAGCCGATTGAGGTCGATCGGTTTCGCTACGTAGTCACAGGCGCCGCGACGCATGGCCTCCACGGCGTGGTCCAGTTCAGCATGGCCGGTCAACATCACCACCGCTACTGACGGGGCAACGGCTCGCACTCGCGCCAGCACCTGGAAACCATCACATTCCGGCATCCGATAGTCAGTAATCACCAGATCAGGCCGGAACTCCGAAAGCAATTGCTCCCACTGTGTCGGGTCAGAAGTGCCCACCGCCCCATACCCGGCGCTCCGCACAGCAGCCAGCAGAAATTCCAAAACTCCAGCCTCATCATCGATAACCAGTACTCGTTCCACGGCGACCCTCACAGTTGACGAGCGTATATGACTCGCTATGCTAGCAGAATTCTGCTGTGCTTCACTGAGCCGGCGCAGCGCATTCAACCATGTGGCGGTAGACGTCGAACTCCTGTACATGATGTTTTGCATATCGGCTCCAAGCACCTGACCGCACATAAAGTACTCCGGATGGCAGTAGATTCCAGTGGTTCCGCTGGCAGACCTGGCAGGTAGCGCAATGTGCCAAGGAGTGCGCCGTCTACCCCATGGCGAATGGGAAAGAAATGGCCTTGAGACGTATGGCTGCTCTCGCCTGGCTGCTCTCGTCTCCTGGCAAGTGGCAATTAGTTCGATCCTGCCTCTTGCTGCAGACGTGGTGCATTCGCCAAACTGTGGGCATTCCTGGCGCGCAAGCCTTGCTTGGAACTCTGTGATTCCCTGATCTGAAGCGGAAGAATTGGGCCCAGCGCCTTGTGCAGACTCATAAGCCCTGCGTTTGCTGTGCTGGTCTGGTCGAACACAAACTCGACGAAGCCCGCATAGTATTTGCTGCAACAGATACTGCACAAGAAGGGGACCTCATTTGTAAAATAGGTCCGGATTCGTTCCAGCCAATTACGGTGGATCCGTCTTGAACTGTAGGTTCCACAATGTGGACACGCCGCCCGAGACTGGTACGAAACAACCAAGCTGGAGGCGTGCTGTCTCTTGGTAACAGCGCTTACTGGATTCTCGTTGAACAGCATTTGTAGTCTCCAATTGAAGATGTACGTGTCCAAGCGGCGACTGAAGCTGCCGGGACAGGAAGTGAGGTGCCAACAAAACCGCGCGAAAGGCAAAAGGAGCACAGTTTCGAAAGAGTGGAAGAGGACTGTTCGCGTAATCGCTCGCGTGTGCTCAAGAGAGCCGCTTGGCGCAAGCGAACCACGAACCTCCATTCAGAGGACGGGAAGCGAAGAAGAATCTTGATTTCACACTTGTGGGCCGGATAGAGGCCAGTCACTGACCTGCAGCACATGCAGTTCAGACTGCTGAATCGGAATCGACACTATCGCCAAACAAGGTCTCAATGTGCTCGAGAGTCAGCGCCGATGCGCGCTCGGCAATGGACGTCAGATAGCTGGTTGCTTCATTGAGGCTGCATTGCGAGGAAGGGTCCCATTCCGCCTCAATCCAAGCGGAAGGCGCTAGCGGAATGCTGATCATCCATTGCTTCTCTGGATCTCGTTCCTGAGATGCAGTTTCAAAACACGACCCTGGTAGCTGCCATTTCACCGAGACGAGTCCCGCGAAAGCATGGGAACGCAGCACCAGATGCCATAACCTCTGGCAGCTACTCGCATTCGTGATCTCTCGGGCCAGTTGCTTCCGAGACCAAGGCTGCGTAGAAACAGCCCTGCCAGGAGCCAGCGCAGCTGCCAGGGATGGTTCAGCCAGAACATCACGGATAGCGGTGACGCCAAGCAAGGCCGCCGCAGCCAGAACCGACAGGCCAACCCCGATCGCCATCGAACCGTTAGCACCGTGAATAGCAGCAACAACGGCCGCGACACACAGAACCAGACCCGCACTTCCCCAAAAACTCCAGGTGGGCAACTGCAACGTCCCACGCATTAATCCAAGAGACCACATAAGAAGACTTAGCCCTACGGCTGTTACGGCAGCAAGGGCAAAAGCAATCCACGCACCTTGAAAAACAGCATCACTGGCAATGAACAGTACCACCACGGATTGACCCCAAAAAGGAATCGGCCGAACAAGCGCATTCGATTGAGGGAGCACAGTTGCTACAATCGCACCCGCAACTACTGATGCCGCAATCGGTGCTTCATCAGGGCTGGCAATCACCTGTGCCATCCCGTACAGAAAAGCAGATCCCAAAAGCGGAAGAGAGACGGGCTTGGCTTTGCCATCGACTGCCAGCATCCATACCAGGGCTGCCACCAGAAGGCCCGCCAGCAGCAGATGACCTGGTGATACCGCCCGTTCAATCTGCGTGATCGCAACGGCGCAACCAAATGCCACAGCAACCAGAATTGCCGGTACGACACCATCCCAGTGTCTGGCCCCAAGAACATCCCGCCACCGTAATACAACCCAGTGGGACCCCGAGGATACAACGACACCGACGGCGACGACGAGATAAACGCCAAGCCACCACTTCTGTTCGGGCACTGCGGAAACACCCATCAGAAGGGGACCAAGAACAAAGCCAGTGCCAAGACCAGCCGCCAGGGGCCATCCGGAGGAAACGTCAATTGGGCTCTCCACAGGGGAAATGCAGTCCAACGACTTTGCGTAGCCTTCCTTGCGGCGAGCCAAGCGAACGGCAAGCCAACAGGCAACCCATCCGCAGAATGCGCTACTCGCGAGCGCGACCCAGAAAGACATGTAGACTCTACTTCAGCAAAAGGCTCATTCTCCTAATAGTAGGACATGTCAGGCGCGAGCCACGACACGGCAGATTCCATACGCATTAGGCCAGTCTTCTTTCCTCAAGATATTGAATTCGGTAACTGTTGGCCATCCGCCGAACAGAATCCTCAGCCTCTATCGGGAACCGCCAACCAAGGTCGATCGCAGTTATTGGCGGACCTTGCCAAGACTCAGATCCCCGCCGACAGCCACCAAAGATCACGTCACCGCGAAAACCAAGGCTACGGGCAACCGTCCTCGCCACCGTGCCTCGATGCAGGCACCCAGGTGCGACAACACCCACCGATTCAAATCGGCAGCGCTGCATCAAAAAGATCGCGGCATCCGCAAGACTATCGGCGTCTATCACAACTAGCGAATCATTCTCGCTGCCGTCAAGTGTCACGACGGTGGCCTTCTGCCGGATGGCCTGCAGTATCCGCGACACCATTGCCAGTACTGGAGAGAGAGAATCGTCCTCCAGTCGGCCGCCCGCCCCGTGGACTGGTGAAGGGAACACGCTGATCACAGGGATTCCGAACTGATGCCGATATGCCTCAGCCGCCTGCTTCAGGCATGCAGCCTCTCTCACGAGGCCAATATCCGTACTCTCTGAGGCGAGCGATTCCGGGCTGAAGCACATTAGCTTTTCTACGCCAAAACGGGCGCAGGCATCCAGCACATTCAACGTGATTTGTAAGTTTTCCCGCAGGAAGTCAGCCATTAGCCGGAATCGTGTTCGCTCACCTGCTACTCGTCCCGCGGCCAGGTACAGTTCCGCGGGTCGCTGTTCCTCAATAAATCTCTCAACGTGAGTGAGATTCGTCAGATCAAAACCCATTGTCGGATGAAGGACAAGCTCAACATTGGGCTCGCAGAACAGTCGGCGGACAATCGCCGATCCAATCATTCCTTTATGCCCAAGAACCGCCACGCGCCGCGCAGGCTTGGCTTCGGCGGGCAGGTTCACCAATTTACCCGGCACGATTTCTGGAACCGCGTGTAGCACGGCGACGCTGTAGTTCTTTGAAGATCCACCACTTGCGATCGTCTTTCTGGAGTCACGAGCAGGTTGCTCAACGGGAAATTCCGACTTACCACCTGGAATCGCAAAGCTCATCAGCGGCACCGACGGAATTTGTGGCAGCATCCCAGACATCGACTGAGTATCCTTAAGAGCAACAAGTGTAGTTGCACCGGCAGTGCCATCTGCGCTCACGCCTTCCGCAGTCCTGACACCCTCGAACGCTGCGTTCGTCACCTCGCCAGCATTCACCCAAGAGCCGTGACGGGAAAGTAGCTCTGCCGAAACTTCCGCCTGCTCGGTCTGAAGCAGCATCTCCACCAAATCGTCAAAAGACGTGTGCGGCTGCCAGCCAGCGGCGTTCTGCAATCTTCCTGGGGAATCCACGTAGTCGTCCGGCAAAGCAGGAAGCCCCATTGCGGGGTCTAACTCACAGTAGCTTTCCCAACTCAGACCGAAGCGACCGAATACAGATTCCAACACTTGGCGAAGTGAGAGGATGTGGCCTGTTGACACGCAATAGTCGCTAGGGGCGTCCTGTTCCACGATCAATCGAACTGCTGTCGCGTAATCCCCCGTGAAGCCCCAATCTCCCAACTCGTCGGGATCACCAAGGCACAAGGAAGCCGGAAGCCCAGCACAGGCTCGCAATGCAGCTCGAACAATCTTTCGCAACCATCTTGGGGTGCAGTCCAAAGGCGATTCGTTTAGGGAAAGAGCCGCGTTCGCCACCCATAATCCATACTTCTCCCGATACCCTCTGCAGACTGCACGCGCCACGGATTGGGCGCTTGAATCAATGCTGGCAATGGTTCTCCATTTGCTTCGTCGCCCAATCCATGCAGGACCCGCTCCTAAGCCCGCTGGCCAGCCCTGAATCGTATGCACCAGCGGCACATCTTCCCCGCGCTGAAAACAATACGCGCGGTAGCTTTCGAGAATGGCGGAGGCCTGCTGCAGGCGATTGTCTGCCCATCGATTCTCGACGCCAGGCACATGAAGAATCTCCGGTGAGGCATTCACCCAATAAAGCTCATCGGGCAATGTCTCCATCATGAGGCTACCCAGAAACTCCTGACTCATGTCGTCTGTCGGATGGTCCACCACCGGCGCGCCCCGCTGCAGCAGTTGCATGCCTCCAATCTCGTATGCATACTCGGTTAGTGGCGAACGATCTTGGAACACTGCGTGCACAACGGCGCGGTGCCTTTGCAGTTCCCTGCAGAGATAGGCGCCAAGTGGGTCGTGCGCTCCGATCACCATTGCGCATCGACTTTGTGTCTTCGGTAATCTCATCGCGTAAGCATCAAACTCTTGTCAGGCTGGTTGGCAGGCGGAAACTAGCCCGCAGCTAGATTCCTTTTTGACTTGGCTCAGCAGGCACTCCATCGATCTCCGAAGAGACAGTCCATCAATGACAGGGGGGGCAGCACAAAGAGCTGTTTGGCTCTTTGCTGTCAAGGAGTGGGTGCGGTCTGGATCGGAAATGATAGAGTCGGACTTCTGGAGAAAAGGCCTTGGCCCGCTGAGCCAAGTCTCGGCTTATCGAAAATGATGGCCGAATCCGGAGGGTAGAGACAGCTCCCGCACTGTGAGTCCCATTTGGCCTATTATTTTTCGGCCGGAACTCGCCGGAGCTATTTGGAGAATAACGACGTAAATCGGATTAGTCAATACATCTCTATCGAGACACCACCCATGGAAATCAGCACCATTGCTTCCTTAAAGACTCCAATGCGGGCTCGATGAGTTTTGAGCACACTTTTGTATTTCAATTAGATACAAAGCATCTCGCCTCTAGCATCCCCACCCTATAGGGCATCTTGGAGTACAAGTCCTACCTACGGAGTCAGAAAGTACCACGCCCCAAAGTACTAATGAGACTACCCGAGAGTGTTCGCCCGGTTCTATGCCCTCGAGTTCCGGATAACCACATCAGAATCCAGTTGAATCAGATGTAAAACGGATCGTTACTTCCTGCGCCCACTTCGAGCTTTATCCCAATTGATCCAAGAGTGGCTGGCTAGAGTACTAACCCAAATTTGGTACCCAAAACGTTCCTTTGAACCGAGTGCCGAATCACGCAAGATGAATTCGGGCGGCGGCAACGATCCAGTTCACCATTTTGATGGAGGAACTCTGAGATGACGTTATCTCGGCGTGGCCACTCACTTTCGCTTCTCTCGCTGGGCGCACTCACCCTCGTCCACGCGGTGCTTGTATTTTCCGTGGTGTCATCCTATCAGGACGCCTTGGTCTTGCTCGCACTGTTACTTTTTTCTCTGTCCCTCAACACAATGATTCTCAGTGTGGTGGCCCGGCTATGGTCTGGCTCCAGAATTACCTGTTGGGTCGGTCTGCTCCGCTTAATCCTCTGCATGTCTCTTCTTGGACCAGTCGCCCAAGATCCAGCACGTGCATACTTCGCGGTAGCACTATTGATCGTGGTGACCGGGGTCCTGGATGCCTTTATCTGGGTCCAGGCTCGGATTGAGCAGTCCCAGATTTCCCTATTCGGCCTTGCCGCGCTCGCGAACATCCTTCTTGGGTCCTACGCTCTGATCGACTACCACTGGTACGCAGCTAGTAGCATCATCTTCACTTTCGGGTTGAGCCTTACGATCTCCTCCCTTGGCCCCATTGGCGCCAGCTTCGTACTGCGACGCAGGGAAGAGCTTGCACATTCGGTCTTGCAGCAGACGTCACAGGCACCAATCCTTTCTGCGCCTATCGACCGCAACAGCCTGGGCAGTCTCGCCACCACGCTAGAACCCGCGCCAGCTGTGCACGATTTCTGCACAACGCCACTCGCAGCATCGGCACGCAGCTCCAACCGCATCACTCATCAGGTATTCGATCATCACTCGGACAGCGAGTGACCGCGCGATGCCAGAGGAGATCCAGAAGCGATCTCACAATCTTGAGCTCATCCAAGGGCGAGTTTCAACTCAACGCAGACACCAAACAGCGGGGCAGAGACGACGATGTTCGAACACTTCTCTAAACTCGGACGCACAGCATCCGGTCGCGAGCCAAGCCGCGCTTACACCCCTAACCCACACGCACACGGCTCATGGAGATTCAGCTCGGCGGGCGTCTTGATTGGGCTGCTTGTAATCTCCCTCTTCATCTCTGCCGGAGCTGCTCTGGTTTTGCTAAGGCAAGACCAACAAATCCGCGGCGCTTATGTCATCGGTACCAACCACTCTCCGCCCTTTCAAATCGTGGACGCCGATGGAAACGTTAGCGGAGCCCTTGTAGAAGCCGTAACTCTTGCCGCAAAGAACCTAGGCATCCACCTTGAGTGGCGGGCTGTCGACAAAGGACCTGACTTTTACCTGCCCGTGGCTGACAGTGGAATCCATCTTTGGCCCCTGGTTATGCACTTACCCGAACGGAAAGACAAGTTCTACATCTCCGAGCCCTTCGCCCAATCGCAATATGTTCTTGTCTCCAAACAGGCATTCGACAAAATCCCCGAGGATATTCCGCACAGCGCCGTAATCGGCCACATCGCGTTCCCCCATATTGCCCGCTATTTCCAGAAAGAGTTTCCCGGCAGACAAGCCTTCCCACAACGGGAAGCTCCGGATCTCATCCGTGCAGTTTGCGAGGAAAAGATCGACGCCGCCGCCGTAGAAGCCAATACGCTCGACACCTTCCTGCGGAGTCTGCCCAAGAACTGCGGGGAAGGACGCATTCACGCCCGTTCTCTCCCGGGATGGCGAATTGCTCTGGGCGTTGGAAGCCGCTTTGGTTACGAACCGGTGGCTGATGCTATACGTGCCGAGATCGGACGCATGGCCAGGTCTGGCGACCTCGATCCGGTCTTCGACCGCTACTTCGCGTACGACCGGATGCGAAATCGGCACCTCTTTACAACCACCCGCCAGGAGGAATGGACCAGCCAAGTCATGCTCGTGATGTCCGCTTTCGTCATCCTGGTGATTGCCTTGGCAATCACGGTGTATGTACAGCGTCGTCGCCAGCGCTTCGCCTTCGCAGCTGCTGAAGCCAAAGCCGCCTTTCTGGCTGCCATGAGTCATGAGATCCGTACGCCCCTGAACGGAGTCCTCGGCCTGGCAGACCTGCTCGCTGACTCGGGCCTCAGTGCCAAGCAGGCTTCCTTCGTCGGCGGCATCCAAAGTTCAGGTAAGCGCTTGCTCACCATCGTGAACGACGTGCTGGTAATGTCCAGTCTCGAATCGGGCCGAATGCAGATTAACCCTCAGCAGCTTGCGCTGCGTCCCCTCATCGCGGACGTCCTGAATCCACTCGCCTTCCTGGCATCACAGAAATCGATCCCGGTCATAGTGGACATCGCGCCGGATGTTCCGGATACCATCAGTGCCGACTCCACCAAGCTGAGCCAGGTGCTAACCAATCTGGTTGGCAATGCGGTGAAGTTCACCGAACGTGGCGTCATCAAGCTCACCGTCACCAGCATTCCCAAAACAGAGACCACCTCGATCTTCAATTTCAGCGTCGAGGACACGGGTATTGGCATTGCTCCGGAAGATCTCGGCAAAGTTTTCGAAGACTATCACCGCGGGAGTGCAGACCAGCGCATCAATGGGACTGGATTGGGCCTCTCGATATCTAGGCTGATTGTGCAGCTGATGGGGGGTATCCTCAGCGCGTCCAGCGAAATTGGAAAAGGGAGCCGGTTCTGGTTCGATATTCCACTTCACCATCCTTCAGCCCCGTCCCACCAGCCACCCTCGCCAGAGTTCGCCAAACCGATGTTTATGTTGGTGGCCGTTTCCCCGGAGCCTGTGCAGCATGCATTGCTTTCGGCCCTGCATCGCCATGGCATTCGGACTTGCAGCGCGCTCGCAGACGATACGGCGGCCAAGGTTGCTGCTGCCCGGCAGGAAGGACGTTGCCTTGTCGCGGTCACAGCCTCATTCGACTCCTCAGACTCCTGCCCGGTGTTGGCTCTAAGGCAGTTGGCCTCGGTGATGGGCATTGAGCCTATTCCCACGCTCCAACTTAGCATCACCCCCGCCGGCTTCCCTCAGAATCTACCAGGAATCGCCGACTCCATCTGGGGACAGTTAATCTGCGTAGACGCCATCATCCAGACCTTGTACGAGATGTCCGAAGGGAGCCACTTTAGCGGAATTCCATCTAGGGAAGCGCTGATCCTTGAACCGAAGATTGAGTCCTCGCTCAGCCTCCTCCAGCTCGCCGAGCATATAGAAGGGCAGGGTTTGCACACACGCTCCCATCGCAGTGCATTGGTTGCTGACGACAATCCGATCAACCAGCAGATCCTGAGTGCAATGGTGCGTAAGCTGGGAATCCGCTCTCTCGTCGTAGCCGACGGGGAGGCTGCCGTGCGCGCAGTCCGCCGCCAGCAATTTGACGTCATCCTGATGGATTGCCGCATGCCAGTAATGGACGGCCTGCAGGCGACCGAGGCCATCAGGGCGATGGAGGGTACCCGTGGCGCCACGCCAATCATCGGCGTAAGCGCGGATCTGGGTGAAGTGCAGCGAGACATGTGCCTGGCCGCCGGGATGAACGATTACGTAGAGAAGCCCTTCACCCTTGAATCGATCCAAGCTGCCCTGGTCCGCGCAGGCCTACCCTGCCGCCCACTCCAGAAACGACAGGTGCTTGTCGAAAACTCCAAGGTTACCTGACACGATGGAGGTTAAAATACCTTCATCGTCTCTTCCGTTCTTCCGTATGCTGCTAGGTTGGATTCTGAATGCGTTCGGGACAATCCTTGCGGCTATACATTCGCGGGTCTCGCTACGGCTGGCGAACGTCGCGCTTCGTTATCAGATTGCTCTACTCCAACGTTCTGCAAAGAGGTGCCCGAGGCTGAATCCGGGGGATCGAGCACTCTGGGTTTGGCTGTCGCTAATAAGCAACGACCGGTGGCCGACATTATGAGCTACGAGTTTGACGTGCTGAAACGGATCCTCCTGCAGGGGCGCGAGTCTGGCGTCGGAGTTGTCCTTGCGTCACAATATTTGTCGCACTTCAGAACTCGACCTCAGGACTATGCTGAGTCACTACTGACGTGGTTTGTGCACAAAGTGCCGACCATCACGGTGAAGGAATTGGAAGGAATCGTGCTCTCGCGTGAGGACGCGGCGGTGGCAGAGCGGGTGAAGATGCTGGCGTGTCATGAGGGCCTATATAAGACTGTCGATGTGGCTGGCGAGTTCATGCGTGGTGTGCTATTTACGAAATTCTGAGGAATCAGGATCGCGCTTGATCGAGACGCCTGACGGAAGTCTGCAGACCGAGCGGCCAGCCGATCTGGGCAGCTACTGGTCCCGTTTGAAAGGGGCCGGGGCATCGAGAAAACCCTGCAACCGTTTGGCGAGCCGATCCGTGTCCCTGATTTGGCACTCCCAGACCGCAAGCACTTGCCAGCCCAGCTCGCGGAGGCGCTTTTAATTGGCCTTGTTTCTTCGACAGTTTCCGCCTAATCTTGACGCCCAAAAATCGGAACGGGATTTCGGAATATGGGCAACCCTGCAGTTTGGATGTCGGTGCCAAGAGCAACCGTGTACGAAAATCACTTTTCTTCGGCTTGGAACTCCGTACCCGTCCTGTGAATCCAGGTCGCGACACTCCGCGGTTGGCCGGGTGAGCGGGAGGGTGTTTGGGGGTTCAGGCTTCGTCGGGTTTCCAGGTGTTGGGCAACAATTCGTCCAGGACGGTCATGGGATGATCGCCGATGCGTTTGAACACGTCGACGAGGTAGCTCCAGGGGTCGAGCTTGGCTTGGTGGCAGGTGGAGATGAAGCTCTTCAGGACGGCTGCGGTCTTGCCGCCGGTGTCGCTGCCGAAGAAGGTCCAGTTGCGGCGGCCCACGGCCACACCGCGCAGGCTGCGCTCGGGGGCATTGTTGTCGATCGACAAGGCGCCGTCGTCGGCATAGAGTTCGAGCGCTTCCCAGTTGTTCAGCGTGTAGGCGATCGCCCGGGCTTCGATACTCTTGGGCAGCACGTGGTGCCGTGCGCGCAGGAGAAATTCCTCGAACTCCGCCAGCACGGGCTTGGCATAGCGTTGGCGCAACGCCAGACGCTCTTCCGCGCTCAGCCCGCGGGCCTTGCGCTCCACGCGATACAGCAGGACGATGTAGGCCAGCGCCGCCGTCATCTGCGTCAGGCTGCTCGAGCGCGCTTCATAGAATTTGCGACGCGCGTGCGCCCAGCAGCCCAGCTCCACCAGGCCGCGGTCCGGTTGCTTGAAAAAGGCATCGTAGCCTCCATAGGCGTCGGCTTGCAGATACCCGCGGTAGTCCTTCAGGAACTGCTCGGGACCTTCGCGCTCCCGGCTGGCGGTGTAGTCGTAGACGGTGGCGTCTTCGCAACGTAGGGCCAGATGCGGCCCTTGCGGGTGCGCCGCAGTTTGCGATCGAGCACCGCCACCTGCGCCAGCAAGCTCGCACCGGCCAGGCCCTTGGCTATGGGTTGCGCGGGCTTAGGCGCGGTCTTCAAATGGCTGCAGCAGCGGCAGGCGTACTTCACGCGCACATCCTCGATGATCTTCAGCGTGGCGGGCACATACTCCAGCCGTTCGCTCGAATCCTCGCCGATGCGCTCCATCGTGCGAGTGCAATCCGGGCAGGCGCGTTCGGCCTCGCTCAGCTCATGCAGGATGCGCTCACGCAGCAGCGCGCGTTGCAGACGGCGGCGTCCGTGCCCTTTGCGCTTGGGCTCGGATGACTCTTGCGCAGTGCCGCTGCCGCCGCCCGTGAAGGGAGAATCGTTGTCGCCATCGTCGCCGCTATTGTTGGTGCTTTCGGCGTCCTTGGCCGCTTGCGCTTCCTTGTCCGCGGCATCCTGTTCGAGCTCTGTGATGAGTTCCTTCACGTCGCCGCCGGTGGCTTCCAACTGCAACGCAAAGAGGAACAACTGGCGCTCGTCGATCTTCTCGCGCTTCTGCACGAAGCGCCACACCAGCAGCTGTTCCAGGATATGCTGCACGCGCTGGTAGCGCCGCTCGTGGACCTCCAACTGAGTAGCGAGATCGATCACCATCTGCCGCAGCAGATCGGGGTTATCGGGCAAGCTGTCGAAGTCCATCGCCACTACAAGAAGTATACGGTTTGTTGCGGCAAAACGAAGCGCCAAATGCGCTCGAAGTCCAATAAATACGGGCCTTCGGTGCATTATTTTCGGCGCGCTTCAGCGGCTCTCCGAGGGCGGAATCTGGAAACGCTTGCGGCGTCTGGACTTACCCAAATCGATGCCTTCGAGCAGGGCTTGCAACTCCCAGGCGGCGATCTCCCTGCCGCCCGTCGCGGCGAAGGGAAAGGCATAGGTGCCGGCCTCCAATCGCTTCGCCCATAGCGCCAAGCCATCGCGATCCCAGTAGAGAATCTTTAAGCGGTCGCCGAATCGAGCGTGATTCTGCATACCGATTGAGGTTTGTCGTGGTCGAGTATCGCTGGCATCCCTTGTACGGAAAGCGGCTGCCGCTGTATCGGCGGGCCGGCCGCAATGGCGTCGAACTGGTTAACGTTCAGGCCGCCCGAGGGTCGCCGCGAGAGTTGCCTTTCTGGATGGTCGACGCGGCGATCTGTATAGGCATGGAGCTTGGATCGCCTCAGGTGTCGGTTGCTGCACTGAATCAACTGCGGGCGCTCGTGAAGCCAGCGCCAATGGAGGCCCGCGTTAGTCATGGATTCGTACTCTCCTTGGATGAGGAGGACGAACCCATTGAAACAGCCGCGAAGGCCATCTCACAGACAATTGATGCTGCCATTGGAGCGCGAAACAACAATTCGACTGGGCGAGGAAGCAAGAGAGGATCTGATCCGAACCCTCGCGGACCTGCTGCTGGAAGCGATCAGCACAAGGACTGGAGAGCCGTCGGAGGGAGGGTGCAAAGCGAATGAATCCGAAGATTAAACCGGAGCACTTAGCCCGTTCCGCCGTTGTCTATGTCCGCCATCAACGATAGGGCAAGTCGAGCATCACACGGAGAGCCGGCGCCGTCAGTACGCGTTAGCAGAAACCGCGGCAAAGATGGGCTTCACTGCGGTTCAGACGATCGATGATGACCTTGGACGCTCAGGTTCGGGGCTGGTCGAACGGCCGGGCTTTCAGAAACTCGTGGCGGCGGTATGCGGCGGCGGTGTCAGAGCAGTCCTTTGTATTGAAGCTTCCCGGCTTGCCCGCAACGGACGCGACTGGCATCATCTGGTCGATCTTTGCGCATTGGTGGGAACGATCGTTATCGACCCGGATGGAGTCTACGATCCTCGCCTGGTAAATGACCCTCTGTTGCTGGGCCTAAAGGGCTCAATGTCCGAGTACGAGCTAAGCTTGCTGCGCCAGCGTGGACTAGCGGCCCGGGACTCCAAGGCGAAACGGGGAAAACTTCGTTTCGCGTTGCCACCCGGCTATTGCTGGAACGAACTGGGGCGGATAGAGATGGCCCCGGATGAACGAGTGTGCGGGGCCATCCGGATGGTCCTTGAGAAGTTCCGGGAACTGGGCAGCGCTCGGCAGGTTCTGCTTTGGGTCGCTCAGTACCAACTTGAACTGCCCGTCATGCGGCAAAGTCAGTGGGGAAGGCGAATTGAGTGGCAGCCTCCCGCCTACCATACGGTTCTCGGTATACTGCGGCATCCGGTTTATGCTGGTGCCTACGTGTTTGGCCGAACTGCTCAACGCACGGCGGTGGAGGAGGGCCGGGCGAAGAAAACAGCCGGGCACCAGAAGCCGATGCCAGAGTGGAACGTCTTGATACGCGACCATCATGCAGGCTACATCGGTTGGGAAGAATTCGAGCAGAATCAAAGGATGATTGGGGAGAATGCTCACATGCAGAAACGGGCCGATCGCAAGTCGGCTCGCGGAGGCAGGGCGCTGCTGACTGGATTGGCACGCTGTGGCTGGTGCGGCCGCATGATGCGTGTCTTTTATGGTTCGGCGGCGGGCCACGCTCATCGCTATCAGTGCCGCGGCGGCAGTGACACTGGTCGCGGCAAGGTCTGCATCGGCGCGGGAGGAATCCGTGTTGATCGGGCGGTGAGCGGTCAGATCCTGGAGGCGGTTTCCGAGCATGCGATCGAGGCCGCCGTTCAAGCTGCCGAAAGGTCCAGACTTGCAGGTGATAATGTGCGACTCGCATTGGCGAAGGAACTGGAGGTCGCCCGCTACGAAGCTTCCCCGGCCGCTCGCCGCTATGAGTTGGTCGATCCCGCAAAGCGGCTGGTTGCGCGCCAATTGGAGGAACGTTGGAACACAGCCCTGGAGCATGCAGATCAGTTGGAGCAGCGAATCCGGGATCTGGAGAGCCAGGCCTTGCGCCGCCCTACAATTGATCGGGAGGCACTCATGGCTCTGGCTTCCGACCTGCCGGCCGCCTGGAATGCGCCGGGTACCGACATGCGAACGCGGCAACGTCTCGCGCGGATCCTTGTGCAAGAAGTCCTCATCGATCTCGATGATCAGGCCAACCAAGTCGTACTCACTATCCATTGGATTGGTGGCCGTCACTCCGAAGTTCGTGTTTCCCGGGTGCGCACTGGGAGATATCCCGGCGAAGGGCATCCCAGCGCAGTGGAATCAATGCGCAAACTCGGCGGACACTGGCCGGATCGTGAGTTGGCGGTTACCTTAAACCGCATGCGCTGCAAGACGTCGGATGGAAGGAGTCGGACTGCGTCGCGAGTGCGTGAGCTCCGCGAGCGACTGGGCATTGCCGCATTTGACCCAGCGGCGGTCCTGATCGAGACTATCAGCGTAGACGCGGCCGCACACCGATTAAAAATCTGTGTTGGCTCGGTGAAGCCTTTGATCCGCGAGGGAGTATTGCCGGCAACCCAGTTTATGCCTTCGGCTCACTGGCAAATACCGGTTAGTGCCTTGGACACTGAGCACGTAACGATAGGGGTCCGAGGCGTGGTTGAACGACGGCCGCGAAACTTCAATGTCTTGCAAGACTTGAAGACTCTCAGGCTGCCTGGCTTCTAGAAATGAGGTGCACTATGTCACATGATTGCGGAAGCTTGCTGGCATAAACGAACAGGTGCCGCGAGAGCGGATCCACTCCCACCAGCTCGCGTGCCAACGCACTCAGCGAGTCGAAGCTCTTGCGCATGTCGCAGGGCAGCGTGTAGATATACACGCGCACCGCCGCTGGCAGGCTGATCATCGCGATTGGCCGCTTCGTTGCGCGGCAATATCGTCGGCAGCGCGAGCGGCACCGCGGCCGATGGCGGCGCTTGGCATGGCGTTGTTCGGCAGCACCACATCGAGCGCCGCAAGCACGGTGCACAACGTCGCTTCGTCGGCGCCGCAGGCAATGCGCAACCGCCACCCGCGATCCAGCAGCAGTTCCATCTTCGCCGCCGGGTTGGCATCCTCTCCCGCCCCATCGGTGGAAACAGAGCTGGCCCGCGAGGAAGCAACCGCGCAAGGCTCAACCAACGCAAAGCGCACTCCGCTTCGGTCTGCTGGCAGGGCGGTGGGCGCAAGGTCAGCCAAGATACGCCGCCAATAATAAAACACCGGCTCGGCAATGCCACGCTGCCTGCAGAAGGCCCTCTGACTCAGCCCGCTCGCCGCCGCCTCGGCCATCACATCCCGCCAATACACCCGCCGCTCCTCCGCACCGATAAGCCGCTTCTCGCTATTCATGCCCCCTAGGCTGAGGCCGAAACCGGCGAACCAAAAGATGGGTTCACGAGACGGGTACGGAAATACGTACGGAAATACATTGTCCGGCGTGCCAGGAAGTGCCCGTTGGTGGAGGCGGTATCGGTAGTTCATCCAGAACAACATCTGTCGGACAGCAAGTTCGGGAAGTGTGTCCGAGCTTCTGATACGTCTCATACGCTCACTTCGTTGTGCTGGCGTTAGGTTGTCCATACTTGCAATCGACTTGGGCCTGTTGTCAGTATCGCAAGCCGAATTGGCGTAAGCTTACGCGCTCTTACGTAGCGATGCTGCCGACGTATAGCCTGCGCTGCTCAGTGGAGAATGTTCGAGCACCGTTGACCAAGTGGAGCCATTCTGTCAACCTGGACCTCCCTCTCCTGTGATGCTCTTGTGTCGGATGATGCTCTTGTGTCGGATGCAATGGAGTAACGAGAGGCGGCTCGGCCGGGGAGAGTTTCATTCCATCCGTCCGAGACCGTTACAAGACGTGCTCCGTTACGCAGGGGTTTGGGGAGACGGTATGCTGGTGCACAAGGAGACCGGGTGTGGATTATCGCTTTCTTGGTGCCAGTGGGCTTGAAGTTTCTGTTCTTGCGTTCGGGACAATGACGCTGGGTGGCGAAGGCCGCTTTGCAGCTATGGGTAACGTGCAGGTGGATGAGGCTCGCCGTCTGGTGGATTTCTGTATCGACGCAGGGGTGAACCTCTTTGATACTGCCGACATGTATTCGAACGGAAGGTCAGAGGAAGTCTTGGGACAAGCCCTTGGCAGTCGCCGCCAGAAGATTGTATTGGCCACGAAGGCGTTCATGCGTTTGGAACAGGGTCCGAACAAGAGTGGCCTCTCGCGGCGCCGGCTGATTGAAGCCTGCGAAGCAAGTTTGCGTCGGCTTGGCACCGATTACATCGATCTTTACCAAGCGCACAGCTTCGATTCGCTGACACCACTTGAGGAAACGCTCGCTGCATTTGACCACCTTGTCCAGTCTGGCAAAGTGCGTTATGTCGGTTGCTCCAATTACTCCGGCTGGCATTTGATGAAGGCCCTGGGGCTATCTCACCACTTGGGCCTTGCACGCTATATTTCGCAACAAATCAATTACTCGCTAATTGCCCGCGATGCTGAGCAGGAACTGATTCCCGCCGGACTCGACCAGAAAGTGGGCGTGATGGCGTGGAGCCCGCTGCAAGGCGGATTGCTCTCAGGGAAGTTTCGCCGGGGCGATCCCCGTCCCGAGGAATCGCGATTCAATACACTGGATATGCCCGGAACCGTTGATGAGGAACGGCTTTACAGGATTGTCGACGCGCTTACGGGTATTGCTACGGAACGTGGCGTTTCCGTGGCGCAGGTAGCTCTGAACTGGGTGATGCGCAAGCCCTGTGTGGATACCGTGATCATCGGAGCACGCAACGAAAAACAGCTCGCGGATAACCTTGCCGCCGCGACGTGGGCGCTCACTGGTTCCGAGGTGGAAACGCTGGACGCTGAAAGCGCCCTTCCATTGGGCTACCCTTACTGGCACCAGCAGAAGTTTGCCGGCGATCGCAACCCGCCACTCAATCACGTTCGCGATCACTGACCAGCCCACGTGTTCGGCAGCGCCGGACAGGCCGCCGAACCTGAATCGGACGGATTGCCTTGCTGGCAGGCCCGGGCTAGCTTCCCTTCGCGTTGTTGAGGAAGCGCTGGACATCCACGTCCAGAAACTCGGCTCGGCGGAAATGCTCCTTTAAGGTATAGGGCACGGTGCAGTCGAAGATGGTTTTGCAGGAGATTCCCGGCGCCGGAATGGAGTGGCTAAATTCCGGGATCTGCGAAGGGTCAAGAGGATGACAGCGAACCCCAGGGATGAAGACGGTGCTGACGTCTCCCTGAAACCGGGTAGTCATCGCCCACAGGACTTCATTGGAATCGAAAAGATCCACGTCTTCATCTACCAACACCACGTGTTTCAGTTCCGGAAAGGCCGCAAATGCGGTAAGCGCAGCCTGACGCGGGCGACCTTCATCACGGGGTTCGGCCTTGCGGAATTGGAGGATCGCGAGATACTTCCCTCCCCCCGCGGGGTGACAGTAGACATTGCGTAGCCTACCGGGCATGCTGTTCTCCACCAACTTCAGGATGCTGGCCTCCGTGGGAATACCCGTAAGGTTCGTGTGTTCCTCACCGGGGCCGATGATGGTTTGGAGAATCGGGTTCCGCCGATGAGTAACGGCCGTCACGCGGATCACCGGCAGAGCAGGCTGGGCTTTGCCTAGGTAGCCTGGAAACTCGGGCATGCAGTAACCAGTATTGGTTTGCACGTCCTCACGGATGCGCTCGCCGGGAACGATTTCACCTTCCAGCACGATCTCCGCGTGAGCAATCGCCGAGGCATCCACGGATAAGCACTTTGCAAGTTGCACCGGACGACGCCGCAAGCCTCCCGCAATGGTTAGTTCATCAAAACCCACAGGGGTGGTGGGTGGCTCAAAACAGGCCGCGAGATAAATGGCTGGGTCTAGCCCCATGCTGATGGAGACGGGGAGGGCTCGCCCCATGGCCTCAGCCTTCGCGCGGAACTGGTCAATATGCCGATTTGGCGCAAAGTAAACGCTCAGCCGGTCAGGACCCTGCACGCACAAACGATGGATGGTGACGTCGGCCTCGCCGGTCTCCGGATCCTGTGCGCGGATCAGGCCAAGGTTGAAATAGGGCCCGGCGTCCTGCAGGGTATTGGTGGGTGCCGGGATGAGCTTCCGCAGGTCAAAAGGCGGATGAATGACCACCTCCTGGCAAGGGGCCTGGGCGGCATCCACAATCTCAGGCGGATACGGATGATTCAGCGCTTCCAACAAGTCGAAGGGCAGTATAGATTCCGTGCTTCCCAGAAGAAGTGCCGTCCGTTTGCGGCTGGCAAGCAGGCCGGTGACCACGGGTATTGAGAAACCCTTGACGTTTTCAAACAGCATCGCGGGCCCGATGCGCGTCGGCGGCGTCACGGGCGTACCCGCGCCAATGTGCCGGTAGACGCCGGCCAGTTCTGCTACCGGATCCACAGGCTCGCTCGTTGAGATCAGTTGTCCAGGAAAATTCGCCAGAAAGGAGAGAGCGGAGCGAAGGTCAACAATCTCATTCGCTTGCATCAGCGGATACTCCTCAAACTCTCGATGGTGACGCTCCGCAGTTGACGGCAGCGCGAGGATGCCCCCGGAGGTGTACGGAAACGGACGCGTATACCTCCGGGGAAGTCCAATCAGCCGCCGGCACACTTGTCGACGGACAGCATATCTGCGGACATGCCATCTACGAGTTCGCTATCGACTATCGAGGCCAGGTTTCAAATGGAGCTTTAGGCATCTTGTGACCCCAGGCTTCCGGACCCCAGCAACGGGTACCCACCAGCGGTTCGGTCTTGCTGGTATTCACCAGCTTGATACCTCCCGATGACTTCGCGGCGTCATAAGGAATCACGAACTCATCGTGCAGCGGTTCCCCAAGCCGGATACCGGATTTCACCTCCACCTGATGATTGCCAATGGTGCCAGTGCCATGGCAGAAGTGGATGATGCAAAGAGCTGCGGGTCCGGTGAGGACGGTTTCCGCACCAGGTGCGAGTTCGAACTGTCGCAGACTGAAAAGTTCGTCCCCGTTCGGACGCCCATAGACACGCCACTCGTCGCGGAATCCTCCCTGGCTGGCTTCCTCATCCACCACTGGCAGCAGCAGGTGCTTCTCCACGATAAATGGATCTTTGTTGGCTGGCATGTTAATGTCATTCACCAGACGCTGAACGCGGTCCTCGCCTTCAAGGCCTTCGGGCAGGTGGCGGAACAGGAGTTCCTCGCCCAGGAACACTTCGCCCTCCGGCGCCAGCACATGGCTTTGGTAGAAGCGAAAGTCGTCGCGGTCTCGCTGGGGTTCTTCCGTGTTCACTGCCGCGGGTCCATGCAGAATCCGCGTTGGCGTCAGGAAACCAGTACCCATCCGAACTGCCAGGTTACGCGCATGGCTGCGAATGTGATTGTTCTTGCCAGCGATGAAGTCGCGGATGGCATCGGCCAGCATCTCTTCGGTGAAGTACTCCATCAGACCCACGGAGGTGTGACAGTCGTTGCGGTAGCGCTTGTTGCGCCAGGCGTTGAAGTTGTAGGCCTCTGGCTTGAAGGGGTGCATGTGATGGCCCAGAGGGTAAAGGTTGTCAAACTCTTTGTTGTAGAATCCAGTGCCGTTCAGGGTGCGATACATAGGCCCCACCATAAAGTCCGGGGCCTTATGCACAGCCGCGTCCATGGGGATGAGATAGCCATCGGGATGATGGAAGTGGCAAAGTCCTTCGCCATGGATTCCGTTGCCGGTGTCCGCCAAGATGGCGCTACCATTCCAGCGCTCATCAATCGCCCAGCCGCTCTGGCCTTCCGGGAAATAGTCCTCATCCACTAACTCCAGATTCTTTCCGGGCAGACAGAACTTGCGCCCCACAAAGCTAGGGAAGCAGCGCAGCACACCACCTCCGGCCTCTGCTGCTTCCTGAACGCTGGATGCCGCTTCTTCTTCTACAATTGCCAACTCAGATCGGTAGAGCTTTACCTTCAGGGGAGTCCTCATCGCAGTACCCTTTCCTCGCGAATCAATTGCGCTTGGCCCAGGCGATCTCACGCTGCACCCGCGCTGAAATAGTCACTCTATCGAACCCGCTTGGGCAACGTCCATGGAGAGTTTCTCGAATGTTTGCACGGGGGATGCGGCAGGAAGCCGGGGAATTCGTGTAGACGACGAAATGGCATCCCTACAGGATCTTCCGCAGGGATGCCATTATCCAGAATGAAGGTTTACAGATTGGTTGTAGCTGAGACTGCCGTTATCGCCGGATCGAGCGGATCACGCAACCGCTGTCCAGCCGTCCAATGCGGCTCTGGGGGCGGCAGCGCGAAGTGGCTTGGCCAGCAGTGGATGACTCCGGCGTTGCTTCCGAGACAACGGGGCTAGCGCCGGAAATTTCGAGATCCAACGCCTTCGCTACATTCAACAACCCGGCCCCAAGCTCGGGCGAAAGCGGTGTCGCCTTGCGTACCGCAGCATCTGCCTGCTGCTGGGTCAGCCCAGGCTGGTCCTGAACCATCAGCGCCACCGTGGCCGCCACAAAGGGTGCCGCGAACGAAGTGCCCCAAGCAGCCGCATAACCGCCCCCAGGGAATGGGGTGAGGATCCCTTCACCAGGCGCTGCCAGCGTCACCATGGGAGAACCATAGTTACTGAAACTGCTGCGTTGACCTGAATTTGATACGGAGGCCACGCCGATCACATTCGCCAGACGAGCCGGATACACCGCAGACTGCAAACCCTGATTGCCCACCGAAGCCACGCACACAATATTGCGGCTTGTCGCGTAGGTGATGGCTCGCGATAGCTCCCGTGATTCCTGAGGCAGACTGAAGCTCATGTTGATGACCTTCGCCCCATTGTCGGCGGCATAGTAAACTGCCTTCATCAGATGGAAAAGGTTGGACTTGCCGTCCGCGCGGAAGGCCTTCAGCGGCATGATCCTGGCATTTGGCGCCGCTAGCCGAATGACTCCCGCCACCATGGTGCCGTGGCCGAACGAACTGGGCAGTTGCGATCCATCCAAGAACGCCACGGTGGATTGGCGGACGATGATGGTAAAACGCTGATCGAGAGAAATGGGCACGCCATCCAGAAATGCCACCGTCGATTGCTGCAATAGGCCGCTCACCGCGGGGGCCACTTCGTTCATTTCGGTGGCGCTTCCCGCCACTCCCGTCGTGAAATCGAAGCCGGGCACGAGGGCATTCCGCAGCGCGGGATGATCCGGGTCAACGCCCGTATCAATTACCGCCACCACGCCGGTGCCGGTGGCCTTGGCGGTGTGAGTCTGGGTAAGGCCCAGCATTGCGTTCGCCGGCTGCTGCACGTAGCCGGTCCATACGGTATCGCCGTAGTAGTTGTTCAGCGTGCGGTCAGCCAGAAGAGGGTCGAAAGGTGCCGTGCTCACCTGAGGCGCAACCCGGGCGTCGTCGTCCTCAGGAAGGTCGACGTCTTCATTGATCTCGAAGCTGATTACGTTTGGATTGGCGCGAACCGCTGCGATGAACTGGGCAAGAGTCAGATCGTCAATGTCACTGGTTGAACTGCCGCTCGTGCCGCTGCTGCCAGTGCTTCCCGTGCCAGAACCTGAGCCCCCGTTGCTGCTGTCGTCATCTCCATTGCTGTTGTCATCGTCGTCGTCGTTGCCGTCATCGCCGTTGCCGTCGTCATCGTCGCCATCGTCATCGTCGTCGCCACCCACGGTATCGCTCGCGACGATATTGTCATCGCTTCGCTCTACGAGATAAACATCCTGGCCCGCAATGGACTCTTCCACTTCCAACTGAAATTGCGCTAATACCTGGCTGAGTGTTCCCGGCTTTACACGTAGAACAAATTCAATGTCATCATCATCCGCGAACATCGGAACCGTGCCTGCAAGAAGCAGAGTTACGGACAACATCAATGCGATAAAGTAGCGACGGAGACTTTTCGATTCCATACCAGCCTTTTTCTTTCTTGTGCGTAGGAGCAGTCGTTTGCAGCAGTTTTTTTGTGGTCAAGGTTTTCCTGCAACATTCTGCAGGTCGATTTCAACCGCGCGCGTTCCCTGGTCAACCAGCAGCAGGACACGAAGTTTCTTTTGGACAGGAAGATCGAATTGGAACTCTCCGAATTCGTTCGTGAGTTGTTGGCCCACTTCTTTGTCCTCGTCCAAAACCACAACAGTAACTCCAGAAACCTCACTCTGCGGATCTGAAGTGGCAAGCTGCCCCGTTACCACCTGGGCAGGAGGCAGAGACTGCCGTTCCAATTGCAGATCTATTTGATAGTTCCCAAAGGCAAAGCAGAAATGCCGCGAGGCATCTGCAGCAGATCTGGAGCCAGCCCATGAGGGCTGCAGCAGGCTATCGCTGACTAGCGCGGCGATTGCGCGCGGAAGTTCACCCCATGAACTGCGAGGCTTCTGGAATAAGGCACGGGCGCTGGCAAGGATCTCTTCCGGCACCGAAAGGGCGCGGTCTACTGAAAAAGTATCCTCCACTGCGACGAGGGAGGAATGAACGGCGTTGCAACGACGGCATCCAGATTTCAGATGCCCATGCATTTCGAGGGCCAACTCATCCTTCACCAGCCCACGTACAAAATCAACCCAAAGCGCTTCGTTATAGTGCACGTTGTCCTCTCACATCCACATAGGGGTAACGTCCAGTACGAAAAATATACTCGCGCACAGAAAACGGCAGAGAAAAATTTACCCAGCGCCCGCAAACCTTACAGCGACTGATGGGGCGGATCATGACGGGATCACCTGGGAGGAAAGTGAGTTGTTCGCCATCAGGCTAAACGCCGCCCAATGATAGGGATGGGGGAACTCCTCGCGAAGTTGATTGCTGGCATCTCGGACAGCGGCTCCAGGGCTACCTCCCCTATTTAAAGCCGAGTAAAGGTGCTCCATGAATCTGGCGGTGCTGGCGTCATTCACGTCCCATAGCGTCGCAATCAAATTCCTTGCTCCAGCCTGAAAAAAGCCTCGTGAAAGGCCGATTAGTTCATCGCCGCCCACCACCGCATGCACACCGGTGCTGCACCCGCTAAGTGTCACCAACTCCGCCGGGAGGTCCATCTCCTGCAATTCGAAAAGGTTCAGGTTGCCGTCACCGAGGCGAATGGCGGAAAACATTGGATTATCTGAGCGAAACAGGCCGTGAGATGCAATGTGAATAACACGGGCGCGTCGCCCCTCGTCTCGCAGCGTGCTGAGGGAGGCTTCAGCCCCCACCCGCAGCAAGGATCCAGGAAACATGCGCGCAACGGTGCGCACTTCGCCGTCGATCAACGGTGCCCGTTCATCCGGAACGCCAAGTACCAGCGCGCTGTGTGGCAAAACCCTGTGCCCATTGGCGTCTCCATTGTCCCCGGGCGTACTGCTTTCTGCCATGGTGGTGCCCAATAGGTATGCAGACGCGCTCAATGTGCGGCGAACGACATACCTGCTGGCAACAGGATGGGATTCGCTTCCCAGGGCGGAAAAGGGAACGCTATGGAGAAACCCGTGCGGCGCAATGGTAAGCGTATCCGCCTGAACCGATGGCAGCAACGGCAAAAGCAGGGCCTCGTAAAGCTTTTGGAGATGATTGGCCAGAGCTGGCCACTTACCCTCCGCTGCTCCTCCGCTGGATCGACGGTTGTGATAATTCGAGATCTGGAACAGAGCAAGGCGCACAATGGACCGTAGGGAGGTGGCATCGCCCAAACATTGCACGAACCACTCTCCATTGGGATTCACCACGAAGGCGAAGACGCGGGACGAAGTGCAGAAGAACTCAATGAAGGCTTCCTGTTGTCCCAGCAAATGGTGCAGGTCTTCCACGGACACGGGACGCCCGCCGGTCTCGCAACTGATCGCGCCTCTGGCACTTCCCAGGAGCCGGAGCTGCGCCAACTTCTCCGTCATCTGTTGCTCCAGGCGGTGCGCGCGTTCCCGCCATCGGGTTGACTCCCGCGCATCTCCCCGCAACTCCGCTCCCGATGCACTCACATAGCTTTGATGAAGGTTTCTCCGAAGTTCTTCGAGATCTGTTGCACCGTCACTTCCGGGAGCGGTTCCGGGAGCACTCCTCGGGGCTGAGCCCGCCTCGCCCGTCCTGGCAGAGCTGGCCCGTTGCGCGTACGTGTCCAGAAGGGCTCGGGATTTTGCACTTTGCACATGTTCCCAGGCGGAGGCGGCGTTTCGCGGCAAGTGCTTATCGTCCAGGTGCAAATGCACGAGACGCTCAAACACATCCGTCTTGTTTTCGAAGAAACGAATCCTGAGTTCTTCATCGGGAACCCCTGCCCGAAGCAGGTCCAGTGACTCCCGCGCAGCTTCCAGACACTCCAGGGCCGCCTGCGAAACTTCCTGCTGCTGCAGGATTTCTCCAAGCTGGGCCTGGGCCTGGAAGATCAGCCCCGGAGAGCGGATGGCTTGAGCACGGGCTAGGGCCGACCGGCAGAATTTTTCCGCGTCAACTGCGCCCTGCTCCGCCAGATGGATGCGCGCGAGGATGAGCTCGGCAACGACCACTTTCCCGGGAAGCTGCCGATTCTCGAACGTAAGCACCGCCTGCTGCGCAAGTTGGCGAGCCTTCTTTGTCGCACCAGCTTGCAAGTGCAAGAGTGCAATGTGCAGATCAAGGAAGGCAGTCCAAATCGTATTATTCTCGGCAACAAACAGATGGCGTGCCCTGGCAAACGCCCTCCTGGACTTCTCATTTTGCTGCTGGCAGGCGAGCGCCATTGCCAGAAATCCGGATGCTTTTGCTCGCTCGTAACGCATCTCCAGCTTGCGGAAGCCCTTCATCGCAAGACGCGCCAGCCGAGCCGCCTCATCGGGAAGATTGAGCTCCAGCATCAGCTCTGCCTGGTCAAGATCACACAAGGTGGCGTGATAGAAATCGCCAACGGCCGCGCAATGTTTCCGCGCGGCCGCGTAAAGTTCCATTGCCCGCCGAAAGTCCCCGCGGTGGAAGTGCAGATAGGCGATATTGTAGTCGGACTGCGCGACAAGCAGCGAGAATCCATGCCGGGCGCTATGCTCGCGAGCCTCGTGGTGAGCACGTAGCGCATCCTGGAACCGACCCACACTGATGTAGCAGGTGGCCAGGTTGCTCAAAACCGCGGCGATGTCCTGGGCGGAACCCAACCGGCGGAAGGCATCGTATGCGCATTCATAGCTAGCCAGTGCTTCCTCGAAGCGGTCCAGCCGAAAGTAAAGGTTGGCCAGATTGCCATCAAGCCTCGCCAGCCGCGCCTCATCCCGCTGTGCTTCAAACACTTCACGCGCTTGCTGCGCCCACTCTACCGCTTCGTCGTATCTTGCCAGGTAAGCCAGAGTTTGCAGGGCGCTACTGCGAGTGCGTGCCACTTCCGTGGCATCACCAGACGCTTCAGAAGCACTCTGGAAATGCGTTACGGCTGCCAGGTAGTGGTCCATGGCTTCCGGGTAGCGCCCCTGTAAGTACCGCACATTGGCGCTGGCCCGGAACGCAAGCCCAAAGCTGTTGGCATCCCCCAATTGCTGCGCCAGTTGCGATGCTGCCTCTGCAAGCTTGGCTGCCTGCCGCAGATTGTCACGCGCAACGTTCAGAATTCGGACGTAAATCGCATCCAGAGCGGCTCTGCTGCGCAATTCGGGATGGCGAGTCAGGCCCTCAGCAAACGAAAGACCTTCCGCCAAATCCCGGATTACGCCTTCGAGACCGGCGTCTACTCTTTGATCATGCGCTGTGCTGGTGTTCCTGGAGCCGCCCATAGATTCGCAAACTTTTCTCAGACCCAATGCAGGCCTTTTACTTCCAGTAGCTTACGCAACTTTTGTAAGCAGCGCCCGCGAATGAATCCGATGGAGCCCAGGGCTAACCCAAAATGAGCCGCTACCTCGTTATAGGGGATAGGCGGGTCGGCAAGAAACAACATTCTCACCATTTCCCGGCATCGATCTGGTAGCGCGGTGACCGCCTCGCGCACCTGCTGGCGGCGCTCCTCTTCTTCCATTTCTTCCGGGGGAAGGAGTGCCTGATCGTCAAGATCAGCCACGTATTCCTCGTTGAGTTCCAACTCGCCACGTGTCCCCCGGCGGCGCTTCCACCGGAGCGAGTGGCGAGCCGTTACCGTAATCAGCCAGGACCTTAAGCCATCCACATTCCGCAGATTAGGAAGTTCCTTGTAAAGATCAACCCACACTGCCTGGAATATATCCGCCGCGTCATCCGCCTGTGCGCCATACCGAAACGGGATGGCGTAAATCAAATGCTTGTACTTTTCAATCAGTACAGCCCAAGCGCGTTCGTCACCGCTTTGGCAGGACGCGACCAGACGGTCGTCTCCCCAGGTTGGCTGCGGGGAGCCCCCAGCAATTTGCTCCAAAGTGGTGCCGCCGCCTGTCACCGTTTTCCGTCACCACGTTTCCAGAAGACCTGATCCATACCGTCAAGTAGATGAGGAGCCAGCACGGAGGGCTGCAAATTCCCCAGATCCTCATGCGCTGCGGTAAGCACATGCGGACTCACCAAAGCGATGAAAGGCAACTGTTCCGAAACGATACGCTGCACCTCTCCATACAGATTCCTGCGCTTCTCGATGTTCAACTCGCCATTCTGCGCCTGCATCAGCCGGTCAATCTCCGCCTCCCATGCCGTGGCGGGTTTGGCCTGGCCAGGATGCCAGAAGTGCATGGCACCACTCGAGAGCAACATGGGCATCTGCGGCGTAGGGTCCACATCCCCATCACGCAGAGCCAAGATTGCGGCCTCATAGTCCATTGTTTTCATCACTCGTTCGATGAGACTGCGGAATTCGAGCGGCGCGACGGATACACGAATTCCCACTGACCGAAGGTCTTCTTGCACCATAGTGGCAATCTGTTTGTGTTCGCCGTTGGCAGCGTTCACGGCGATAGAGAATTCCACTGGTTTGCCGCTGGCATCCACCAGTTGGTCGCCCTTGCGTGTTAAGCCCATGGCCCGCAGATCAGCCGCCGCTTCGGCCACGGAACGGCCTGCCGGAACACCGAAAGACTTATGCCATAGCCGGTTGCCCGGGCTCACGTGATGCCAGATGGGTGTAGCCTTGCCCTGAAACACAAGCCTGGCGATGGCGCGGCGGTCGATTGCCTTGGCAATGGCGCGGCGAAACCGAAGGTCCTGCAGCCAGCTTTGTTTTCCCTCCAGGGCAGGCAGGCCCTTATCCTTCACGTCATTCAGATTGAAGAACAGGAAGTGCTGCTCCAGTCCTGGTCCAAGGTCCGAAAGAGTCCGTTTCTGGCTTCCAGCACCCGCACCCGACCGCAATGCGTTGAAGTTGCGGGCACTCACGCGGCTGAGAAGATGCGTATCTCCCGCCTGGAACCGAAGGGCTTCCGCTTCCTGGTCTGCCACAAACATCACCACCACCTCTTCCAGATAAGGCAACACGGTGCCAGCCTTGTCGCGCTTCCAGTAGTGAGGGTTACGTTCCAACACGATACGCTGTCCAGGCACATACTGCTTAAGGCGAAACGGACCCGCACCCGCCAATTCCGATGGCGCTGTTGCGAGGTTCCACGCCTGCAGCAGTTGTCCTGCTTGATACGCTGCTTCCAGCTTGTGCTTGGGGAGTATGGCGAGGCTATCGAAAAGTCGTTCGGCTGGCGCGTATGGTGCAGGCAGCCTAATCTCCACCGTCAGCGCATCTACTTTGCGGATGGTGGGAAATTTCCCTTGAATGCGCAGCAAATCCCGTCCCGGCGCTTTCGTACCTTCGTCGAGAAGCGCTTGGAAGGTAAACAGTACGTCGTCCGCGCTCAGCGGTTGCCCGTCAGAGAACTTCAATCCGCGGCGCAGGGTAAGGGTGTAGCGCAAGCCGTCCGGCGAAACCTTCCACGTCTTCGCGAGTGCCGCCTGGGTCTCTTGTGATGGGCGGTGGATATGAATAAGGTCGCTGTGCAGCAGGGACAAAAGCTCCTTCGAGGAAGCATCAATCGCCCCAAGGGGGTTCAAGGTTCTGGGCTCTGCCCGCAGTGAAAACACCAGACGTCCGCCTCGCTTGCCAGCCTCGCTTTCGGTAACCAGAGGTTCCAGTTGCTGCGCACAAACCACTAGGGCCAGCAGCCCTGTCAACAAGACCAGACTGAAAATCTGCCACAGGCCGGAGAACTCACGCAAGCTGAGTGGCCATGCCCAAGGGCGGTGTTGACGCCCTTCCTGACAAACCTCACGATACGGGAGACGAGAAGCCAACTGCTTGAATCGAATAGACAATATGGGCACTCCTTACAATTTCGATTGTCGTCCGGCGTTTTCCATTGCCTGCGCGTAAGAACCAAACAGCAGTAGGGAAATGGTAAGAGCAATGGCCGGCGAGAATATCCACCAATTGGATGCAAGTGTGGGGTACTGGCGCAGCGAAGATAACATCGTTCCCCAACTTGCTGTAGGTTCCGGCACTCCCAAGCCGAAGAAAGATAGGGTTACCTCCAGCAGAACGAATTGGGGTGCCAGCAATGCGGCCTGGGCAAGCAAAACGCGATAGGTCTGCGGGAGGATATGGCGGCGAAGCAGATACGGCGCGCTGGCGCCGAAACCCCTGGCCGCCAGCACGAAGCGTCGCTCGCGAGCACTAAGCACCACACCGCGCACCAGGCGAGCGGGCCGTGCCCAGCCCACCACGCTGATCACAAATACGGCGATCCCAAAGGCAACCAGCGGGTTCGTCTGAATGGGCAGGGCCGCGCGTACGGCCAGCAGCAGATAGAGCAGCGGCAAGGCCATCAGGAATTCAGCCGCGCGGCTCACCAACGCATCGGCAAATCCCCCATAGAAGCCAGCCGCCCCGCCAAGGACGGCAGCAAGCAAGAGTGCCACCAAGGTGGCGGCAAGCCCGCTACCTATCGACAGCAGTCCACCGGAAAGCACCCGGCTGAAGACGTCGCGGCCAAATTCATCGCTGCCCAACAGAAACAGAATACCCGGCTCATCCACGCCAAAGAGCGCGAGCTTTCCATCCGAACGCGGCACAAAGAGGCGTATAGCGGAACGCACGCTACAATCCTCCACGTAGTGCCCAAAGTCCTCGGGATGCGGCGTAAGCCCACACACATGGGGCCAGGCGAGCGTGCCGTCGGGATTGGCAAAACGAATGGAAGTGGGCGGGGCATCTGGAAACTCTCTGTGCTGCGTAAAAACCGGATAGGGTGCCATCCATGCGGCAACCGCCAACAGCGCGTGCCACGCCACAAGAACTGCGAGGATCCGTCTTGGCTGCACGGCTGTCTTCATCGGCGGATCCTCGGGTCGAGCCGCAACAGCAGCAGATCCGCTGCCAGGTTGCCTGCCAGTAGCGATGCCGCCGCCAACAACACCGCTCCCACCACAACGTAGGCATCCTGGGCGAGGACTGCCTCCAGCAACAGCGGACCCATGCCTGGCCAGGCGGTGACTGTCTCTACCACCAGCGATGCACTCAGGAGTCCGCCGAGCGTGATTCCCAGTAATGAAATCAACGGGTTGGCCGCCGCGGGCAGCAAGTAGCGCCAATAGACAACCCGGCGCGATATTCCTGCCTGTCGCGCCGCCAAAACATAGGGGGCGGTGCGTGCTTCCTCAAATGCCGAACGGATATGGCGAAAAAAGGCTGGCGCTACGCCGATTGTCAGTACGAGGCAGGGAACGAAGGTCCACTGAAGATATCTGGCCATGGCGGGCAAGCCCCCCTCACCCCCAAGGTCGGTGAGCGAACCAGGCAGGGGAATGCCCCACTCCACTGCCAGCGCCAGAAGCAAAAGTGCCACCACGATCTCAGGAATCATGAGTGCGGCTTGGGAGAGGTTGCCTAACCCTCGCGCCAACCAATGGTTGGAATGACTAGCTGCAAACAGAGCAGCAGGGGTGGCGATTGCCAGAGCCAGCAAGAGTGCGCAGCTATTCAGCCAGAGTGTGCTGGCCAGCCGGGGAAGAAGCAATTCCGACGCGTCCACCCCGTAAATGAGGCTTGGGCCGAACTCTCCGCGCAGGAGCCCCATTTGCCATTCCAGGTAACGGACCCAGAACGATTGATCCAGACCGGCGCGCTCCCGCAGTTGCGCCGTTGCCTCGCGACTAAGTTGCGGATTCATGGCAGCATCCGTAAGGAAATCTCCCGGTGCAAGTTCAATGAGTCCAAAGCATGCGAACGACAACACCCACAG
>CAZUAX010000001.1:52833-60171 GCA_964618435.1 uncultured Solibacteraceae bacterium
CAAACCGCCCCAGCAGGTTTCCTCGCCAAAGGATCGCAACCTCCGTGGACACACTCCATGCCACTTCGAGGTCGTGGGTTACCAGGACGCAGGTGAGGGACTGCTCGCATCGCAGTTTCTGAATCAGCTTCAGTACTTCAGCTTGAATGGGTGCGTCGAGTCCGGCAAGCGGCTCATCCAGCAGCAGCAACGTCGGGCGAAGCGTCATCGCACGAGCCAACTGTAAGCGTTGGCGCTGCCCCCCACTCAGTTCGAGAGGGCGCCGCCGCAGCAGCGAAAGGTCCAGCCCCACCTGCAGCATGGAATCCTGCGCCAGCCGGTTGCGTTCGAGCCTTGGCAGGTCTCGCCGCAGAATGTCGAGTGGTTCACGCACAATCTCAAGTGCTTCCCACTGGGGGTTCATCGACATTGATGCATCCTGCATTACCAGTTGCACGTTACGCCGGAAGTGTCGTTCCGCATTGCCGCGCAGATCCCGCAGTGGATTCCCTTCGAAGAACACCTCGCCAGCGTCGGGAGCTTCCAGCGCTGCCAGGCAACGAAGCAATGTGCTTTTGCCGCTGCCCGATTCTCCAACCACGGATAGCAGTGCTCCGCGCCCAACCTCAATACTCACATCGTCGATGGCCACAATGCCTGAGTAGCGCTTTCTTAGGGAGCGGGCCTCAAGCAGCGCGCCACTCACGCTCATCAGGCGTCCCTCGCTGGTTCACGCGCATACGCCGGTGGGCTCTTTTCCGCCGGAACTTGCCATCCGAAGGGCATGGCACCTAGCAGTTTCTTCGTGGGTTCCGCCACATCACCCCGCAGAAACGCATCTGCATCCGTGTAGTCAGCCACCACGCCTTGCTCCAATACCAGCACCCGATCGGCGAATCCAAGCAGTTCGCGCGGGTTGTGGGTAATCCAGACGACCGAGAGCCTATGCCGGTTGCTCAGAGAACGTATGGTGTCTCTGAATGCAGCCGCCTGGATTGCGTCCAGCGAGGAGCAGGTCTCATCCGCAACCAACAATTGGGGATCCATGGCTAAGGCGCGGGCAATGGTCACCCGCTGGAGTTCCCCACCGCTCAGCTCATGGGGAAAGGCTTGGGCCACCCGGCGCTCTTCCGGCAGCCCTGCCTCGTGAAATAGCTCTTCTACGCGGGAGGAGGCCAGAGTCCCGCTTGTTCCTCCGGCCTGCAGAATGTCCCGTACCTGCGTGCCACAACGGAGAAAAGGGCTAAGGATAAGAGCGGGCGATTGAGGAATGAAAGCTGCCCGTGAGATTTGGGTTGTCGCGGTCCCAACCCTGGAAGTGGATGACAAAGCATCATCCCATCGAATGGTTCCAGCGTCCATCCGAGCCTCCGGTGGTAATGCATCGCAAAGCGCCAGGCCCAGTGTGGACTTTCCACTCCCAGATTGGCCCAGCACACCCAGAATTTCGCCCTCGCTAATCCTGAAGGCTACTGTACGCAGAGCCTGGCACATTGCTCCGGCCACGGAACGGTAGGTCACCGTCAGTCCTTCAATGGCGATCAAATGACACCTCACCCTGCTGTGCCGGTGCGATGGTGCGCTGTACGCTAGCAACAGGAAATTTCAATTTTTGCCAAAAAAATCGCACTTGCTATATTTTCGCTGACAATCGAGCACCCTATCGTGTCGTGAGGCAGGGATGGCTGGAAGAACAGACCATCTACCAAGATCCTTGGAGGAACAATGACCACGACATACTCAATGCAACCAGACACAAGAATCTCCCGGCACAATTCCGGCGAAGCGCAAAGCCCAGTAGCTCCCGCTGAGTTTGGTATTCAATCCGAAACCAATATCCGCTGGTCCTGGGCATGCCGGGTAAGTGGCATTCGGCAGGTAGACCTGTTGAGCCGCCAGTCCATGGGAGCACCGAAAGCAGGAGACCTGGCGCTGGTGCGCGTGGAGGATATTGGCTCCCACGAGCGAATCACCACCCATGACAACCAACGCCTGCGGATCTATCCCGGGGATTTAATTGTGGGCGTATTCGGCAATCGCTATGCTACCGATGCCTTCGAAGGCGAAGTGCTCGACACGCAGGATCTCAGCATCCTCACGGCTGGAGGCATGATTGGCACTGTACTATCGCGGCACCGTTCTACCCAACGCCCCACACGAGTTCGCTTTATGGGCTATGTCTCTGATGGTAATGGCAAGGTTGCCAACCTGAAGCAGGAGGCCTTCCGCGTCTCTGCCCCGCTCAGAAATCCCAGCAACCTGGTGGCGGTGGTAGGAACTGGCATGAATGCCGGAAAGACAACCTCCTGCGTGAAACTCATCAAGGCGCTGGGCGACCTGAACCAGCGCGTGGCTGCCTGCAAGCTTACCGGCAGCGTCTCCAATCGGGACCAGGATGAAATGCGGGCGGCTTCCGCCGTAAAGGTACTTGATTTTAGCGACTACGGATTCCCATCCACATATCTCACCGACAAGGCGGAGTTGATGTCTCTGTTCTCCTCGATCATGGCCGACATCGAGCCATGTAACCCCGATGTGACGGTGATGGAAATTGCTGACGGCATCCTGCAGCGCGAAACGTCCATGTTGCTTGAGGATGCACATATCCGCGAATCCCTGGCTGGCGTGGTTCTGGCGGCGGACAATGCACTATCCGCACGCTACGCGCTTGACCGGCTGCAGGCGCTGGGCCATCGCGTGATTGCCGTTACCGGGTTGATGACCTCTTCGCCACTCTGCATGCGCGAGTTCGAAGAGATTGCTGACGTACCGGTTGCGGCTTCTGTTGGTAGCGGCAGTGCACTTGGGGCAGCAGTGCTCTCATTCCTGCAACAGGAAGGTTTGGTTCTACCCTGCGAGCCGGCGGTAAGGCAGGCGGCATGAAACGGGCAGAGCTCAACACTCTGCGCTTCGCGTTCCTGCAGATTCGACAGGAAGCACGACTACTGAGTTCCGCTGTCGGATGGCGACTCCTGTTCAGGCTCCTGCCAGTGCAGGTGCCCCTGTTCACCGGCGCGCTGATTGATGGTCTGAACGGAAAAGCGGCAACCGTGTGGGGCCTTGCCCTGCACAGCGGAGACCCTGCTGAAGGTGTGCGCGTCGCGGGCCTCGCGCTTGTGTGCGTGGCTCTCTCCACCGGCACCGCTGCGTATTTTTCGGAACGCGCCTCAGCCAGGCTGCATCAGGAAACCACTTCGCGCCTGCGAGGGCAGGTTCTTCAGGCGTGGGAGTTTGCCTCCGCCGGGTACCATCGCCGTTATGGAGCTTCCGTTCTTTTTGAGCGAACGCTCGCTGATACGCGGAATATCGGCAAGTTTGCCCGCGATACGGTAGCCGAGGGTTTAGCGGCAATTGCCCGCCTCGCTTACCCCGCGGTAATGCTGTTGTTGATCGATCCCTGGATGGCATTGTTTCCCCTCGCGGCGACACCCATGCACATGTTACTGGCACGCATCCTGCAATGGAGGCAGTCCAGGTTTAACCAAGGTCTCCGGGAAGGCAGGGCGGACCTTACACGCAGTGTGCGAGAGAACCTGGAGGGCATCGAATGTGTACAAGGCCTTGGCGCTCAAGCTGAGTTCATGCGGCGCATCGAAATGAAGGAGCGTGACCTCCAGGAGGAGCGCAATTGCAGCGGCGTATACTCCTCACTCTCATTAGGCTCAGTATGGGCTCTGGCGGCTGTGGCCCTGGCGGGAAGCTGGTGGATGGGTGGGAGTCGCGTGGTAAGCGGAGAGATCAGCACCGGCCAGCTTGTGGCCTTTGCTGGTTTCGTCGGTTATCTTGCGGTGCCACTTCGGAGGCTGGCTCGCCTTACTCGCACCACCCGGCGCGCCCTGTATGGTCTGCGCCGGATTGAGCAGCTTCTGGTTAATGCGGCCGATGGCTCACCACGAGGATGCGAGCCCTTGAATGCCGCGGAAGGAGCACTGCAGCTTCACGACGTTTCCTACTCCGTTCGGAAACGTCCCGTTCTGAGCAACGTTTCCATGGCCTTTTCCGCGGGCGAATTTGTGTGGCTGCGTGGGCCCAGTGGCGCTGGCAAGAGTACACTGCTTCGTTTGCTGGCTGGGTTCGAACAACCCAAGACGGGCTTCGTTTCCCTGGGTGGGCAGAACTTGCGTGACTGCGCGGTAGAGCCCTTGCGGAAAGCCATCGCCATGGTGCCGCAGCATCCATTTGTATTCACCGGAACCATCGCCGAGAATCTGCGGCTTGGCTCTCCCGAAGCAACCTTCGAAGAGATGATGACGGTTTGCGCACAGACGGGCCTTTCCACGATGATTCGCCAGCTACGCGACGGTCTGGAAACCGTGGTAGGCGAACGTGGATTACGACTCTCCGGGGGCGAGTCACAAAAACTTTGCATTGCCAGAGCGCTCTTGCGCAGGCCTCGCTTTCTACTGCTGGACGAACCCCTTGCGGCACTGGACCCAGCAAGCGAAGCGGAACTGCTACGAACTCTTTCGGCGCTGGGAGGTGACGTCACCATCATTATGGTGGCTCACCAGGTGTCAACTTTGCGAGGCATTCATCGTGTAGTGGAACTGGACGAGGCGTCCGTTCGCGAGTGGCCCGCACAACACGAAAATCTCGACGGCGCGGTCTTGGCGCACTCATAATTCTCACCCATCACCAGGAGGTATTCCATGTTCTCAACGGAACAAGACCCGAAGTGTGCCCATACAGGGAAAAGGATTCCAGCACTCCTCAGTGCGGTTGTGGTGCTCATCCTGCTCTCTCCATTGCTGGAAAACTGGAAGGCGAAGCCGCACGATAGTTTTCCTCTCTCTTACTTCCCCATGTTCGCAGCGCGTCGCGGCGAAACCTACCAAGCCAACTCACTGGTGGGTCTGGACGCCGCGGGGAACCGGACGCTCTTGAGCTACCGTTTGGCTGGCAGCGGAGGCTTCAACCAGGTACGGCGGCAGATCACCGCCAAGTTGAAGAACAAACGTGGCGACGAAATATGCGAGACGGTAGCCAGTAAGCTGGCCCGCTCCCGCAGACGTGATCTGCGAAACGTCGAAACCGTTCAAGTGGTTTCCGTAACCCACGACATGAACAAATTCTTTGCCCGCGGCGACTCCCAGGTTGCCGAAAAGGTGTACGCCAGTTGTGCGGTACCAAGGGAACAATCCATCGCTAAACATGCACGGGAGGTGCAGCCATGAACAAGATTCAGAAGATGATCGACCAGATATGGTTCCCCGCCTTGCCTGCGACGCGGTTGGCATTCATTCGCATCGCGCTTGGGCTCTTTGCGTTTTGGTACGTCGCTGAGCGCTACTCCATGTATCTGAAGATGGCAGCAAGCGACCCGTTCTACTTCAAGCCGCTCGGGGCCGTGTGGTGGCTAAGCGAACCTTTGAGCGTGGGCGCCTTTGAAGCACTGATGGTTATAACGCTGCTGGCCAATGTGGCCTTCATCGCCGGATGGAAATATCGCTTTAGTGGACCCGCTTTCGGCCTATTGCTTCTGGTGCTGCTGAGTTATCGAAACTCGTGGACAATGATCTATCACAGCGACAACGCGATGGTGATCCACGCCCTCATTCTCGGGTTTGTGGCCGCCGCAGATGTATGGTCTGTGGATGCGTGGATACACAGCCGCCGCCTAGCTACGAAACTCCTGCCGGCGGAGCCGGTGGTGCACTGGCGCTATGGGTGGCCCGTGCAGTTGATTTGTGCCGCCACCGCAATCAGCTACTTCCTTGCTGCGATTGCCAAGCTTAAGGGCGACCTGGGCTGGAACTGGGTTTCTGGCGAAGCTCTGCGCGGCCAGGTCGCCACCGACGCCATTCGGAAGATTCTTTTGGGAGAAAATGCGCCAGAACTTGCATTCTTCCTATACGAACACCTCTGGATCTTTACCCTTATTGGTGTGGCATCAATGATTGTAGAAATCGGCGCTCCGCTGGCCCTTCTGAATCGCTATGCGGGCATGTTCTGGGCCTTGAATGCCTATGCCATGCACTGGGGAATCCTGTTCATCATGGGCATCACGTTTCGCTATCAGTTGATGGGCATGATTTTCCTTTCCTTCTTCCCCGTGGAGCGTCTGGTGCCGTTGGCGCAGCGCGGCATTGCCTGGTTCACGGAAAGCCGCAGCCAGGCCACTTTGGCCACTCCTGCTGGGGGAGGTTCCCAATGAAGGTTCGCGGCAAACGCGCGGAACGTGCACTTCCCACCGTGGAAATGCGCCCAAAAGCAGAGATCGTCATCTACGACGGTCTCTGCAGTTTCTGCCACGCACAAATGCAGATTCTCTCTCGTCTGGATCTTGCAGGTTCGCTGGCTTTTCTTTCCTTGCATGATGAGCGAAGTGATGCGCTGCTTCCGGGGATGACCTACGAGGAAAAAATGCGCGCGGTGGCAGTAGTGGACTCCCAGGGTCGCCGCTTCTTTGGAGCCGCCGCCTTCCGTTACCTTTCGCGACGACTTCCCCTGCTTTGGTGGCTGATGCCAGTGATGCACATCCCTTTTTCGTTGGGGCTATGGGAGTGGTTGTACCAGAAGGTGGCGGCCGCCCGCTACCGGTTCGGCCGACGAGAATGTAACGGCGGCACCTGTGAGCTTCATGGCTTTGCCGCCAGCCGAAAGTAGGACACCAATGACAATCGCAAACCCGTCGCATGTGAACGATTCGACCGCCATCGAGACCATCGGGTTCTCCGCATTCGGCAAGCCCATAGAAGTCCAGTTCCGGGGCAATCGAGAGGCTCCCTTGAGGGTGCTTTTCCTGTGCGGCCAGCACGGCGACGAACGCGGCATTCGGCGGGCGCTGAAGACCTTCATGCAGCACCGTCTGCCGGCGCTGATGGAAAGTATGCACCGTCTGCAGGTGAGCATCATAGCCAATGCCAACCCCGATGGGGCGGAGTTGCGCAGCCGCATGAATGGGCAGGGCATTGATCTGAACCGGGACCATTTGCTGCTGGATGCGCCTGAGACCAGAGCCATCCATCGCTTTGTCTCCCAGTGGAAGCCGCACCTGATTCTGGATATGCACAACTTCCCATCGCGTCGACTTCATCTGCGCGATTACCATGCCCGCCTTGGTTGGGATGTCTGTCTGGACTATCCGTCCAATCCGGCTACGGGTCTGGCTATGGGTCACCAACTCATCGATTCCCTGATGAGCAGTGTGGGAACGCATCTCGAAACCAGAGGCTATCGTTTCGGAAGATATAGCATTGTTGCGTCAAGCGGCAGCGCTCGCCACGGAACGCCTCATCTTGTAGACGCGCGCAACGTGCTGTCTCTGCGCTACGGCGCACTCACTTTGCTGCTAGAGGCTCGAAACCCCAGCGAGCGGGAGACCAGTGAAGAACGCCGGCGGGTACGCCATGCGGTTTC
>CAZUAX010000001.1:60271-64188 GCA_964618435.1 uncultured Solibacteraceae bacterium
TTCGATCAGCCCGGGGGGCGGTTGCTGGCCTTGATGCTGGAGCCAAACTCCGTCTACGCGCTACATCGCCGTCCCGAACTGGCAACCGATGCTGCGCCAGGCACTCTCTGTCCAGTTCGCCGGATTCTAAAGCACTGCAGTCCAATTGGCTGCGATTCCCTATTTGAGGTGGCTTCATGATAAAGAACTCGATCCAACAAGTGCGCGATGTGGAACTGTTCTCAGAACCGATTCCATTTGGTGAGAAACCCGTCCCAACCATTACCGTTGTGCTGCCTCCAAATCGAAACGAAGGCCGCCGTGCTTTCCTGGCAGGGGCTGCCATTGCTCTGACGTTCGCATCCAGTCTGGCCTTAGGGTGGATGTTCTGGGACGCAGAACAACGGAAGGATGGGCTGGCGAATCAACTATCCAGCGTCGAGGCACTTCGGGTTCAGGAGCAGCAGGCCGCCCGCGGCACTGTGCTTGAACTGGAGCAGAGGATTGCCGAACAGAATAAGTTGATTGCTTTACTGGAGGCGGAACGCCTGGAACTCGCGGCCACAACTACAGCGTCACCGATGAAAGGTCCACTCAGTCCTCGTCGTGCCGCAGGAAAGCCTGATTCCGCGCCGCTGGATTCTTCCGCGCCGGAACCATTGAACCTGAACTCCGAGGAACTGCAACCAAGTGTGGAATCCCAGCCCGAAGCACATGTCGCCGAACCTCCCTCTCCTCTGGATAAGGCTGTGGAAGCCACCAGCAAGCTCGCCGCGACAAACATCAGCGAACCGCCAACGCTCGAGACCATCAAGGCTCACATCAAGGCAGGTGACCCCGAGGTGGCCAGCAATCGCGACGCGGTGAAGCAGGAAAAGAGCCCCGTGATGAAGTTGCTTACCAACCGCATCTTTATCGATAGTGCCGTGCTTGGAGGCTCCTTGCTGGTGCCTCCGTCACTGCCCCTGACTCTCGCGCAATCGAGACTTGGGCGAGGCCTTACCAACCGCGTGATGAAGAGGACCGACTTAGACAAGACGGTCGCCGGCAAAGTGGCGCAGGATGTGGGGAACATGCCCATCACCCAGAAGAAAAAGAAGAAGTAGACAGATGCAGTCCTTGCTTAGCATGGCCATTCATACTTAGCATGGCGGACCTTGCCTGGCCTCGCGGGGCAAGGACTGCATCAGCTCTTTACGTGTTCGCCCTGTCTACAGTTCATCGAGCGTCTTTGGGTCAAGGCGCCAGATATTTCCCTCACGCAGGTTGGTGAGCCAAAGGCTCCCCTTCCCCGCGCGAATTGCATCGCCGCCGCGCCCCGTGAACTGCTGGACTACCTTGTTCGTCTTCGGATTTATCCTGCTGATGGGAATCGTAAACGCCGTTACCCACACCGAACCTTCAGCGGCAGAGATGTCCCCTCCTCCGCCCGGCACTCCCACTGCAATCGTCGCATCCACTTTGTTGGTCTTTGGGTTCACCTTGGTGACGCTGCCATCTTCCTGATTTAGAGTCCACACAGCACCATAGCCTACGCTCATGAATCTTGGCTTGGGACCAACCTTGATGGTCTCAACAATCAAGTTGGTCTTTGGATCCACCTTGGACAGTACGTTTGTCTCCGTGCTGGTCACCCAAACAAAGCCCTCTCCGTATGCGGCGCAGAAGGAGCCCTTGGGAAGCTCAATCTCCGCCACTACCTTGTTGGTGTCCGGATCAATCCGAACCATTTTCCCCGCCGGGTCGCTGGGCATCCAAACGCTGTCCTCACTCGTGGCGATACAGCCCTCTGAATGCGCAACGCCAGTTTCGATTGTTGCCAGGATCTTGCTGGTCTTGGTGTCCACACGGGAAATGCTGCCGTCGCCGCAGTTTGGCACCCACAAGCTACCAAAGCCCAGAGCCAGACCCGAGCAGGGCTTCTCGCCTACCGCAATCAGTTCCAGCACCTTGCCTGATTTCGGGTCCATCCGCGCCACGTTGTTCTTGGGCTTGTTGGACACAAACACGTGTTCGGTATCAATTGCCAGCCAGTCCGGCACGCCTTCCACATCAAACTGCTGTAAAGGCTTCAACTCGGTGATTGGTCGCTGGACTCCAGGGACTCCAGGCTTTGGTGGCATCTGCCTGCGCTGCTTCGCCGGCGCGGTCTGCGCCAATCCAGTTGCCAGACAGCACAGGAAGATCCCTGCAATTGAAAGAATGCGAGTATAGGTCTGCATAAAAGAATTAGCTCTCCGCGGGTTCAGTAATGAAGGAATCAGTGGATTCATACACGGCAACGTGACGGCATACTGCCTCCGGTCGCCATAAGCACGTCGTAACGAAAGCCGTAGTGCCCAGGACGGGAGGGATTAGCGTCTCCAGCCCTGCCCAAGCTTCTGGAATCGTAAACTGAAGGATCAGCCGGCTGAGGGTGCCTACCAGGATGGAGGCAATCGCTCCATTCTTGTTTGCTTTCTGCCAATAGACGCCAAAGAATAACGGCGCCACACACCCGGCCAGGACAATATCAAAAGCAATTACCAGCAGGATGCCGGGCTCCGGACGCAGATACGCCATCCAGGCTCCGCAGAAGCCCACCGGTATTGCCAACAGGCGCGACAGCGAAAGCATGGTGGAATCCTTCACCGCGTGTAAGCGCCAGCGCTGCATCACATTGCGCGCAATCACCACGGAGATCACGAGCATGGCGCCATTGGCCGTGGACATTGACGCGCCAAGCACACCAAGCACCACCAGAACCGCCATCCAATAGGGGACATGCTCCACTAGCAGCGTAGGCATCACCATCCTTGGGTCGTCCACCTGCGCCACAAGCCCCATGCTGGCGATTCCCAAGACGCAGGCGCAACTGCCAATCAGCAGTGTCAGCCAGCCAGCATAGTAGCAAGACACTTTGGCGGTCTCAGGACTTTTCGCGGCAAACACGCGCTCCATGAAATCCAGCGCCATCGCATTGCCGAATGCCAGCGAGAGAATAAAACTCCAGTTCAGAAGCGCCCCGCTACCTAGGTTCGTGAGTCCTGAGAAATCCAGACGCTCAGCCGGTACGCGCGCCAGTAGCACCGTGAAATCCTGCGACCACAGCAGCCAACCCGCGGCGGCCACGAAGCCCACCAGTGCGATGTGAATCTGCAGAAAGTCTGTCCACAGCGCGGAGTAGAGGCCGCCCGCCATGGTGTAAAGCACAATCACAATCGTCCCCACGACAAGGCAAGGCAGATACTCATACCCGCTCACTACCGACAGCAGCCAGGCTACAGCCGCAAGGTTGCCTGCCACCACAATCGTGAAACTCAATACGGTGAGCCCGCTGACCAGCGCTTCTGTGCCCTTGCTGTAGCGGCGGAAGAAGAACTCGGGCAACGTAAGGAGGTTCATTCGGTTGAGTGGCGCTGCCAGGTAGCGACCCACCAGGAACAAGCTTAGGGCAAGCCCAAGGGGGATAGCCGCCCCAGCCCAAAACCCTTGGGTATAGATGAGAGAAGTGTTTCCCATCGTTGCATTGCCGTCTACAGCTTGCGCCAATAGGGCTGTGCCAATGATGAGAAAGGGCATAGACTTACCGCACACGGTAAATCGTCTGCTTGAACCCTGCACCTGCGTGAAGGTGTAGAGGCCGATGGCCAAGGAGAGTGCCATGAAGCACACCACCGGCCAGAACATTGCCGTCATGAGTACGCGTCCTTTTGCCGAGGGATGGCGTTCGTGGACGGGACGAACGAGGAATCAGACGGGGAAACGGAACCAGGTGGCCGTTAGCTCGAGACAGGCATCCGGAGCCTGTTTCAGCGGGATTTCGCTAGTATAGCGCAGACGATCCTAAGCACCTCAAAAGACCTTTCTATCGGGTGTATAGCCATCAGTGACATGGGCATTTACGAGGCGGACGTACTTTCCAGATAGCGGCGCCAGCCTCCCAGCTCCGTGATTTC
>CAZUAX010000001.1:64288-88354 GCA_964618435.1 uncultured Solibacteraceae bacterium
CGCTCTGTCAGCTGGTAGTTCAACGGCTGCCCATGGAGGTGGGCGCCCACCACTGCGATGTCCACATAAGGCGGTCTGCCCTGCGGTTCACGCGAGCGCTCCTCAATACGCCCCGCAATTTCAAGCAACGCTCCATCGAAATAAGCAGGAGCCACCAGCGTGACGCCAAATGGCAAGCCTTCGCCCGTAAACCCGGCAGGCACTGCGAGCGCACACAAATCTGCGAGATTCACAAAGTTTGTAAAGCTGCCAAGATGCGTGTTACACGCGATGGGCTCTGCAGCGATTTCTTCATGGCGATAGATGCAGGGAGCGGTTGGCAACAACAGTACATCAATGCTCTCCCACACGCGATTGGCGGTACGAAGCAGTTCTGCCAGCTTATACTGCGCGGCGAACGCATCAATCGCCGAATAGCGCTTCGCGCCAAGAATGATCTGCTTTACGGTGGGGTTGGCGTCAGGCGGATCCCCTTCAAGAAAGGCACCCACGGCCGCGTAGCGTTCGGCTACCCAAGGCCCACTATAGAGCAGGGCCGCAATTTCCGCGAACGGCGTGTAGGAGACTTCACGCACCTCCGCACCCGCCTCACGATACTCTTCCGCCATTTGCAGATAAAGCGCCCTCTCGGCATCACCCAGCATCTGCCGCTGCCTTGCCTCGCTCAGGATGCCCACACGCAAGGGAGCAAGCACGTTATCAACGCGGCAACGCGCCAAGGCGTCCTCAAGCGCGCGAGCTTCATCCGACGGCCGCAACATCACGCGCGGTGGACGCGCAAACGGGTCGGCGGTATCGAATTCGTCGATCACCTCAAGCACTTGTGAAGCGCCAAAGCTGGAGGTCGCAAATACCGACACGCAATCCAGCGTCCGGCACGCAGGCACCACCCCACGCGTCGATACCACCCCTCGGGTAGGCTTTAGGCCCACGATGTTATTGAATGCGGCCGGCACCCGGCCGCTACCCGCAGTGTCGGTACCAAGAGCAAAGCTCACCAGCCCCGCGGCTACTGCCACGGCGGAACCAGAACTGGAACCACCTGAAATGTACTCTTCCGAGAACACACAGGAACAGGACCCATGTGGAGATCGCGTACCAACCAGACCTGTTGCGAATTGGTCCAGGTTGGTCTTGCCAATCAGCATGGCGCCAGCGGCAAGCAATTGCGCCACTACCGGTGCACTCTCGTCCGCGATGTAGGAGAAGGACGGGCAGCCCGCGCTGGTGGGCATACCCGCCACATCAATGTTGTCTTTCACCGCGAAGGGGATGCCCCAGAGAGGATCTTCCATCACGCGCGAGATCTCATCGCGTTCCTGATAGCCGCCTAGAGCTTCCGCGGCCCGAATCGCTTCTTCCTCGGGCACTAGAGTAATCCACACATGGTCGTCGCCACGTTCGCGAATTCGCCGGTACACCTCTCGCACCACATCCACGGGCGTCTTGTCGCCATCGGCATACGCGGCTTGCAGTGCACTAATGTGCAACAGCCGCTCTTGCTGCTGCGACGGTGTGATACTCACGGATGGTTCTGCGTCTGCCGCCATATCCGACAAATCCCCTTTAGCTCTCCACGATGCAGATCACCTGGCCGGCGCTCACGGCGTTCCCTTCCTGGCAGGGAATCTCCACAACGGTGCCCGACACGTTTGTCACCACCGGAATCTCCATCTTCATCGATTCCAGAATGGCTACTCGCTGGCCTTCGGTGACGTGGTCCCCAGCGCTCACCAGCAGTTTCCAGATGCTCCCCGGCACCTGAGCGCGCACCGCATTCCCGTTCACGGCGAGAATGGGCTCCACTGCGGCCGGCACCTCTGCCTCTGCAGGCATCATCTGTCCGGCGGCCTCCCAGCGCTCGCGCTCTTCCTCAAAAGCCTGCTGCTGTTTGGCCTTGAACGCAGCGATTGATGCCGACTCTCGCGTCAGAAACTCGTTATAGTCTTTCAGCCGGAAGGTCTCTTCTTCCACGCGCAACCGGTGCTTTCCATGCAGAAACGAATCGCGCATCGAAAGCAGTTCCTCGTGGCTGACGGGATAGAAGCGAATCTGGTCAAAGAAGCGCAGCAGCCACGGCTTGTGGGGCTCAAACTCAGCCGTGCTCCGATAGGTATTCCATACCTGCAGGGTGCGTCCCACAAACTGATATCCGCCGGGTCCTTCCATGCCGTAAATGCAGAGATAGGCTCCGCCAATGCCTACGGCGTTCTGTGGCGTCCACGTCCGCGCGGGGTTGTACTTGGTGGTAACCAGGCGGTGCCTCGGGTCAAGCGGCGTCGCCACCGGAGCACCCAGGTAGACATCGCCCAACCCCAGTACCAGATAGCTTGCATCGAATACGGTGCGATAGACGTCGTCGATATGTGCAAGGCCGTTGATGCGCCGGATGAACTCGATATTCGAGGGACACCAGGGCGCATCTTTGCGAACGCCACTCATGTACTTCTCAATCGCCAAACGCGTTGCCGCATCATCCCAGGAAAGTGGCAGGTGCAGAATGCGCGTTGGCACCTCCACTTCTTCCAAAGATGGAAGCTGGCACTCCGCTTCTTCGAGCAGCGCAATCAACCGCCGCAACGGCAACTTCCGATTGTCGTAGTGCAAATGCAGACTGCGAATGCCAGGCGTGAGATCAATCACGCCCTCCCGCAGGTGCTCCTGGCACCAGAGCATCAACGCATGCACCCGAAAACGGAGGTTCAGGTCGAGGGCCAGTGGTCCGTACTCCACCAGCAGGTACTTGTCCCCATCAATGCGATAAACCACCTCCGGCGCTTTGGCAGTGGCCGCGATGCGATGCAGGATGGGCTCTTCCGGCAGCGCTTCCGCGAGTGCAGCCGGGGCCGCAACCGCCGGCTTCTTCAATGTGCGGATAGCTTCGTCCTGGGCCTGCTCCATCGCCTCTGCCTGGGCCACCGCTACGCGCACGAAGCGCACCGTGTCACCGGGCTTGAGTTGGCCTAGCTTCCAAAGGTCTGCATGCACCACCGTCGCTGGACACACAAAGCCGCCGAGGCTGGGCCCATCAGGGCCTAGCAGAATCGGCATGTCTCCGGTGAAGTCCACAGTTCCCACCGCGTAAGCATTGTCGTGGATGTTGGATGGGTGCAGCCCTGCCTCGCCGCCATCCTTGCGCGCCCATTGCGGTTTCGGCCCAATCAGGCGTACACCGGTGCGGTTTGAGTTGTAGTGCACCTCCCAGCGATGCCCAAAGAAAGTGTCAATATCGTTCTGCGTGAAGAAGTCCGGTGCGCCATGCGGACCGTAGAGTACATGGAGGTCCCATTCCTTCGTGTAGGCAGGAATGAGGGCGGAGTCCGTGTCGCGCGCGGGAGCCACCTCTGCCCGAGTATCGATACGCAGCACGTCGCCGGTTCTCAACGCCCTTCCCGCGTGCCCACCAAACTCGCCGAGCGTGAAGGTAGACCGGCTTCCCAAGTAAGCGGGCACGTCGATGCCGCCGGCAACCGCAAGGTAGCAGCGCATCCCTCCGCCACTTTTTGTACCCACCCGCAACACGCTTCCTGCTTCCACTTCCACGGCTTGCCACATCGGCAGCGGCTGGTGGTTGAGGGTGGCAGGCATTACCGCGCCGCACAGTGCAATCACCGCGTTCCGATTGAATTCAAGCGTGGGCCCGCTGAGTGTCATCTCAAGACCCGCGGCACTTGGAGCATTCCCCACCAGCGCATTCGCCATGCGCAGCGCCAGAGGGTCGAACGGCCCCGACGGAGGTACGCCGACGTTCCAGTAGCCGAGGCGTCCCGGATAATCCTGGACCGTAGTCATCGTGCCGCCATCCAGCACATCAATGGTGCGCGGCTCATACACAACGTTCTTTAGAAACCCAGTGGTCGCCCTGCCTTCCACAAAGGTTTGGCTGGCCACCACCTGTCTCAGATAATCGAGATTGCCTTCGATACCTGCAATCTCGGTCTCGTCGAGCGCATGCTGAAGTCGTGTGATGGCATCTGTTCGGCTCTCCCCATGCACAATCAGCTTTGCCAGCAGCGGATCGTAATAAGGGCTCACCTGCGCGCCGGAATCCACCCAGGTATCACACCGAACTCCCTCCGGAAAGCGCGCTTCCGTGATTTGCCCGGAACTCGGCTGAAAGTGTTTGGCCGGGTCTTCCGCGTATACACGCACCTGGATGGCGTGTCCTTTGGGCGAAAGCGCAATGCAGTCCAGGGGAGGGAGTTCGCCACAGCCTAGACGCACCATCCACTCAACCAGGTCCACCCCATACGTGGCTTCAGTAACCCCATGCTCCACCTGCAGGCGAGTGTTTACTTCCAGGAAATAGAACTCGTTGGTCTGCGCATCCAGGATGAATTCCACCGTACCCGCGGAGCGGTACTGGACGCTCTCGCCCAGCCGCAGAGCAGCGCCATGCAGCGCTTGGCGCGTCTCATCCGGCAGGTGGGGCGCGGGCGTTTCCTCAATCACTTTCTGGTTCCGTCGCTGGGTAGAGCAATCGCGCTCACCCAAAGCGAGCACACTTCCCTTGCCGTCACCGAAGATCTGCACCTCGACGTGCCGCGCTGCTTCCACAAACTTCTCAAGGTACATTCCGGCGTTGCCGAAGTTGGCTCGTCCCAAATGCTCCACCGCCAGAAAGCTTTCCCGCAACTCCTCCGCATTCTGGCAGAGGCGAAGCCCGATGCCCCCGCCGCCAGCAGTGCTCTTGAGCATCACCGGATAGCCAATCGCTTCCGCCGCTATCAGCGCTTCGTCAGGCGTCGCAATCAGTTCCGTTCCTGGCAGCAGCGGAACTGCTGCGGCTTTCGCCCGCTCCCTCGCTGTGTGTTTCAATCCAAAGGCGCGCATCTGGCTGGCAGTTGGCCCAAGAAACACTATGCCCGCTGCTTCGCAGCTTTCCGCGAAATCCGGGTTCTCGCTCAAGAACCCATAGCCAGGATGAATCGCTTCCGCGCCAGCCAGTTTTGCAGCGGCGAGAATCGCCTCTTGGTTCAGGTAGCTTTCTCGCGCCGCCGCCGGGCCGATGCGAATGGCTTCATCTGCCTGCGTAACGTGCATGGCATGGGCGTCAGCGTCGGAATACACTGCCACCGTAGCCACGCCCATCGAGCGCAGGGTGCGAAAGATGCGGCAGGCAATCTCGCCGCGATTGGCAACAAGAACTTTTCGAAACATGATTTGGTTTCTGCTGAAAGTACAGCGCCCGGAGCTAACCGAAAGGCTTCGCGATCAGGCTGATGGCGGATCCCATACGGTCACTTGAATCGGTGTTGGGTTAAACGCATTGCACGGGTTGTTGATCTGCGGGCAATTTGAGATCGCCAGAATTACATCCATCTCCGCGCGCAGGTCTACATACTTACCCGGTGCTGAGACCCCATCCACAATCGCCAGCTTGCCGTTGGGCTCAATTGGAACGTGCATGAAGAAGTTGATGTTGCTTACGATGTCCCGCTTGCTAAGGTTTAGCTCGGTCATGATGGTGAGGAAATTGTCCCTGCAGGCGTGCTGATAGTAGACATGCTGCCCGTAGCGAACCGTGTTGCTCTCCGCGCTGCAGGCACCACCTACCGTATCGTGGCGCCCTGTGAGGTCGCGCACGATTGTCAGCATCAGGTTGCCCTCGGTCGAGAGCAATTGTGTCCCCGTGCTGAGGAAGAGGTTGCCCTGCTCACGGATCGTGTCGGGCCCGCTGAACCGCTCCACGGGATCGTCCGCGCGATAGAACAGCGTATCCACCGCCTGATTTCCCTCAAGATCCAAAATCCGCACGTACTGGCCTTTGCGCAGAAGACGGTGAAAAGGCGCATTCTTGGGGATCACATAGTCAAACACAGGCGCTTGTGTTGCAAACTCTGGCACGCCCGCCATCAGTTGAGTATCGGTTGCCATGGATGTGATTCTCCTAGGAAAGGTACCGCTCAGTATTTTCGAAGCCACGCAGAGATTCGGGCGTGAGATTCCGGTAGTAGTCGTCCTTCTCAGGAACGCGGCCCGGGTAGCACTTCAGTTGCACCTCCCCCTGCTGATAGGCGGGTTGCGGATCGCTGGGATGGGGACAGTTTGCAATCATGGCAATCACATCCATCTCTGCGCGAAGCTCTACAAAGCAGCCCGCTTGACCTACGCCGGGAACGTAGTGCAGTGTGCCATCAGGGTCCACTTCCACCTTGGCGAAGAAGTTCAGGTTGGGCATCAGGTCGCGGCGGCTCATCCCGTGGCGACCGGCGAGTATACGGAAGTTGTCGCGAGCGTTGTTCAAGTCCTCGCGCCCGTACTTGCGCCGATTCGTCCACGAACTCGAACAGCCCAGAAGTGCGTCATGCTCGCCGCAGTTATCGCCGACGATGGTGAACAGCACCCTGCCCATATCCGAAAACAGCAGCTTCCCTTTACCTAGTGTGGCCGTCCACTGCACCTTTACGGTGTCCGCAGCGTTGTAGCGCTCACTGGTGTCTTTTGCGTTGTAGCAAAGGAAAGGAACACCGCTGGATGCTCCCTTCAGTTCGATACGCAATACCTGCCCGCGATAGATGATCTTCGACCATCGCGCACCTTCAGGCACTATGGTTTCCCACAACGCGGACTGCTCACTCAGGGGGGAGGAAGCCATTGGCAGTAAACCTTTCAGCCCCCCATTGCATCGCAGAAGGCTGCGCACGGAGGGCGTAACGGATGTTGAAAGTTTCCAGAAACAGGGGAATTTCGGACTGACAGGGCCGACGAAAAACTTGAGTATACACCACACCTTTTGCGGCTCCCGCTCTGTATGAACGGGCACCATTCCGGCAAGCGAGGTCACTTTCGCTTCCAGATGCCTGTTGGCCGTTTTGGCCCGCTCTTTCGAAGCAGGTGACGGATTGTCCTCCATGGCAAATACTTATCAGACAAGTGGGATGTCACAGGCTTGTAGGCCACCTCCAACGCCCCTGATCACGCTGAAACCCCTGTGGATAGGCTCTTCCGCGCATATCTCGATTACGATTCCACCGTGTGAGCGCTCCCGCGATCGAGTGTCCTCTCATCAAAAAATCTTCTGGGTTCAAAATCGGCCCGGAATTCGTTGACGCACTTTCCAGTGCTGCAGTAGATTCAAGAAACGCACTGGGTATCGCTGCTTCCCGTCCGCAGCTAACGCGCTTACTTGTCCTCGGCGCTTTTACGTACCCCTAACTCCCTGAAGAGCATTCCCGCATCTCCCTGGCGAGACGCTGTCTCCCGTCGCGAGACTCATGGGGCCATTGGGCTCAAAGCCCTCCGTGTCCCCAAGCGACGAATTTTGACTTGTAGGGGCTTCAGCAGGTATGTCTTCTGAATTTAATTGCGCAATTTCGCGCCTTCGTCGGCAAACGCCCGGCATTCTCTTAGCGCTCGTCATGCTTCTGTCCGCGATGCTTCACGCGCAGAGCACGGCAACCCTTAGTGGAGTAGTAACCGACACTTCCGCCGCCGCAATTCCCGGCGCGATTGTTACCGTCACCAATCGAGCAACCGGCGCCTCTCGGCGTTTTGTCAGCACGGATTCAGGGGAGTTTCTGTTCCCCCAGATGGAACCTGGCGTATACAGTGTGCGAGTGGAGAAGGATGGCTTTTCCGCTAGCCAGCGTGAAGAAGTCCGCTTGCAGGTAGCGGTGGCTTCCACCCTCGAGATCGAGATGGAAGTCGGGCAGATCGGTGAGACCATCAGCGTGGTGGAAGACGCGCTTGTGCTGAACACCACGGACGCCACCATGGGCAACCCTTTCACGGAGACCCAGGTTCGCCAATTGCCCTTGCTCACCCGCAACGTGGTGGAATTGCTCAGCCTGCAGCCTGGCGTCACCGCCACCGGTGAAGTGATGGGTGGACGCCGCGACCAGAACAACATTACCCTAGATGGCGTAGACGCAAATGACAATCAGAATGCCGGCGTTCAGCGCTTCGGCCCGGGTAACGGATCCAATGCGGGAACCCCAGGAGACCGCGGCTTCACGGCCGCACTGCCTGTGCCACTCGATTCCGTTCAAGAGTTTCGCGTTACCACCGGTGGCATGCTTGCAGGACAAGGCCGCTCCTCCGGCGGACAGGTTTCGCTTGTTACCAAGAGCGGGTCAAACGATTACCACGGTTCGCTCTACGAGTTCCACCGAAACACAGCCACCGCGGCAAACAATTGGTTCAGCAACCGGGCAGGCATTCCCCGCGAGGCGCTTATCCGCAACCAGTTTGGCGGCTCGATTGGCGGAAAGATCATCAAGGATCGCGTCTTCTTCTTCACCAATATTGAGAAGCGGATTGACCGCAGCGCCACGGCGCTCACTCGCACAGTGCCCACCGAAACCCTAAAGCAGGGTATTGTGCGCATACGCGATAACCGCGGCACCATCCACAGCCTCAGCCCGGCGCAGGTTCGCCAAATTGATCCACTCGGCATCGGTATCAACACCAACGTGATGAACCTGCTGCAGGCCTATCCGTCTGGAAACGACGATGCGATCGCCTCTGACCGGGGCGTCAACTTCAGCGGCCTGCGCTTCAATGCACCCTTCACCCTGGATCATCTGGTCTATGTGGCGAAGATGGATTTCGTACTCGACAAACAGAGTAACCACACCGTTGCACTGCGCGGCACCCTTACCGACAACACGGAAGACCGCTCCGGCGCGCTCGCGCAGTTCCCGGGGCAGGAAGCCCAAGGCAAATTCCTCAACAACTCGCGAGGCCTTTCGGCCCGCTACACGGGTGTGCTGCGCCCCAATCTGGTTAACACGTTCAACTTCGGCCTCACCCGTCTTGGTTTCGAGCAGACGGGCGTCCTGGGTGACCGCTTTGGCTTTGACTCCATAAGCGACTTTCAGAACTTCGGCGCACGTCCCTCAAACCGTGTGCTTCCCACTTACAACATCGTCAATGACATCACCTGGATTAAGGGCACGCACACCGTCGGCGCGGGAGTCAATTTCCGCATTATCCGCAACCGTCTCAACAATTACGCAAACTCCTTCCGCAGCTTTGGTTTCAGCCGCAATACGCTGGCCGGTTTAGGTTCCGATATCAATACCAGCGTGGTGAATTTCCTGAGGACTTCCACCGGTGACTCTGGCCTGGCTCTTGCCGACGCGCCAAACACCGCGCGTGCCTTTGGAGTTGCCCTTGGCGTCATCAACCAGTTCAGCGGTACCTATAACTACGAGCGCGATGGCAGCGCACTGGCTTTCGGATTGCCGATTGCGCGCGAGTTTGCCTCCAACGAATACGAGTTCTATCTCCAGGACCAGTGGCGCGCCCGCAACGACCTTACGCTTACCTTCGGTGTCCGATACTCGAACTCCACCGTGCCGTGGGAAACCAGCGGCACCCAGGTGGGCACCACCAGCGGTGTCGATGTGTATTTCGCTGAGCGTCTCGCTGCCATGGCAGGTGGCATCTCCGGAGCAGCCATGCCCAACGCTGCACTCACGTACGACCTGAACGGTCCCATCAACAATCGTCCGGGCTGGTTCAGCCGCGACAACAACAACTGGAGCCCGCGCTTCGGCTTCGCCTGGAACCCCAAGGCCGCTTCTGGCTCATTTCTGGAAAAGCTGTGGGGCAAGTCCGGCGTGCTGCGCGGATCCTTCGCGCTGATGTACGACCGCTACGGCGCTGACCTAGTGACCGTATTCGACCGCACCGGTTCTCCCGGTCTCGCTAACAGCGTCACGCAACCGTTCAATACAAACTTCAGCACGTCGGCGCGCTACGATGGCGTAAACTTCCCGGCGCTTCCGGCTGCTCCGCAGGGAGGCTATCCCTTCACGCCCCCAACCATCCTTGGTGGATTTAATAGCGGCATCGGCATTTCGCCCGACCTCAAGGCCCCCTATTCCATGCTCATCAACATGAGCTACGGCCGCGAGATTGCGGGCGGCATGATGTTGGACTTGGGCTACGTGGGCCGTCTTTCGCGGGGAACCCTGCTACAGAGGGATAGCTTCCAGCCGCTTACCCGCTTCCGCGATCCAGCCTCCGGGCAAACTTGGACGGAGGCTTCCGCCATCCTACGGAACCTCAACGACCAAGGCATCACGCCAGCGATGGTACGGGCCAATCCTTCGCTAGTGCCGGCGATTCCCTTCTTTGAGAACATGTTTGCGCCGCTTGCCAATTCGCTCCACAACGGCAGCGCCACGGCCAATTATCACACCATTACCTACGGCACCTATGCCGGCAGTGAGTTGGATGGCTTGAACTACGTCGATCGCGAGAGCCAGCGCAATGCCCTGTTCCCCAACTGCGCGGTTGTCACTGGATGTAATACGTTCTTTGCTCTGCAGAACGCAGGCATGCAGACCTGGACCAACGCGGGCTTTGCCAACTTCCACGGCATGACTCTCGCACTGCGCCGCCCGCTTTCCCGCGGCCTTGCATGGGACTTCAACTACACGTGGAGCCACTCCATTGACAACTCGTCAGCCGTCGAGTCCGGAGCCGGCACCGGTGGAGCCATCATCCAGGATTCCTTCGACTATTCCAGCTTCCGCGGCAGCTCGGATTTTGACATCCGCCACAACGTCACTGCCAATACGGTCTACGAACTGCCCTTCGGCAAAAACAAGCGCTTCCTCGGCGGCGCGGGTGGGTTCCTGAACCAGATTGTTGGTGGCTGGGAAATCGGCGTCATCGGCCGTTACAACTCGGCGCTACCAACCACCATCAGCAACGCTGGATTCTACCCGACAAACTACCTCAGTTCGGCCATTGCAATCCGCAAGCCGGGCACCAACACGCAGTCGCAGATCGGGTTCAACGACTCGGGAAACCCCTCGGTATTCCCCTCGCGCAGCGCGATTAACGACTTCACCGGCCAGTTTCCTGGCCAGACCGGCGCTCGCGCAATCATCCGATTGAACTCCATGGTGAACTTCGACACTAACTTTGCGAAGCGCTTTTTCCTGCCCTTTGAAGGTCACTCGTTGCAGTTGCGCGGTGAGATGTTTAACGCCTTCAATAACGTAAACTTCACTAGTCCCGTACTGCGCCTTGATCGTCCCGCGCAGTTTGGTGAATTCCAGCAGGCCATGCCCGCCCGCGTGGTGCAGTTTGCGCTTCGCTACGAGTTTTAGTTTCGACCTAGCCGTACACAAGGGACACAATCGAGGGATGGCTGAAGTTCATTTCAGCCATCCCTCGCCATTGACCCCGGCCATGTCGGACCAGTACGATAAGGAAGTCGATGGGTAACCTTGTTTGCCATCGTTCCTTCCCGCGGACTCCCCGTCACCGAGTTCCCTTCGTTGCCTTGCAGCCAACCACGTAGCAGTCTCTAGCGTTTCCAATTTTCGCCAGCTCGTCCTTCTGGCGCCTGTGTTATGGGCCTCCGCATTCTTTCGCATGCGGATCCGCCTTAACGTCATCTCTGAAAGCCGTGCGTCGATGCGGCAGGGGTACCTGGGGAATGTTTTCGGAAGTCAAGTTTTTCTTCGAACGCGCTAGCCGCCGGCTGAATCGCCGAGCTTTCGTGGTCCATGCCGCCTTTGCACTGTTCGCCGCGATGGCGGTTTCAACGGTCGCTGCACAGTCTGACCCCGCCACCGAAGAGTTTTTCGAAGCCAAAGTACGTCCGGTCTTGGCCAAAAACTGCTTCGCCTGTCACACGAAGTCCGCGCTATCGGGCCTTCGCATGGATTCGCGCGAGGCGCTCCTGAGCGGCGGCAAGCGTGGGCCTTCGCTGGTGCCAGGCGACCCGGCCAAGAGCCTTATCATCACCGCCATCCAGCACGCTGACCCGGGCCTGAAGATGCCCATGGGCAACAAACTGCCCGACGCCGACATTGAGGTGATCACCGCTTGGGTGAAGGCTGGTGCTGTGTGGCCCGCACCCAAAGAAGTCCGCAAGGAGGACGATGGCTTTAAGCTCACCAAGGAGCAACGTGAGTTCTGGAGTTTCCGCGCCATTTCCAAGCCCACTTCGCCCACGCCTAAGGATAAGGATTGGGCGGGGTCTGAAATCGACCGCTTCATTCGCGCTCGTCAAGAAGCGGAAGGACTCACGCCCGCGCCACTCGCTGATCGCGCCACTCTTATCCGTCGTGTTACCCTCGATGTCACCGGTCTTTTGCCCACCGCTGAGGAAGTGGACGCCTTCGTGAACGACAAAACCGCGAATGCCTACGAAAAGCTGGTGGACCGGCTGCTCACCTCCCCGGCCTATGGCGAACGCTGGGCGCGACACTGGCTGGACGTGATGCGCTACGCAGAAGATGACCCCCGCGGTCTTGCTCCCCGTCTGCGTGGCTATATGCCCTACGACAACGCCTACCTCTACCGCGATTGGGTGGTGAAGGCGCTGAACAACGATATGCCCTTTGAGCAATTCGCTCGCGCCCAGCTTGCTGCTGACCACATGGACGTGAAGGTACAGGCACGCTGGCTGCCCGCACTTGGCGCACTCGGAAATGGCGTGTGGACCTACGATATCGCCGAAGTCCCCGTGGCCCGAGCCGATGAGCGGCACGACCGCATCGACGTGGTTACCCGTGGATTCCTGGGACTCACCGTTGCTTGCGCCCGCTGCCACGATCATAAGTTCGACCCCATCTCGCAGAAGGACTACTACGCCATCGGTGGCGTCTTCAATTCCAGCGAATATCGCGAATACCCCATGGTGCCCGCAAAGGTGGTGGACGCCTGGCAAAAGCAGGACGCTTTCATCAAGGAAAAAGAAGCCGCCATCTCCGAATTCATACAGGCTGAAAGTAAACAGTTGGGGTATGTGCTCGCTACCCGCATTGCCGATTATTTGGTGGCGGCATGGAAAACGGAGGCAGACGAGAAGCTGGATGTCGCCACTGTGGCCAATTCCGAGAAGCTGGACTTTGAACTGCTTAGCCGTGTGGTCCGGTTCATGAAGAAGGAACCGAAACACTATCCGTACCTGAAGCCCTGGCAGGACTTTCTCCGGAAAGGCGGAACGGATAAGGATGCGCGCCGAGTTGCGGAAGCCTTCCAGAAAGAACTGCTCTCGGTCGTCGCGGAACAGCGAAAGCTCGAAGAAGAGAATGACTTGATCTTCGCCCGTAGTGGCTTAAAGAAGCGCCGTCAGCGTCCGCAGAAGCCCAACGAGTTCAAAACCGATGATGATTTCTGTCCGGGTTGCGGGTTGGAGTACAAAACCCTCCCCCTCGAAAAAATGAACCTCTATACCGATGTCTTCACGCGGGACCTGGATGGGGGCGACGAAATGAACATTGCCGCCCGCAAGCCTGGATTACTCGCATTCCGCGGATACGGCCTGGAGCGCTTCATGAGTGACGACCGTCGCACCTACATGAACGAACGCCAGGCGGAAATCGCGAAGCTTCGCAAAGAACTCGGCGACAGCTATCCTTATGTCCACGGCGTTGCCGACCTTGAGAAGCCCGAGAACCTCCGTCTGGCAATCCGCGGCAATCCCAAGGAACTTGGCGACGAAGTCCCCCGGCGATTCCTGGAAGTGCTTGTGGACGGCACACCCGAACCTTTCCGAAAGGGCAGTGGCCGCATGGAGCTGGCGGACGCCATCGTCAACCACCCCATCACCGCCCGCGTTTTCGTCAACCGTATCTGGAAGTGGCACTTCGGCACTGGACTTGTAGACACCGCCAGTAACTTTGGTTTCGCCGGTGAGCGCCCCTCCAATCCGGAACTGCTGGAATACCTCGCCTGGCGATTCCGCGACTCAGGTGGGAAACTGAAGCCTCTCCAAAAGGAGATTCTGATGAGCCGCGCCTACCAGCTTGCCAGCGCAACGGTACCGGCTAGCGAGGCCAAGGATGGCGCCAATCGCTATCATTGGCGCTTCGCTCCGCAACGGCTGAGCGCGGAACAGATCTGGGATGGTCTCCTGCAGGTTTCCGGCAATCTGGAGCCCAAACTGTATGGCCCCTCCAGCAAACTTGATGCCTCCATGAAGCGACGTGCGCTCTATGGGAAGGTCAGTCGCTTCCAGTTGGACGAGTACCTGCAGATCTTCGACTTCCCAAACCCAAACATCACCGCGGAGCAGCGCTTCAGCTCGAACGTCCCCGCGCAGCAGTTGTTCTTCCTGAATTCTCCCTTTATCGCTAAACAGGCACAGACTATTGCGGACAAGGTATCGGAAAAGCACCTTCGGGATGAAGACCGTATCGAATTGACCTATCGCATGATCCACCAGCGCAAGCCCACTTCCGAGGAAGTGCGGCTAGGTATCGCCTATCTGGCGGCGGAACGCGAAAAGGTTGCTGAGGAGAGGCGCAAGAAGCTTCTGGAAGGTGGGAAGAAAGAGGGTCCTGCTGCTAAGGAAGCTGCGCCCGAAACCAAGCCTGAGGAAGCGCCGGAGCCCATGCCGTCCGCCGCTGGTCTGGCAAAGCCCGCGCCAGTCCCCTACGACCCACAGGCATCTACTACCGCGGAGGAAGCGCAGGCGGAATCAAAGGCTGCGCCGGAGGCAAAGCCCGCTGCCGCTGAGGCGGAGAAGCCCGAAAAGGCATGGGACTTGAAAGTTGCACCGGTCAAGAAGACCAACGAAGAGGGGCCAGCACAACTCACGCCTTGGGCCCGCTACGTGCGTGTGCTGCTGAGTTCCAACGAGTTTCGTTACGTGCGCTAGCGCCCCAAATACCGCTAACCCTTGAACTGTTCGATGCGTCCGCGCGGATGCTCAGATGATCGCTAAGGAGAACTGGACACGATGAGTTGTTTACGCCGAGAGACTCCGCTCAGCCGTCGCGAGGCTCTGCGCCGCGTTGGCGCTGGATTTGGGATGACCGCCTTTGCCTCTATGCTTGCCAATCCGGTTGCGCAGGCAGCTTCTTCCTTTGAGCCTTCCATAGGTGCGCTGGGGGGAAAGCTTCACCACAAGCCCCGGGCAAAGCGCGTCATTTTCCTCTTCATGAACGGTGGACTGTCCCAGGTGGATAGCTTCGACTACAAGCCCAAACTGCAGGAGTATCACGGCAAACCATTACCGGAAGGTGAGGTGAAAACAGAGCGCAAGACTGGCGCCCTGTTGGGCTCCCCCTTCAAATGGAAGCAGTATGGCCAGTCCGGCAAGATGGTAAGCGAACTCTTCCCTTATGTGGGAGAGATGGTGGACGACATCTGCTTTGTCTCTTCCTGCTGGACCGACATTCCCAACCACGAGCCTTCGCTCACCATGATGAACACCGGCCACACCCAGGTGGGTCGCCCGTCCATCGGGTCATGGATCACCTATGGCCTTGGTGTTGAGAATCAAAACCTGCCTGGCTACGTGGTGCTCTGTCCCGATGTTCCTACCACCATCGGACCTCCCTTGTGGAGTTCCGCCTTTCTCTCGCCTGTCACCCAGGGAACCTACATCTCAGACAAGGTGGAGCTGAAGGATTTCGACCCCAAAAAGGTGCTCCCCTATCTTGATCCAGGTAAGGTGGAGCGCGCTGTCCAGCGTCGCGACCTTGACCTTCTCTCTAAACTGAATCGCATGAGGATGGAGGAAGTGCAGGGCGCTGACCCGGAAATGGAAGCCGCCGTCAAAAATATGGAGACGGCTTACCTTATGCAGACAGAGGCACCCGATGTGTTTGACCTGCGCAAGGAAAGCAAGGAGACCCTGGAGATGTATGGCGACGGCAGCACTGCCCGTGGCTGCTTGATGGCTGTTCGTCTCGTAGAACGCGGCGTGCGTATGGTGCAGGTTTACTACGCGAAAGGCGACCCCTGGGACGCCCATGGCGATATCCAGGCGCATCGCAAAAATGCCAAGGACTCGGATCAACCCTTCGCCGCCGTCATCAAGGATCTGAAACAGCGCGGGCTGTTCGAGGACACCCTGGTGATTTGTGGTAGCGAGTTCGGCCGCACCCCGGTAATGGAAACCGGCGGTGGTGGTGCGCAAGGCCGTATCCAGAATGGCCGGGATCACAATCCCTTCGGATTCACAGTGTGGATGGCCGGCGGGGGCATCAAGGGAGGCATGACCTACGGAAAGACCGATGAGTTCGGCTTCCGCGCCATCGAAAAGCCGACCCACGTTCACGATCTGCAGGCCACCATCCTTCACCTGCTGGGCATTGACCACACAAAGCTCACCTATCGCTACAGCGGAAGAGATTTCCGGCTTACCGATGTCGCGGGCGAAGTAATTCACGACATCATCGCGTAACGGCCAGGCACCCCCATCCCCCAGCGAACATCCGTTATCAGGAATCGCTGAGGGATGCGGGGTGGTGTTGCGCTTCCATAGGTAGCCGCTCTGTCCTCACGCTCCTCACACCTCTTCCGCCTCCGCAATGCTTGCCGCTCCTTCGGGTTGGAGGCTGTACGTGAAAGAGGATCAGCCGTGCAACCCCGTTGCGGCTCGCTCACCCATCCGTCATCGCCACCATCTTCTCCATCGAATGGTGCGCGTTGCGGATCCGCTGCTCAGCATCACCGAAGTGTGTTTCCAGACCAAACGGACCGCGGTATCCGTCATCCAAAAGAGCATCCACAATTCCTGCCCAGTCCAGAGTCTCGCCCGCCTTCAACAGGCTCTCCCCCTTGATCTGCACATTGCCGAGCCTCTCTTTCGGCAGCAGTTGGTAACCCGCGGGAAACGGTTTCGCCTCGAACGCCAATGAGTTGTGAGGATCCCAGTTGAACCCAACCGCACGATGCGGCACCAACGCCAGCATCTGCTGCAACTCCCAGGAGGTAGCTACATTGCAGGCTGATTCATTCTCAATCAACAGGCGCAGCTTTTCTCTGGCGGCCAATTCCGCCAGTGGCGCAATGATCTCGGCAATGCGCGGATAGAGCGGCAAAGGAGAATCCGTCCGCCAGAACGTGAATATCCGGATCGTCTCCACACCTAGCTCATGCGCGGCTTCCATGGCGCGCTTCAGTAGCTCTTCTCGGCGTGCAAAGCGATCCGCATCCGCTTGCACCCGCCTTTTCCACTCCTGTGCGTCATAGCGATGTCGAATGCGGGGCTCCGTGTCGGGAAGCGTCCATTTCAGGATCCATGTATTCAGAAACGAGATGCCTAGCCCTGTATCCTCCACCCTGCTTCGAAACTTTCGCAGTGCGGATGAGCCAAGCTCAGCGTAGAGTTGATTCGTTCCCGGCACTGTGCGCAATTCAATCCAGCGCAGTCTGTACCGTTTCGCAAAATCGAAAGCCGCGGCCTCTGAGAATGCCACCTCATCGGTAATCGCGCTCAACCGGGAGCGGGGTAGCCTTCCCCGTGGCTTCCCTGCCTGCGCTTCCGGAAGAGTTCCTTGCTGGAACGCGCACACAGGTTGCGTATCCCTCGCGACCAAAGTGCCCGCTGCCAGAAACGTACGGCGACTCCACACGCTGTGTAGCATCCACCTGTCCTCGCCACATCCCCTTGACTCCCTGCTTACCGGATTGTCGGCCCTGGGTCAAGCCCCTGCCGCAGTGCGCATTGCAAGTGCTACAGTGGCCAGCAAGCCTCTTCCGAGGTATCGAGCCCAGGGGGTTATCGCAATGATCTGTATTCCATTTCTTGTTTTTCTCTTCCTGGGAGCCTTCTGTCTGCAGGCGCAAGTGGCAACACCACCGCCCCCATTGCAGGCTCCCTGGGATGGTGTGCCCGCACGCTATCAAAACCTGCCCATCGGCAAGTTTGCGATACCCCGCACGTCAGCAGAGTGGGCACAGCGACGCGGCACAGTAAAGCAGATTGTCTTGAATTCTCTGGGCGAGTTACCGCCACGGCCCTCACCCTCGGCCGTACGTGTGGTCTCAGTGGACCAGAAAGATGGCTACCGCATCGAAAAGTTTGTCTTCGATAATGGCGTGGATTCTACCGTTCCTGGATACATCGCCATTCCCGATAAGCGGGACGGCCCACTCCCCGCCATCCTCACCATGCATGGTCACAGCAGCAGCAAAGAGAATATGTTTGGATACCAGCCCACATCACAGAATGTAGCCGGGATGCTGGCGATGAAGGGCTATGTGGTGCTGGGTATCGACAGCTACTTCAACGGCGAGCGCAAAGGGACCGGTCCCGCGGGAGAACTGGAGCGGATGGAGTCGCGTGCGGACCAGGAAATGTCTCTCTTCAAATTGAACCTCTGGCTGGGGCGTACGCTCTGGGGGATGATGCTTCGGGACGAGCAGATTGCACTCGACTACCTGGCATCCCGTCCGGAAGTGGACCCCAACCGCATCGGTGCCCAAGGCATGAGTATGGGAAGCACTCGCTCCTGGTGGCTTGCGGCTATCGATGACCGCATCAAGGCGGTCGTTGGAGTCGCCTGCTTCACGCGATATGAAGATCTAATTGCCATTCGCGCTCTTAGTGCACATGGCATCTACTATTTCGTTCCCGGCCTCTTGAAGCACTTCGATTCCGAGGGCGTCATGGCTCTCCTGGCGCCACGACCCTTTCTTGTCCTCACGGGAGATCGCGATGCGGGTTCGCCGCCCGAAGGCATGGCAGTGTTGGAACGGATCCTCAAGGAAATCTACCAGGTCCAGGGACGGCCCGAAGCATTTGAGAGCATCATCTATCCCGAAACCGGGCATGTCTATAACGACGATATGAAGGCGCGCATGCTCGCCTGGTTTAACCGCTTCCTGTAGCCAACTTTCTGATGGAAATCCATCGATTCCAAACCCGGATCCTAAGGTTCGTCAATACTGCGGCGTGGCACGAATACGCGCTCCACCACCTCCGCAGAGAATGAGCCTCGCTGTAGCATGAGCCACCATCGTTGCCACATAAACTACGAGCCAACCATCACCGTAGAAAGTATTTGGCTATTTTGCCAACTGTGCTATTCTGGGTCTTACCTCAGATTGCCTAAAGACTCTTGCGAGCGCATGGCTGGCCTTCTGTGTTGAGTTTTCCTGCTCGGGATGTCCGTGGCATGTGAGTGTCCACGGTAGATGGAGTGCTGTTGATGGACTGGCGCAGTGAGTGGAAGAAGGCCGCTTTGGTTGTAGGCGTTTTCCTCGCCTTCTACCATATGCCGGTGGGCAATGCCCGGTTTGATCGATCCGTTCTGGAAGGGCTCCACCTGGCTCGCTGGTATGCCGAAGAGCATGTTCTTCTCTGCCTGATTCCTGCCTTCTTCATCGCGGGTGCGATTGCCGTGTTCGTCAATTCTGCCTCGGTAATCCGCTACCTTGGCCCAAAAGCCAGCAAGGTACTTGCTTACGGCGTCGCCTCGGTCTCCGGCACCGTTCTGGCTGTGTGTAGCTGTACAGTTCTACCCCTGTTCGCAGGCATTTATCGCATGGGCGCAGGGCTTGGCCCGGCCTCGGCATTCCTTTACTCGGGCCCTGCCATCAATGTTCTGGCGATTGTGCTCACCGCCAGAATCCTGGGCTGGCAATTGGGTATTGCCCGAGCGTTGGGAGCCATTCTTTTTGGCATCGTCATTGGCCTCGCCATGCACTTCCTGTTCCGCCGCGAAGAGAGGGAAAAGGCCGCTGCACAGGCTGCCCTACCCATCCCCGAGGTCACTCGGCCGCTCTGGCAGAATGCTGTTTTCTTCGCCACAATGGTGGCGATTCTGGTCTTCGCCAACTGGGGGCAGCCCCAGGCGCAAGTGGGCCTGTGGCACACAATCTTCGCTTCTAAGTGGGCCATCACCAGCATCTTTGCCTTGGGTCTTGGCGCGGTGCTTAGCCTATGGTTCGGCGTTGCCTTTTCCAAGGTCGGCAGCGTCGTACTTGCCGTACTCGGTCTCGCCCTTGCGTTCCCTGCGCAACCCGTCATCGCATTCACAGGAGGTTTTCTGGGGCTCACTGCAATCACCTTGACGAGTGGCTCAATCATGCAGGAGTGGTTCACCGCCACTTGGGATTTCGCAAAGCAGATTCTGCCCCTCCTGCTCTTCGGAGTCCTCATCGCCGGCATGCTGCTGGGCCGCCCTGGCGAGGAGGGCCTCATCCCCTCCGAGTGGGTTTCTCAAGCGGTAGGAGGGAACTCCTGGCAGGCCAACCTGTTCGCCTCCTTCGCCGGCGCCTTCATGTACTTTGCTACCCTCACGGAGATCCCCATCCTGCAAGGTCTAATCGGCAACGGCATGGGACAGGGTCCGGCGCTTGCCTTGCTTCTGGCTGGTCCAGCACTTTCGCTACCGAATATGCTGGTGATTCACAGCGTCATGGGCTTCAAGAAAACGGTCGCATTTGTGTCAATGGTCATCCTGCTGGCGGCACTCACCGGGGTTATCTACGGCGCCCTCGTATCCTGAAGCTAATAAGCTAATGTAGGCATAGGAAGATGCGATCGAAGGCTGTAAGGGTGCGGGCCCTGGACGTAGCGCGCAAGGCGTAATGGCACGAACCCTGCTCTCAACCGAAGCGCCGGACCAGCAGCTATCATAGGCATTGGAGCCCCTTTTTGCTGGACCAATGCTGCCTCATGCAATCGGCTCATGAAGACAGAGAGACCGCCATTCCCAATACTGGAATCCAGTATTTGCCGGGACGCGTGAGGAGTGTCCTGATTCTGGTGTGCCTTGGCATCCTATGCTCCCTCGCATGTAGCGGCCAGGCCAACGGCGAACCTCGCACGTTCCTGATTGACCACATTGGGCTCACCAGCCAGCAAATCCTGTCGATTCAGCAAGGCAAGGTCGTTACCAAAGCAATCTCATCCCGGACACCCGCCGAATTGCTGGTGGTGGGTGCCGTCTTCGTGCGAGCGCGACCAGAAGACTATGCCGATCTGGCCTTCGACATGGATCGGCTTCGAGAGTCGTCGAGCTACGTGGCGGTGGGACGGTTCAGCGATCCTCCCCGTCTGTCTGATCTCGATGGGTTCACCTTCGAGCCCGAAGACATTCGCAATTTGAAATCCTGCCGCACGGGCAAGTGCGGCGTCCAAATGTCTGACCAGATGATGCTGGCCCTTCAGAAGGGGATTGATTTGGAGGCTCCCAACGCTCGCATTGAGGCCAGCCAGAAGATGAAGCAGTTGGCAATCGAGATGCTGGGCCGCTATAGGACCGAAGGTAATTCCGCGCTGGGCATTTATCAGGACAAAGATTATCCGTTCGAAGTGGATGCTGAACTACGCCTGATGCTGAAACAGGTGCCGTTGCTGCAAGACTACCTGCCTTCTCTGCCCGAATACCTGCTGGATTACCCGCGCGCCAAACTACCAAACGCAAAATCGTTTTTCTTCTGGGAAAAGGTCGCCTTTGGCCTCAAGCCTACTCTCCGTTTGAACCATGCGATTTCTTACCGGGCGGATAGTCCACGCGGCACCGCACACGTCGTCGTCGTGAAGCAACTCTATGCCAGCCATTATCTTCAGCTTGCGCTGGACCTGACAGCATGTGTAGCTGGAATATCGAACACCGGGGATCCCGGCTTTTATCTGATCACGTTCAAGGCTTCGCGACAGCATGGCCTGACGGGGTTCTTTGGGGCCATCGCCCGAACAATCATCGTCTCTCGCACCCGTGCCGCCCAGGAGAGGATACTCCTCAACATCAAGACCAAGCTTGAATCGAAACGATAACCTGCAAGCTGTTGGCGAGAGATCGGCGTGTTGACTTCAGGACACGGGATAGTCTGCCCCTGGAAACGGAACCACATCAAACTGGAAACCCCCAGGAGAGATTCCTTGAGAGATACTTGGCTATTTGGCAAAACCTGCTAAAGTGGACTTGTCATGTGAATCATGCGATAGCACTTCAGCGTGTACTCCCGGCGGTTGGACCCTTTGGGCAGTAATTCAACAGGGTCGCGGGACTCGAGGGTGGCAGTTCCTGGTAGGCGAACCTGTTTTTAACCCGGCCAGCGCTTCTGTTGGTATCGCTGTCGTGCAAGTCCACAAGACGCCTACTTCCGACAAGGAAAGTGAGCACAATGAAAATTCAGATTCTCGGCACAGGCTGCGCTAAGTGCAACCAACTTACAGAGAACACGGAAAAGGCAGCGAAAGAACTCGGCCTCGACTATCAGCTTGAGAAAGTGACCAACATCACCCAGATCATGAGCTTTGGGGTAATGATCACGCCAGCCTTGGCTGTCAACGGCAAGGTAAAGATCGCTGGTAAAGTCGCAACCCCCGACGAGATCAAGACTTTGCTGTCCTAAGGATATGATAGGTTTCCACAGAGTCCAGTCAGTCCGTTGAGAGTGTCGCATCTAGCGATGTCCCCACCCGTCGGGCGTACCTTGACGCGAAGAATCCCGTCGCCCACGTCACAGCGATGGCGATGTTTGTAGGCCGTGCAATGTCGCGTTCCGAGGCCATCGGGCCCATCCGTCGGACCTGTAAACAGGCGATAGACGTGCGGACGCCTCCCCCGGCGGCGAACCCCCATCTGCACATTCACACGACAGCACTCAAACACTGCAATCGGCAGATAGGTACTATTCGGCTGTGGATTCGCTACTTTCCCAATCCGCCAAGCACTGATATCATTGTCGTTTATGGACTCTCAGACGCAAGCCTTCTTTGAAGCCCGCGCCAAGGTGATGAAGGCGCTTGCACATCCAACCCGGCTCTTTGTGGTGGATGAACTCTCGCGGGGAGAGCGCTGTGTGTGCGACCTCACTGAGATGATTGGGGCGGATATGTCTACCGTGAGCAAGCATTTGTCCGTGCTGAAGTCAGCGGGAATCGTTGCCGACGAGAAGCGTGGGATGCAGGTGTTTTATCGCCTCAAGACTCCCTGCGTACTGCGGTTCTTCGATTGCGTGGGTGAGGTGATGATCGAAAACTCCAAGGAACTCCTCCAGTTGACCGCCGCCCGCTAGCGTTGGCTCCGCTACTCGTCCGCCTTTCCCGCCTTCAGTCAGATGCCGCATCGAAATAGCAGTTGCACTGAGCGGAGTGCCGACGGAACGATGCGGATGCTGTGTACTTCCCACCGATTCACCGGGATGGAAAAGCTCGGAGCTCCTGGTGGCGCTCCGGGCCATGGATTGTGTTGTGCCAACGGGGCACCTTTCCCTTAAAGCTGGGGCTTTCACCGGAAGCGGCCAGCGCCGGCAATCACCAGCGAGAGCAGCAGCAGAGAGCGCGCGCCGGGCTCCGGGCTCCGGGATTGGGTTGGCAGCGGCGGCGGTGATGCTGGCGTCGAAGCTGACCTCCCCGCTGCCGTCATTGCAAGTGCAGCAAATTAAGGGATCTGCGGAGAATCGCTCTTAGACAACCATTAACTGCGCATCGTTGCGGTCGCCGAGATTGGCCAGTGGCGAGAGGAAGAAGGTTCCAATGCCAAAGCCATTGTTGGAGTCGAAGGATTGAGCCCAAGCCAGGGAACCGGGGGCAAGCAGGCTGCCCAGCCAGGTCACCAGTCCAGTGGACGAAGCGGTAGTCTGCCGCCGGGATGGCCTGAATGGGGAATTCCCCGGTGGTCAGTTGCCAGCCGTTGTTGGTTACCGTTCCGCCCACAGCCGGGCTGGCGGTGAAGGAGTACAGGACGGAGCGCGGGAAGCTGACGGTCAACGTCGTCGGCTCAGTTGGGACCACGTAATCCACGACGTTACTGCCGCTTGAGGAATCCAGCCAGCAGGTGAAGGTCCACGAGGAAGCGGGGATCTCATCCACAAAGCCCGGCGCCGCGAAGCGATACTGGCGGCCCTGTTCCAGCAGCAGCGTGATGGGCAGCGACCGGGGCTGGCACGATGGGGAGAGGGCAAAGGCGGCTATGGGGGGCTGGGTGCGGTGGCTGGAACGCGCACGGTGACCGTGTGCTCCTGCCGGTCGTCCACTAGCGGTATGGCGCTTCCCCTCTGCCAGTTGCCATCTACCGTGACGCTCGGCTGGCCGTCCTCGTCTGTCCCACGCTCGACCACGATATGGTAAACCGTTTCCCGATACCGGTAGTGCACCTTGAATCCCTCCGGCCATGCGTCTGGAAGGATTGGCCTGATGTGCAGCTTATCTACTTCAAGGCTAAGCCCCAGGAGGGACTCTATGATCAATCGGTACATCCAACCGGCAGACCCGGTATACCAGGTCCAACCACCACGACCGGTGTGGGGTGAAACGGAATAGACGTCTGCGGCGACCACGTAGGGCTCTACTTTGTAGACCTCTACACCCTCTGTAGTTTGCGCGTGGTTCACCGGATTGATGAGCTCGAAGAGTTCCCATGCGCGCTGTGCGTCTCCCAACCGGGCGAATGCCATGGT
>CAZUAX010000001.1:88454-90341 GCA_964618435.1 uncultured Solibacteraceae bacterium
GGCTCCAACCGGAGATCCATTGTCATCGAAGGCGCGGAGATACCATTCGCCATCCCATCCGTACTGCTCAAGGTTCGCTTGCAATGCGGCCCCCTCATCTCGGCAGCGATCCGCGAATACGATATCGCCGCGAAGGTCGGCGACTTTAGCGAAGGAACCCAGCACATTGTGCAGGAAGAACCCCAGCCACACGCTTTCTCCCAGACCATCTTGCCCTATCAGGTTCATTCCATCGTTCCAGTCGCCCGAACCCATGAGGGGCAGCCGGTGTTCTCCAAATCGAAGACCACGAAGGATGGCGAGCTTACAGTGCTCGTAGAGGCTTGCCATTTCTTCGGACCGTCCCGGCAGATCGTAGTAGGATTCCTCTTCGGCATTCACCAGGCGTCCTTCCAGGAAGTGACTTGTCTCGTCGAGCACGCCGGTATCTCCGGTGCTAAGCATGTATCGGCAGGCGGCCAGAGGCAGCCAGAGATAGTCATCGGAGCACTTTGTGCGAACACCTCTGCCAGAGGGCGGGTGCCACCAGTGCTGGACGTCGCCGTCACGAAACTGACGGGAAGCACAGAGAAGCAGGTGCGCACGCAGCAACTGTGGCTCGGCATGGACAAGCGCCATGGCATCCTGCAACTGATCGCGGAAGCCGAAGGCCCCCCCAGACTGATAGAGAGCGCCGCGCCCCCAGAAACGGCATGAGAGCGTTTGATACAGCAACCATCCGTTGGCCATCACATCGACAGAGCTATCGGGGGTTTCCACCTGCACAGCGCCCAGGGTGTGCTTCCAATGCTGCCAGACCACAGCCAATGCGTCAGCGGCGGCTGCGGACCCACGGAACCGGTCTACGAGGCCGCGCGCTTCCTCCTCCCCACGGCCAACGCCAAGGGTGAAGACGATCTCACGCTCTTGCCCGGCGGCCAGATCGAACGGAACCTGGATGGCAGCGCAGGGGTCCAGACCGGCTCCCACCTTGCCGGAGAGCTTGGTGCGACCCATCGCGGCCGGATTCCGTAATGTTCCGTTGCGCCCAAGAAATTCGGTCCGATCGCCGCTGACGGTGCGATTGCGATCGCTCACGCTGAAGAATGCGACCTGTGCGGCGAACTCCATGCTATAGGAGTTCCTGGCAAACAGCGCACCCTCTATGGGATCAACCTCAGTGACGACATGCATTGCCGATTTACACCGCAAGTCACCAAGCACCCACTCGACGTAGCCCGTCGCAGAGAGACGTCGTTGCCTGCCGGACAGATTCTGAATCTTCAACACGGTGAACTTCACGGACGCGTCGATGCTCACATATACCCACACTTCCGAGCGGATACCGCCTTCTGTGTGTTCAAAGACGCTATAGCCGAATCCGTGCCGGGTAGCATAGGGTGTCGGGCCTGGGCAGGGCATAGGCATAGGCGACCAGAAGCAGCCGCTTTCCTCATCGCGGAGGTAGAACGCTTCCCCACTTGGATCGGTGACGGGATCGTTGCACCACGGACTGAGGCGGAACTCGTGAGCATTCTCGCTCCAGGTACATGCGCTGCCGCACTCGGAGACCACCGAGCCAAAGTTTGGGTTTGCCAGAACATTTACCCAGGGAAGCGGGGTGGTGGCCCGCCCAGTGGTAGTAACGATGTACTCACGTCCATCCGGAGTGAATCCGCCGATTCCATTGAAGTAGAGCAGATCGCGCCGGGGCAAAGGCTCCAAGGGTGCTGGTTCGGGAAACTCAGCGCGTACGGGCAGGAGAGGCGGTGCCGCCAGTTCTTTCCTCCTGCGGTTTTTCATCTGCTCTGCAAGGGTTCCACGGGTGTCTGTGAGAACGACACGCGCGACGGAATGGAAGAGAGTGCGATCTTCTGTCGAGATCTGGTCACCCGACCGAACGAAGAT
>CAZUAX010000002.1:0-11756 GCA_964618435.1 uncultured Solibacteraceae bacterium
CTGGCGCAGGCAACATCTCCCGTCGACGAGAGCGCCACGCAGTGGCCCATGGGGAACCAAGCCATTCCAGACGGCAACGCCACACCAGTAGACGCGAAGCAGTAGCAGGCACACTGCAGCCACGTACTGATGGCAGGCTTATCCACTTGGAAAGCAAAAAGTTCCAGTTCCGGCCAAAATTGGAGCCCCCTGAGTAGCATCACCGGAAAAGAGGATCGCAACCATGATGAAACGTACTCGCGTGCTGATTGCAGACGACCACACGCTATTCCGTCAGGGAATGCGCACGCTGCTCTCAAGCGAACCCGACATCGAAATCGTCGGGGAGGCAAGCAATGGGAATGAAGCACTGTCGTTGGCTGACCAGTCTCGCCCCGACCTGGTGCTAATGGATGTCAGCATGCCCGGGCTCAGCAGTTTTGAGGCAACCCGGCAACTGAAACGGCTACGCCCAGACCTAAAGGTGCTCTTCCTCACCATGTATGACGATGAGGACTATCTCCTTGAAAGCATGCAGGCTGGCGCGAGCGGCTACATTTTGAAGGACAGCCCCACGGAACAGCTCCTCGCTGGCATTCGGGACGTGCAGAATGGAGGCAGCTATCTTAGTCCGAAGATGCTTTCCCAGTTGGTGGACGACTTCCGTACACGCATGAAGTCCAACGTTCCCCAGCCACGTCTGGCCTCATTGACGCCACGAGAAAAGGAGGTCCTCAAGCTGCTTGCCGAGGGGAATTCCGTGAAGGAAATCGCCAGCAGCCTGAACCTAAGTGTGAAGACGATTGAGGCGCACAAGTTCAATCTGATGCGAAAACTGGATATTCACAACAAGGCACAGCTGGTCCAATACGCCATTCAGAAAAAGATTATCCAGCTCCCTGTCGGTGTCTGAACCAGCACACTGGCCCCACGCAGGTATCTCCAGCGTACATGCAGGCGGTGCCGCCCACCCTTGCAGGACCGGGCGGCCACTGGCTCTCCGGACCAACGGCCCAAAAGACAACCATCGTCTCGGCACCCGTCGTCCTGGAATCAGACTTCCTCGCGTCAGGATTCCTCGCGCCTATCTCAATCGCATGCGGTGCGGCCTGTCTTAGCGCCGACGCTGCTCACCTATGGCACGTCTTACTGTGGAAGATTATCCATCCAAGGAGATTCCAGGTAACTTTTGTAAGCAACGCCCCCATCTGGGGAGATTCGATTGGGCTAAAGCACACGATAATCCGGTCCGATAATAAAAAGAGTTTGACCCCTGGGATATTCTGCACTTACAGTAGGAGAGTCAGGGAAACTACTCAAGCATAGGACCAATGGTACTAGCGCCCAAGTTTGTGTGAGGAATCTGGTATTCAGGAGTTGTAGTGTTTACGAATGGAACCACTGAAGGCCTCAATCCCGATCCGGAATTCCGGGCACCTGTCATCCTGATTTTGGAGCCCAACCAGTCCCGTTGTGCTCACCTGCTCTCCTGTCTTGAGAGGGAATCCTATAATTTGCTGCACGCGAATACCGTGGCAGCGGCGGTTACCCTCCTGGTGCGCCAGCATGTGGATCTGCTCATCGTTCCGCAGGATCTGCAAGACGACAGCCTTGCCCGGCTCCATGAAGAAATCAAGATCCTTCGTATGCTGCGGGACTTCCCGGTGCTTACGCTGGTGGATACGGCGAGCATGATGGATAGCCGGGTGTCGCTGGATTTCCCCAACGAGGACTTCATTGAGGAGCCCTTCCATCCCTTGAGTGTGCGTCTGCGAGTGCGTCGCCGTCTGGAATCCCGGCGAGTTCACGAAACCCACGACCAGACCGAAGCGGTACTGGTGACCCTTGCGCAGACGGTGGAACACCGTGACCGATATACAGGTGGACACTGCCAGCGACTGAGCCTTTACTCCGTGCTCCTAGGCTCCAGCCTGAAACTCAGCCAGGAAGAGTTGGTCGCCCTTTACCGTGGCGGATTCTTGCACGATATTGGAAAAATTGCGATTCCCGATAGCGTCCTCCTCAAACAGGGTCCGCTTACTGCTGAGGAGCATCTGCTGATGCAGAGCCACACCGTTAAGGGTGAGGAAATCTGCCGTCCAATGATTTCTCTTTCACGTGTGCTGCCGATTATTCGTAACCACCATGAGCGCTGGGATGGGAGTGGCTACCCCGATAAACTGGCGAATGACAAAATCCCGCTACTAGCCCGGATTTTGCAGATAGCCGATATTTTCGATGCGATCACCACAAAGCGGCCCTACAAGGCAGCCCAGACCCCTTCGGAAGCGATGGAAATCCTAGAGCAGCAAGCTGGAGATGGGCTGCTCGATCCTGTGCTGGTGGACGCTTTCCTCAAAATTGCGGGCTATCCATACCTCTCGCATCAATCCCAACAGGAACAGGCGCTCCTGAGCCAGTCCCTCCGCAATCTCCGACAAGTGCTTACGGGCACAGAGGCCAATTTCCGGCTCCTCGACCTTCACCAGTCTCGCTACTCCTCTGCGACCCAAAGCCTCAGGGTTTCCGGGGACTAGATCGTCGGGGATTGGGCATTGAATTCGCATAGAAATGAGGTCTTGGGGCGTTTCAATATTAGCTTTTCGGTAGACCAGGCAAATCCGGAACCTGTGGAACATCCCATTGTCCAATTGCAGCAGGAAGTAATCACCTGTACGCAATGTCCGCGCCTGATTGCCCACTGCCAGACTGTCGCCCGAGAAAAGCGTCGCGCCTATCAAGATTGGGCCTATTGGGGGAAACCAGTGCCCGCGTGGGGCGATCCTTATGCCCAGTTGCTAATCATCGGGCTTGCGCCAGGTGCCCACGGAGCGAACAGAACCGGTCGCATGTTTACTGGCGATCGTTCCGGCGACTTTCTCTACCGGGCATTGTGGGAGGCTGGCTTTGCCTCGCAACCATATAGCACAGACGCCAAAGATGGCCTCACGCTACAAAATGCCTGGATTACGGCTTCGGCACGTTGCGCCCCGCCCGATAATCGTCCTTTTCCGGAAGAACTCAGCAGGTGTGCCCCTTTCCTTGAGGAGGAGTTCCGGCTGCTGGCGAACCTTCGCTTGGTTGTGGCATTGGGCGGAATTGCCGCGAACAGTTACCTGAGACTCCTGCAACGGAGAGGCGAAGTGGAGGCGCTGGCCCGCTTTCCGTTCGGGCACGGAAGCCTTCACTCATTTCCGCAGGCACCACCGCTGCTCTGCTGCTACCATCCCAGCCAGCAGAACACCTCCACAGGAAGGCTCACTGCGGCGATGCTACGGGATCTGTTCATACAGGCGGCGTCGATGCTATCCAGTGGCAGATTCCCGCACCCCGAGTAAGCTTTCCCTCATCTCGACGAAGAGGCGGCAGGCAATGGTTACAGGCTCGCTGCCGCTCTCGGAGGACCAACCATGCGGATCTGGACACATCTGGCTATCGCGCTCGGATTGCTGATTGCTACCTGCCTGGCGGGTGCCGAGGAAAAGGCATTCACCAAACAACTCTGGCAACAAGCCCAGCCTGTTTATGAAGCCACCCTCCGCCACCCATACCTTGTGGGGCTGCATGATGGCAGCCTCCCAAAGGCGAAATTCCGATATTACCTGGTGCAGGACGCTCAATATCTGAGGAGCTTTGGACAGGCTCTCAGTTTGCTGGCAGCAAAAGCTCCAGAGGAGGATTGGGCGCTTACACTGAACCAGCATGCCATTGAGACCCTGGAGGCCGAGCGTCAGCTTCACGCGAGTATCCTGGCCGCTTACGGAACGAACTCGCAGGCCATTCAGGAATTCCCCATGGCCCCCGTAAATGTTGCCTATACCAACCATCTGCTGGCAACCGTCTCCCAGCGTCCGTTCATTGAAGGCCTCGCCGCCGTTTTGCCCTGTTACTGGGTGTACTTGGAGGTTGGCAAACACCTGTTGATAAAAGGGTCGCCAGACAAGGATTACCAGCGATGGATTGACCAGTACGCCGGAGAGGGGTATGAGAAGTCGGTGGAGGCTGTCTTGCAGATGATGGACCACACTGCGGCCCGCGAGAGTGATGAGGCGCGCCGCCGGGCTCTGCGGATCTACGAGCGGTCTACCCGCTACGAATACCTGTTCTGGGATATGGCGTGGCGCGAAGAGGTTTGGGGTCCCTGAGGGTACAAGGAGCCAGGTTGCATGAAGTTCTGATGCCTGAGCGGATTCCTTGCGGTCTGCGAAAGGGACACGCAGGGCTGCACGTTGACACCAAACCCTGAGGGGAAATGGTGAGACTACAGACCGAACGCCAACGATAGGCTTGAACAGAAAAACGGGCTATGCGCCAGCTCGACGCATAGCCCGTTTTTCAGAAGACTTCAGGCAAGGATAGCGAGCTCAAGCGGAAATCGCCTTCAAGCGCTTGTGCAAGCGAGCCTTGTACCGGTCAGCAGTATTCGTGTGGATGATGCCCCACTTTGCCGCGCGGTCGATCACAGAAAAAGTCTTGGGAAGCAGTTCCCCTGCAGCGGAGAAGTTGTTCTGATCCAGGAGCCGACGTAACGCACGGATCTGGTGACGCAGACGGCTCTTGCGCATGCGATTGATCACCGTCCGGCGACGTGTAACCCGAATTCTCTTCAGTGCGGAAACGTGATTAGCCATTGTTGAGTAAGTACGAACCTCTTTACAGGATATCGCGGATTGGTGAAACCGTCAAAGCACCCTGACGGAATCCCCCCGCGACCGTCGCCAAGTATCGGAAAAAGCGACGGTTTCGGGGCGATCTGCGGACATGAATGATGCTCCATCGTTGCTTCCTTACCAACAAGAGCACAAAATAGAGGCAGCAGGTACTGGGCTGACGGGGAATGCACCCTCCCCCTGCCCAATGATGCGCTGGATGAACCCGGCCTCAGCCAGGACGAGTAGCATGGCAACACACGGCGACAAGCTGAAGCAAGCACGGTTGAAGCAAGGCAAGTCTATCCAGGACATTGCCGAGCAGACCCGCATCTCCACTCAGTTTTTGGAGGCGATGGAGGCAGATCGCCTGGACGCTATCCCTGGGGAGTTTTTCCGTCGTAGTTTTTTGAAGCAATACGCCGTCGCTCTTGGCCTTAAACCCGAAGAGTTCCAACCGGAACGCCCCACGGAATTCCGCTCCTTAGGTGGCAGCGCAGAGGAAATTCTTCCGGAAGTACACATGCACGAACTTCCTGACTTGCCTCCATTGCCCGCGGCTGGGCATTCCCGGGGGATTCCCTGGCGTCAAGTCTTCCTGTCCACCGGCCTTCTTGTGGGTGTTCTGGCAATCTGCGCGGTGGCTTACACACTTTGGGAGGATTACCAAATCAACCGGGGACGCCAGGAATCCGCTTCCGTGGAGGTGGCTCCGCCTCCACCAGTGATCCCTGAGCCGCAGCCAATTGCGGAAGAGGCGCCGGAAGGTGCCGCATCGGCGGACACTCCTAACACCTCCTCTGACGAGGCTGCGCCGCAGACCTCGGCAATGATGGACTCGCCTGCGGCTGTACCCGTGGGACAACCTGCAGCAGCCGTAGATCCGCCCGCTGAGGCGGAAGCGTCACCTTCGTCCTCCGTACATGGATCAGGCACCCGCGAACTGCGCCTGTCCGCATCCGCATCGACATGGGTGCAGGCACGGGAAGGGGAGCGCACGATTTTTGTGGGCGTAATCAATCCTGGACAAATCCGCGTCCTGCGATTGAATGAGGGTGCGCGTCTGGTAGTGGGTAACGCGGGCGGACTGAATGTGGTGTGGCAAGGCGAAGATGTAGGAGCCGTAGGACCCCTGGGGCAGGTGCGCATCGTTACCGTATCCCCGGAGGGTGTCTCTGTTGCCCCGCCGGTGAAAAACCCCGCTGCATCCGCAGGCACCGGCACCGCCCGCCAAGGCGCATAACTTCCAGTCTTTTGAGTGCAATTGCAGGTGGATTAGGACGTTGTCGGCGGTTGCTGATGCGTAATTTCACTCTGGGACTGCTGCCTGTGCGATGCTCGTTCCCAAGCCTGAAGCGCAATCCATCGGAACGTTCTGCCTGCCGCCTTGTTGCGATGTCTTGCCGAGCGGGCCAGCTTCACCTTGCGGCGCTGCTTATCGGTTTCCAGTAGCAACAGTTCTCTGCGCCTGCGGTTCTTCACGCTGTGGTCCAACTGGCTCCAGAAACGGAGGAAGTACTGGGTGCCCGCAACCAGAGCGAAAACCACCATGCTCCACATCATCAACATCGCCCACACGTGGAGCCAAGGGTTGTGGATGCTGAGGATGAGCAGGACAACCGCTAGAATCTGCGAAACCATCTTCCACTTACCCAGTTCGCTGGCTTGAATGGTAAAGCCCTCGGCAGCCGCGATGGCGCGCAGTCCAGTAACCGCAAACTCACGCCCCAAGACGACAATTACCATCCACGCGGGAACCACCTGCACCTGCACCAGGGCGATCAGCGCGGCCGAAATCAACAGTTTGTCGGCTATGGGATCAAGCAGCGTACCTACCGTGGTGATCTTCTGCCAGCGTCGCGCCAGATACCCATCCAGAAGATCAGTAAATCCAGCAACAAGGAACACAGCTAACGCGATCGCCTCGTTGGAAACCTTACGGCCCAAAACGCTCACGCCCCAGCTCTCCTGCACCAGAAGGGCCACCAGCAAGGGCACAAAGAAGATCCGGAGGATGGTTAGGAGATTGGGAATTTGCGCACGACGATCCGTCGGCTGCGACGCGCCTGGCTGCTGTGGCGAAATTGGCGTCGGATTGGGTTTCAATACTGCCATGCAATCAGCCCCAGTAGACCTTGGGCGTTGGGTTTCGTTCGGCTCCAGTCTAGCCGATCCAGGTGCCCGATGCCTCCCAGCAGGTTCCCCAAGGTCCCGGATCCACGAATCAGAAGCCTTGGACGAGGGGCCTAGCCTATTGAGCAATAGTAACTGCTACTCTGGCACCGGTGCAGAAGCAGAGCCCTGGAACTGGTGCTCAGCGGCGTATGCTTCCTCGTCCAACTCTTCCACAAAAGCGGAGAGTTTTCGAATAAGGGACTCAGGCGCAATCGCGTCAATACGGTATTCATCTTCCGCGTATTCGCGGTCCAGCACGCGTGCTCGATCATGCACCAATCCCAGGCTTCCTGCTTCCGCGTGGGGAATATGGAAGCGCACCAGGCGAACGGGGTCGTGCAGCAGCTGCCGGTCCAGTGCATCCAGCAACTCAGCACAACCGGCACCCGTGCGAGCCGATACAGCAAAAACGATAGACTCCCCGCTCATCTCACGCATCTGCGCCAGCAGAGCTGCCCCGCCATCGGGCAGGCAGTCACACTTATTCAGCACCAAGATTCTGGGGATGGCATCCGCACCGATTTCATGCAGCACGGCATCCACATGCGCACGGTGAACTGCCGCATGGTCAGAAGATGCATCCACCACATGCAGCAGGACGCCGGCCAAGGCCGCCTCTTCAAGCGTTGCTCTAAATGCCTTTACCAGGCTGACGGGCAGATTACGAATGAAGCCCACCGTGTCGCTGAGCAGAATTTTGCGCTTGGTAGGCAGTTGGATGGCCCGTACGGTGGGGTCCAACGTGGCAAACAGCCGGTCGTCGGCCAGAACATCAGCACCAGAGAGGCGGTTAAATAATGTGCTCTTCCCTGCATTGGTATAGCCCACCAGTGCCGCAGTGCTGAGAGGCACGGATTCGCGGTTCGCCCGCTGCACACCGCGCCCGCGCCGCACACTCTCCAAGTCCTCTTCGAGTTTACGAATTCTCCGCGCAATTTTGCGGCGATCTGTTTCCAACTGAGTTTCACCGGGCCCGCGTGTGCCAATGCCGCCCCCCAGCCTGGACATCGCAATCCCCCGCCCCGTCAGCCTGGGCAGCAGATAGCTAAGCTGCGCCAGTTCCACTTGAAGTTTTCCTTCGCGGGTCTGGGCGCGACGGGCAAAAATGTCGAGGATGAGTTGCGTGCGATCAATCACCCTTGTGTGCAGGCGATTCTCCAAGTTCCGCTGCTGGGTAGGGGAAAGCTCTGTATCGAAGATGAAGACGTCGATCGCTTCCGCACTCTGCTGAAGCGCCAGCTCTTCTACTTTTCCGGCGCCAATCAGGGTTGCGGCTTCCGGAGCACCGCGATGCTGCAGGGTGGCATGGACCACCTCAGCTCCCGCGCCATAAGCCAGTTCGCGCAGTTCTTCCAAGGACTCCGCTGCCGTGAACACAGGAGCCTCAGCCGCTTCAGCCGCACTGGGTCTTCCGAAGTCAAGCCCCACGAGCACCGCACGTTCGCGGTCTGGCATGCTCAGCGAAATGCCGGATTTCATGCGCACCAATCTATCCCTTGGCCAGGATGAGCCCGGCCTTGGCGGATTTTCTTGTCAAGTGTGGACCGAGGCACGGGATCAGTCTTCGGTAGGCGCACCGGGAACATGCGACCCGGCCGACGCCGCCACCGCCGCATTGCCGGTATGTGCGCCTGGCACGTGAGGTCCCTGACTGTGCCGGGCCACAACTACCGTCGAGATCGCGTGCTTGAAGATCAACTGCTCCTGATTATTCGTCTCAAGAATCACCGAATACTTGTCAAAACTCTTGATGCGCCCTGAGAGCTTCACTCCGCTCGTCAGATAGATCGTCAGGAAAATCTTTTCCTTGCGCGCGTTGTTCAAAAATGCTTCTTGTATGTTTTGCGCTGATTTGTCCATAGCTGTAGTCCTGGCCGGAAAATGAAAGACCATAGGCTGGCAGCAGCCGTAGCCCGATTTTACAACAGATAGATGAAGGGATCTGCCCATTGGCTGGCCAGTTGACTTTTGAGCCAATGCGCCTCCAGGAGAGACTGCTGGCGTTTACAGCGCCACGCGGAAGCGAGAACATCAAGTAGATACCCCGTCGCCAGCATCACCGCATCACCATGAGCACTAACCAACGGATTTCCCAACTCCTTACCGAAACTGCTGACCTCATGGAAATCGCCCAGGAAGATGGCTTCCGTATCCGCAGTTATCGAAATGCCGCAGCCGCTATCGAAGGGCACCCGGAGCAGATGGCTGACATCCTGGCCGACCCCATGCGGAAGCTCACCGACATTAAGGGCATCGGCAAGGGAATCGCTTTCGTGATTGGGGAGATCCTTGAGCGCGGCTCATTTGAGCGGCGCGACGAGATGCTCACTCGTTATCCGCCTACCGCCTTGGAACTCCTGAAGATTCAAGGGCTAGGCCCGAAGTCCATTGCGCTGCTATGGGAACACTATCGCGTGAGCACCGTAGATCAACTGGAAACCCTCTGCCGCGAAGGAAAGTTGCGTGATCTGCCGCGCATGGGCCAGAAGCTTGAAGAGAAAGTGCTGCGGTCCATTGAAACCTATCGGCGCGGAGCAGGTCGATTCCTGCTAAGTTATGCCGATGAAGTGGCGCAAGCCATGTGCGCATGGCTAAGCGAGGTAGTCCCCGCGGAGCACTGTCACATTGCAGGCAGCTTGCGTCGCGGGAAGGAAACCGTGGGGGACCTCGACCTGCTGGTGGAAACGGACGACCCTCTACCCGTCCTGGATCGCTTCGTCGCTTCACCGGAAGTGGGGGAAGTACTTGCGAAGGGAGCCAATAAAGCCAGCGCGCTGGTGGGTCGCCAGCAGATTCAGGTGGATGTCCGCGCGCTTCCCTCAGCAAGTCTGGGCGCTGCCCTGCAATACTTCAGCGGCAGCAAGGAACATAACGTTGCCCTGCGCACCCGGGCTGTGAATCGGAAGCTTTCCCTGAATGAATACGGCCTGTTCCGCAACGACGAGGAACAGCCCGTCGCAGCGGCTAAGGAGGAAGAAATCTACAATGCGCTCGGCCTCGCCTGGATTCCCCCGGAACTCCGCGAGAACACTGGCGAAATTGAGAGCGCGGAACAAAACGCCCTCCCCTCCCTGGTGGAACTCGCTGACATTCGCGGGGATCTCCACATGCACACAAGGGAAAGCGATGGCCGCGGGACGCTGGAGGAGATGGCACTGGGTGCGAAAGCGCTGGGGTACGAATACATCGCCATTACTGATCATTCCAAAGCCCTGGCCATGGCCAACGGTCTCGACGAAAAGCGCGTGCTAGAATTTGCAAGGCTCGTGAAGGGGATCAACCGCGAAGGCCATCTCGGCATCCGCATCCTGGCCGGCATTGAATGCGACATCCTCCGAGAAGGCCAGATGGACCTGGATGAGGAAGCCCTTGCCGCGCTGGACTTCGTGGTAGCCAGCGTTCACAGCTACATGAACCAGGAAAGCAGTGAGATGACCCAGCGCCTGCTACGCGCCATCGACAATCCGCACGTGAAGGCGATCGGCCACCCCACGGGGCGCATCTTGCTCCATCGTGATGCCTACGCTTACCAGTTCGAAGAGGTAGCGGCGGCCTGCGCGGCCAACAAGGTGGCGATGGAGATCAATGCCAGCCCAGAGAGGCTCGATCTCCATGCTTCGCTGATTCGCGGCGCGAAGGCCAAGGGTGTGAAATTTGTCGTAAACACCGACGCTCACCACCCACGGCATCTCCCCAACATGAAGTTCGGTGTGGGCATGGCACGTCGCGGATGGCTGGAAGCCGGGGACATCCTGAATACGCTTCCGTACGACAAACTCAGCAAAATGCTCCGCACATAAAAAGCGGCTGCTAACGGACAAGACCGGCTGCTAGAAGACGTCCGGCAGCGGGAGCGTATATCGCAGCGCCTCATCGCCCAGAATGTGAAGAATGGACTGCTCCACCAGCCACTCGCGGGGAGCGGCCCCGTCATGCACCTTGCGCAGCTTCATGCAGAAGCGGGCGATATTCACGCCATCGCGGGCGCTGTAGCGCTCGTCATTCTGGTGGGCACGCTGCAGAAAGTCCGTCACGTATTCCAACACCTGCTCATCGGCGAACGGCAGATTCTCGCGCAGGATCAGGAGTTCCTCGTCACGCTCCGGGAAGTCGATAAGAATCTGCGGCTGCAACCGCGAGTGAATGTACTCGGGCAAGTCAAAGGTGGAGGCATCGTCGTTCATTGTGGTAACAAAACGGAAGTCCGGATGTGCCTTCACCTTAATGCCGGCAACGATGGATTCCACGTAGCGACGCTTATCCAGGAGCGGTGCCAGGCTGGCCCAGCTCTTTTCACTCATCCGGTTGCCTTCATCAAGAATGCAAACCGCCCCACGCAGCATGGCAGTAACCAGCGGAGACGCAACGTAACGGAGCTTGCCCTCACCCTCAATTACCGGGGTTACCAACAGGTCCTCCGGGCGCGTATCCACCGTTGCCTGGAGAATGTACACATCCCTTGCGAGACGTTTGGCGGCGGCATACGCGAGGGTGGTTTTGCCCACGCCCGGTTTACCCACCAGCCGAGGGTTCATGGGGACATCACGGGAATCCACCACCATCCACGCCGCCAGCAATTGCCGCAAGGGCTCTTCCTGGCCCACCCATCTCGCATCCAGTTCATCAGGGTGGGCCAAATGGAGAGGAACGCCTTCAATTTCGGTGATCATCTTCCTATAGCATAGCGGGTGTGCTTGGCCTCGCTATCCGTCGCCGCCCGCCTCCCCTAAACTGAAAGTTAGCTTCCATCTAGCCGCCACCCATGTCTGACAGCAGTTCCGCCCAAACGCCCCACGAATTCTACAAGCGACAACTCAGCGCCTCGCAGGCGCAAGTTGCATCACTTGAGGTTCGCGCAGCTCGCCTCTCCAATCTGCGGCTTGCTGCCTTTCTCGCTCTGCTTGGCGCTACAGGTTTCGCGCTCTGGAGCGACTATGCCGCATCCCTGGCCGG
>CAZUAX010000002.1:11856-19549 GCA_964618435.1 uncultured Solibacteraceae bacterium
CGCGAAGATCTTGCGATGCTGGGGCCGGACGTTCGCGCCTTCGTACACCCCGATGCGCTAAGCGCGTGGGCCGCAAGTCCGCCACGCCCATTCGCCGCGTGGGAACGCCTGCTCGCCAGGGCGCTGCCCATGGCTACCGCGCTCACCGCCGCGGGGTGCTTTGCGCTCGGCCTGCCATACTCCCTACTTGCTGGAGCTGTTCTTCTGCAGACTCTGTTTGCACTGCGTTTGAGGCCACGGGTGCTGCCCATCCTTGCCCATGTGGATTTTGCCGCGCGCGACCTGGAAGTATTGGCGCTGGTACTCCGCCGCTTCGAGGCCGAACAGTTCCGTTCGCCACTGCTCCAGGAACTGCGCACGCAGTTGCACGCGGGTGGCGCTAGTCCCGGAGAACGCATCGCCCGGCTAAGCCGCCTGAGCGAACTGCTGGACTCCCGTCTAAACCAGGCCTTCGGAATAATCGCACCACTGCTCTTGTGGAGCACCAACTGCTCCATAGCCATCGAGGGCTGGCGAACCGAGAGCGGGCCTGCCCTGCCGCGGTGGCTGCAGACGGTGGGGGAACTTGAAGCGCTGTGTTCGCTCGCCCGCTATGCATTCGAACACCCGGATGATGTATGGCCTGAATTCCACGACGGTCCGCCTTTGCTGGAAGCGGAATCCGTGGGGCACCCGCTGATCGCAGACGAGGTAGTGGTGCGCAACGATGTCCGCCTGAGCGCGGCGCAGCCAATGCTGATCGTCAGCGGTTCCAACATGTCCGGCAAGAGCACGCTGCTGCGCGCGGTGGGCATCAACGTAGTGCTGGCCCTGGCTGGCGCTCCCGCACGCGCTTCCCGCTTCACCATCAGCCCCTTCCGGCTGGGTGCGAGCATCCGCGTATCCGATAATCTGCTGGAAGGCGAATCCCGCTTCTATGCCGAGATCCGCCGGATCCGGGATATTTTGGAACTCGCTCGCACTACACCTCCCGTGCTGTTTCTGCTGGATGAAATTTTCAGCGGCACGAACTCGCACGATCGTCGGATTGGCGCGCAGGCAATCCTCCGCTCTCTGGTGGAACGTGGCGCACTGGGCTTCGTCACCACCCACGATCTTGCGCTTACTCGTGTGGAGGAGACCCTTGGGGATCGGGCTCGCAATGTCCACTTCGAAGACCAGATCATCGAAGGACGCATGCGCTTCGATTACCGGATGCGGGAGGGCGTGGTGACCCGCAGTAATGCTCTTGAACTCATGCGCTCCATCGGGATCGATCTGTGACCTTTCCGGTTTTGCCGGACGGTGGATGCTATGCTGATGCCTGAACAGCCATGTCCATCCTAGTTACCGGCGGGGCCGGATATATCGGCAGCGCTACCGTGGATCTCCTTGTTGAACGGGGTGAACCTGTGGTGGTGCTGGATAGTTTCGTGGAGGGTCATCGTGACGCCGTCAACCCCGACGCCGAACTTTACGAGGGCAGCATTGGCGATGCCGGTCTGGTGACCTCCATCGTGCGGAAGCACGAGGTAAGCGCCTGTGTGCATTTTGCCGCACACACCAATGTCGGTGTCTCTGTTACTGATCCTGGGAAGTTTTATGCAAACAACGTAGGCGAAGGCCTAGGGCTGGTGAATGCATTGCGTGACGCCGGCGTACGCAATATCGTGTTTTCCTCCACCTGCGCCACTTACGGCGAGCCCGTGCGCATCCCCATGGATGAAGATCATCCCCAGAATCCACACAATCCGTACGGCTGGACAAAGTTCTTTATGGAGCGCATCCTAGAAGACTTCGACCGTGCCTATGGCATGCGTTTCGTGGGCTTACGCTACTTCAACGCGGCCGGCGCCACGAAACTGCGGGGCGAGCATCATCGCCCGGAAACGCACCTTATCCCGCTTGTGCTGTTCACTGCTCTGGGGCTGCGGGAAAGCATCTCTGTGTTCGGCTGCGACTACGGAACGCACGACGGAAGCTGCGTGCGTGACTACATCCACATTGAGGATCTCGCGGAAGCTCACTGGAATGCGCTGGAGTATCTGCGGTCGGGTGGCAAGTCTGATTTTTTTAACGTCGGCACAGGCAGGGGATACTCCGTCCTGGAGGTAATTGAGGCAGCCCGTAAGATCAGCGGCAGGCCCATACACGTAAAGGTGGAAGAACGACGCGCAGGCGATGCTTCCTTCCTGGTTGCGGATGCCCAAAAGGCCAAGGATATCCTCGGCTGGGAGGCGCGCCACACGTCGATTGAAAGCATCATTGAGTCTGCCTGGAAATGGCACGAATCCCATCCGGACGGCTACGAAAAGTAAAGCCGAGAAACCAAGCAGCCCACTACACTCCCTCCAATTCCACAATGTCGTAGGTTGCCAAAGGCCCGTGCTGTAGTGTCAGCACGCCAGCGTCATAGGCGAATGGCAGCCTTCTGGACCCCGGCTGCACTGTGACACGCCGCGGAGCGCGCGGCAGACGCAGGTTCGCTGTCACTGTGGGCACTGGAGCAACGTAATCCAGGGCAGCATAGCGAGACGCAACCTGCATCCCGGTGGTATTCAGCAGGTGTATCTGCAGGGTATCGCCCCGCCGCCGCAGCGCCATCTCCACGCTGGATGGGGCATCCAGACGCGCCATGGGAGTGAAGAGCTTCCGCGTGACGCCTTCGATGAACTGCCGGATGGCGGGGGAATGGGTCTCCGCGTAGGCCTCACCAAGAGTGCCGGGTATGGCCGCCACCCTGCCCGCTCCGGAAGCCCGCAGCGTGGCCGCTACCACGCCGCCCTTGGAGGTATCGCGCCGCGGGAAGCGGTAATCCAAAATCGTGGTGCCCGCTAACGACTCCACCTCCTGCCAGTGCCCCCGCGCCGAAGCAAGAATTTCGCTCCCTCGCACGTACGTTTCGCCGGAATCGCCCGATTCCCCTGCCAAAACCAATCCCAGCAGATCCGCCAACAGCCGTGTATTCTCTGCCCCTGCAATCAGCAGCCCCGTACCACCCGTAGCGAGTTTTCGCAGTGCCGACTCTGCCTCCGCACCGATTTCCTTCCACTCGGGCACCACAATCAGGGCATAACGTGCGCCATGGCTTTCGAGCTTCCAGTCCGGCAGGACGTCTACGGAGTAGTGCGCTTCGATTAACGCGTCCAGCCAGCCCTTGGCGCAGAGGTCAAAGTCACCCCAGCCCCCGAACATCTTGTTTGTATGGCGATAGAGCGAATGGCGCGAATACAACACTGCCACCTGCGGCACGGTTTCCGTCTTCCAGCAATAGGGCTGTCGCGCCCGGCAGAAGTCACCCACTTTCGCCATCACATCGATGAAGTGGTCGTCCAAATGACCCTCGCGGCTCGGCTGGTAGTAGACCTGGAACCCACCACCCTGGGCCAGGACCACCCCCGCTTCCTGCTCCAGTTGGATGGAGGGCTTATGCACGGGTCCAGTTGGATTGCTCCGCGAACTTTGGAATCCCCAGGCCATCAGGTCCCAGCTTTTGCCGTTCTGGGAAAGGTAGCGGGCTTCAATACGCGCACCGGCAATCGGCGCGTTGCCTAGATAGTCGCCCGAGAGGAAATCCACCGGCAGATTGGGGGGCTCCGGCACCATCGTGCTGTAGAGCCAGTTGCTGGCCACCTGCACCTGCGGATGCGACCGGTGCATCTCGTCTACGTAGTGCTTCACGTACTTACGGAACTGTTCGCGCTGAAACTCCAGCCATTCCTGCCAGCCAGGGTCTGTGGGGTAATCTGGAACCTGGCTGCCGCCGGTGGCGCTCAAAAACTGTTCCCTTGCTTTTGCGCCCCAGTCCGGACGCACCGCCCAGCACTCGCCATCCACCCAGACCCCTTCCAGATCGTACTTTGAGGCAGCCTCCCGCAACTGTGGCAGCATCAGCGCGTCCACGTAAGGGCCGAACGTGCTGGTCTTTTCGTGGTCAGGATAGCCGTCTCGCGTAACGGCTGCCCATTCGGGATGACGCGTGACCGCCTGGGTGTCCCAAACCCCCGAAAAGTGGATGTATAGCGCGACTCCCCGTTCTTGCGTAGCCTCTCTCCAGATCGCCAGAGAATCCTGCGCGATGTTTGGGGCGGAGGGGCCCACCGCTGAAGGGTAGCCCAGCCAGCCTACGTGCCCCTTGCAGTCGTACTGCACGTAGTCCGGCTTTACGGCATCCAGGAAGCGCAGCACCTGCTCCTTGCGCAGATCACCGCCGAGCGCAGGGTCACTCGGGTTCGGATGCAGATCGAAATGCATGCCGAGGAAGCTGTCCGCGCGCCGCGGAGCCTTTGGCGCCGCCTGGCCAAGCAACAGATTGGGAAACACCAGTCCTGTGCCGGCAGCAGCCAGCAAGTCGCGTCGACGAATGGGCATGGAGATCCTCCTCAAGGCATGCTCATCATAACGAAGCCGATTCTCCGCTGCAGCGGCAGCTAGAAAGGCAATCCAGGGGGAAGGGAAGCCTCAATTTCAGTTGCACGAATCTATCGCCCTGAGCGTCTTGTTTGATGGATGCGCGTCAACAAAATCCTTTGGATCTGCGCCAGCGCGCTCGCGCTTGTAGCGTTGGCAGCTGCGGAGCCCCGCTATGCGGTTACGTTGCGAAATGGCTTTGTGCTGCACGCAGAGCGCACCGAAACCCGTAACGATCAAGTAGCGCTGTTGATGAACGGCGGCGAGATTCTGCTCTCGAGCGACGAAATAGGCTCCGTGGAGGAGCTGCCGTTCATTTCTGGAGCGCCACTCCCCGGAGGCGCCTACGTGGCGCAGCCGACGGCCCCCACAGCCGAACCGCGCTCAGTACCCGAGGTGACCCCAGTGCCCGAATTGATTCGGGTGGCGGCCGAGATGAATGGATTACCCGAAGCCTTCGTTCGCAGCGTCGCCCAGGCCGAGAGCGGCCTTCGTGCAGACGCCGTTTCTCCTAAGGGCGCACTAGGGGTGATGCAATTGATGCCGGGTACCGCGGCGGCACTAGGTGTTGATCCGCATAACCCTGCTGAAAATATCGAGGGTGGAGCACGCCTACTGCGCAGTCTCCTTCTGCAGTACCGAGATCATCCAGACCAGGTTCGCCGCGCCTTGGCCGCCTATAACGCCGGCGCCGGGGCAGTACAGAAATATAACGGAATTCCCCCTTACCGGGAAACGCAGCTCTACGTAGAACGGGTACTTCGTCGCTACCGCAGCAAAGTTGATGCCTGGCAGGAACAGAAGTAGCAGGCTTTCGCAAAATCAGAAGTGGGCCTTGAATCGCGCGTCTGGCGCCATCATCGTTTATGCTGAAAACTCAGTCTGCGTTGAGGTGGTTTTGTGTCGCTTTTTGATGGAGTGGTGGCAGCCGCGGCAACTCCGCGCCGCGCGAACAGCTACGAGGCGAACCTGGGAGCATTCCTGGAAGTGGTCGATTTCCTCTGCGGCTTCAACCTAGACGGCCTGGTTGTGCTGGGAACTACCGGGGACATGGTTCATTTTGACGTTCCGGAGCGCATTAAGATCCTGGAGTTTGCCCGCAAACGCTCCACGCTACCGATCATTGCCGGTGTCACCCATTCCACACTCGACGGCACGGTGGAACTAGCCCAGCACGCCGTCGTCATTGGATGTGCCGGCCTTGCGGTGATGCCTCCGTATTACTTCCGTTACCGGCAGGCGGAGATCGACACCTTCTACCGGGAATTCGCGCGTCGTGTTGGGGTATCGGTCCCCATCATGCTTTACAACATCCCGGTATTCACCAGTGCAATCGGTACCGAAACCATCATTCGCCTGGTTGAAGAAGGTGTGGTGGCCGGAGTGAAGGATTCCAGCGGAGACAGAGACCGGCTGCATGCGCTCATTGCCCTGCGCGAGTCAAAGCCCTACCACCTGTATTCGGGGGACGACCGGCTGCTTTTCGAGGCCAAGCAACATCCTGGCATCGCGGCTATCTCAGGCATCGCCAGCGCGTTGCCGGAGCTCATTACCGGCCTCAGTAATGCCGTCCGCGGCTCTAATGACCAGAAAGCCCGGATGCTTGACAGCATGCTGCAGGAGTTCTGCAACTGGTATGACGAATTCCCGAACGCCATCGCGGTGAAGGAAGCCCTCGGCGCACGTACCCGAATCGACCTGCCCTCGGCTACGCCGCTAAGCTTCGAGCGCCAGCAGAAGCTTGAGGAATTCCACACCTGGTTCACCGCATGGCTACCGGAAATGCAGAAGGCCTGCGCGGCGGACTGAGGTTACGCCCTCTTGCCGAATGCCAAGACCCTGTCGCCCTTAGCAAACACCAACCTCAGGGTTTTCTGTGGCGCTTCCGGTGATATGGCTGCGCAAAGAGGGGAAATCGCCATTCGCTAAAGTTGCCCGGCATCGGGCATATCGTCCCCGCTGTTGCGGAGTTCTTCATCCGCCGCTTCGATTCGTTGGCGCTCGTGGACGGCCCAGGTTTTTACGGCTAACCCCACAAACAAAATCAGCACGAAGATGCGCACGTTGCCGTCCAGCGTAAAAAAGGATGATGCAGCGAGGGCACCATAGAGCAGCATTGCCAACAAAAGCCGATTTGTGGAGGGTGCGGCCATGTCATTCCACGTTGTAGGAAAACGTAAATTGGAGGCGCACTTCCTCACCCTGGAACTCACGCGGCAGCGGCGGGAAAGGGTTAGAAGCACTCACACCCGCGACGGCAGCACGGTCAAGGTGATCTGCCCCGGAACTGCTGGCAATCACCAACTTGGGCACACCACCATCGCGCCGGATGGCGAACTGTATTTGGACTTGGCCTCTCCGCCCAAACCTCGCACTCTGGGGCATCACGGCAAACCAGTTTCGCTTCACGGAGGCCAGCACCTGAATCAGATAGGGCTTGAAATCCACCCCATTCGGATCACTGAGCAGTTCCACCGCCCCGCGCTGCTGCGCGCCGCGCGAGGAAGCGCCGCCTGCCGGGGATGGCACAGAGAAATCCGCCACGGCCTGGTTACCCCCGCTGCCCCGCCCCTGTGAGGCAACGCGCATCGCCTCAGAAACACTCGTATTCGGCATGCTGATCCGGGAATCACCGCGCGAGCTGCCGATTACCGAGCCCGGCTTCTCAAACTGAATCTGCGGCTTAGCCGGGGCCACTGGCGCCGGAGCAGCCACAGGAGGAATGGGTGTCGCTGTACCCAAGGCGGCCAAGGGGGCAGAAGGCACTGCAGCGAGCGGTACTTGAATGTCCGGTGCTTCCAACAACTCCGGCTGCTTTCCGCTTGCCGCTCCCGCCGGTGGCAAGGCTGCCATTTGCCGAGGCTGCGGGCGCGCTCCCGGAGGCTGTTCCACCTCAGGTCGGGGCAACAAGCTGTCCAGATTCACTTCCGCGCTTACGGTGCCACGGTTCGGGTCGCGCTGCGTTAGCTGTTCAAGCCGTGGCGCCACCAGCGGAGTCACCTGTTGCCGGCGTACCACGATCTCCGGTGCCTGCCGAAAACTGCTGGCTTCCCATTGAACAAGGCCAAGTACCGGAAAGGCAATCGCATGCAACACCGCGGACAAGGCCAGAAAGCTGCGTCGTTTCTTGGCCGCAAGTTGCTCTTCCCCCTGCAGGAGGTGGCGGAGAGCGGCGGATTCATCAAGTTGCAACGCGAGCATGAGATTGAAAGAGTGCGTCCAGGTTGCATTTCCGTGGAAATCATCCCGGAGAGGCGGAGCGTCTCTGGGCAACGATCCTCGGCTCCATTTTCAAGGAGGCCCC
>CAZUAX010000002.1:19649-79127 GCA_964618435.1 uncultured Solibacteraceae bacterium
CCCCGGGCTCTTCGGGTAGGCCAGTTTTCGTTACACAGGCCTATTTTCGTCAGTCAGGCAAGCAGGATGGATTGCTGGCACGATATGCAGCCACTCGCTCCGCTACCAAGTCCCCGTGTTCCTTGATTTTACCAAGGATATCCTCAGCCACCCGCAGGGCCAAACAGGCGGCCTTGCCATCCACAGCAGGCTGACGCCTATTGCGGACGGATGCCAGAAAATCCTCCAACTCCAGGCGCAACGGCTCTGCTGATTGGACGTCCAGCTTGCGAAAGCGGATGCGGCGATCGGCACCACTAGTCTCAAATACCGCGCCTTCCTGCTTGCTGTAGTCGAGGGAATAGTATTGGTCTGGCTGGAATAGCCGCAACTTCCGGATGCGATCGGTCGATACCCGACTAGCGGTAAGATTTGCGACGCATCCCCCAGGAAAGGACATCCGCACGTTCGCGATATCCACCTTCTCCGAAAGGACATGGATGCCCGACGCGTGGATTTCGCTGGGCACCTCACCCACACAGGCCAGGACGATATCGAGGTCGTGAATCATGAGGTCTAATACCACGTCGATATCCAGGCTGCGCGGCGTGAATATGCTCATTCGGTGGATTTCGAAAAACAGGGGCAGGGTAAGTTCACGCTGCAGGGCAAGAATGGCCGGGTTGTAGCGTTCCAGATGGCCGACCTGCAGAATACGCCCATGTTGCTGGGCTAGCGCCACTAAACGCTCTCCCTCCTCCACAGTGGAGGCAATTGGCTTTTCCACCAGCACGTCAAGCCCCTGGCTCAACAACTGTCCGGCCACCGCCTCATGGGACACCGTGGGAACGGCCACCACAGCTGCATCCGCCTCACGGACCACTGCTTCCAGGTCTGGAAGCACCTGCACCCCTGCGCTGCTGGCAACTTCATGCGCACGCGATTCCGATGCGTCGAAGACACCCGTCAGATTGGCGTCCGGCAGATCCTTCAGCACCCTCACATGGTTCTGGCCAAAAGAACCCACACCCACTACAGCCACACGCACAGCTTCTGACATGACCCTTGCATCATAACCAACCAGCGCATGGGAAAGAGAGAAAATCACCAGGAATGGGTAGCCTAATCCCAGGTGCTACACAGAAAGGCTCAAACGGCCGAAGGAAAGGCGGAATAGTTCAGGCTTCCGGCTTGGAGGAATCGTCGGCAGGCACCTTGGAGTCGCTGCCACTAGGGCGGGTGAGGGAGGATGCGCCATTGGTGCCATTGGTGGACTGCCCTTTCCCCGAGTCCCCCACCGCTCCGCGCCGCCAACTTTCTCGAACTCCCCGGCTTTTGTTCAGTTCCTCGGGAAACAGATAGAAACCTTCTCCCAGTGGGTAAAACCGGCGCAATAGCTCCAGACGCCGCCGAATTTCTGAACTTGGCGCCTGGCGTGGGCTGGGCTCCACGTCAATGTCACAGCAGATTCCATGCAGAAACAAAGTGAGCGTATCAATGAACGAGGTGCGCGCATAGTCTCGAAACAGCTTGGAATCCCGAATCGGCGTCGACTGTTTTGCAAGCAGTTCGTTCTTCTTCTGCCAGCTTGCTTCGTCAATCTCCCCATGAACTTCGCGGCGCAATTCCTCTTTCAACTCTTTTGACCACCCTGTCCGGATGTCCGCAGTGGCTACTTCCCAGGCCAGTGAAGCAATCGCGCTGAACAGGTTGTAATGGATCTCGTTGCCGGAAACTTCCTGCGCGGCGAGCAGAATATTGGCATCTTCCGGGCCGACAAGCTGAAACGACTCCGATCGCTCTCCCGGCTCAGGAGTGTCAAAGACCACCAGATCCGCGAGTTTACCTCTGCTTTTCAGGAACGGCACCAGAAACAGGTTCAAGCGTGGCAGCAGTTCCACCAAGCGCGGTGGAAGACTGGCCAGTGGCTCCTCCACGTTAGAGGCCAAGTCTTCCGTGCCCATTGGCACGATCGAAAACCAGTAGACCTTCGAGTTAATGGGGACAAGTTCCGGGCGAAACTTAAGCACGAATTGGTCAGCGGATAATTGTTCCGAAGGGGACATCAGCAGACCTTCAGTGTAACAGAGCCATCCTTGCTCTCATTTTTGCGGAAAGCTTTGGGTAAAAAATTTCAATTTTCTGAAGACATCTGAGCGGCTGATCTCCCAGCAGCGTAGTGAGAAACTCGCTTGAACAGACTGAAATTGGAATGAAAGCACCTTGCAAGCAGTGGCTTACAGCCCCAAATTCGAGGCAGTTCCTGATTTTTCGGATTGGCTTGCACTTACCAGAAAGGTCTTCTATCCGATCAAGCGAACCACAGCGGAATTTTTGGGAACGTTCTGGCTCACTTTTGGCGGTTGCGGGTCTGCCGTTCCTGCAGCCGCATTCCCCGAAGTGGGCATCGGGCTGCTAGGAGCAGCCCTTGCTTTTGGCCTTACCGTGCTGACGATGGCATTTGCCATCGGGCACATCTCGGGTTGTCATCTGAACCCCGCCGTCACGCTCGGCCTCTGAGCGGGTGGGCGCTTCTTCGTCCAAGGACATCCTGCCGTGCTGGGCGGCCTGGGGGCAGCTGTCGTCCTGGCAGCCTTGTTCCTGTTCGTGATTATGGGGTCCCCTGATAAGCGCGCTCCCGCTGGACTGGCCCCCATTGCTATCGGTCTCTGCCTCACTCTCATCCACCTCATTAGCATCCCGGTAACCCACACCTCAGTGAACCCCGCACGCAGCACCGGACGTGCACCGTTTGCAGGTGGTTGGGCGCTGGAACAGCTTTGGCTCTTTTGGGTTGCCCCGCTTGTGGGAGCAGCCATTGGCGGGTTCCTTTATGCGTGGCTAGCCAGCGAAGAAAAGTAACCGCTACCAGGGCAGCAGGCCGCGTGCCTGTAAATCAGGAAAAATCAGATGGACCAAACTGGGGGCCAGGAGCCCCCAGTCGTCTTCTGGCCCAAACCACACCAACTCTTCGATCTCCGCGCTGGCCTGCAGGTTGCCCTGGATCGTCCCGCCGAATAGCTCAATTTCTACCGTCATCGGAGCGTCTGGAGTAGAGTTCGCCGCCGCCGCCTCGTACATTCCCAGCAGTTCAGGCTGCAGCAAAACGACTTCCCCGAGTTCCTCCCGCAACTCCCGAAGCAGCGTCTGGATGGAACTCTCCCCGGGCTCGCGCTTACCGCCAGGCAAGATGAGGGGTTGCCTCTTTTTGCGGCGACGGCATAGCAACACGCGCCCCTCGCGCATCGTGAAGAGCCCCACCTTGCGAATGTCCGCCATCGCTTATCGCTGCTCCAGGACGGCAAGGCTCACAAACTGGCTGGAAGGCACAAACAGACTACCTTCGGTGATTCCTTCCGGTGCCACTCTCGCCAATGCTTCCTCCAGAGATGTCGCATCCTTCGCCCCATAGCGTCCCGCCTGCCATGCTTCCAGAGCAATCTTGAATGCGCTGATCACTGCATGCACTTCCGCATCACCCTCGTGGGCAAACTCCAGACGGAAGTCTCTCAGCCCGGCTCGTAGCCATTCCGCCAGATGCCCGGCAGCATGCTGTGCCTCGGCTCCAAACACGGTATTGCGACACCCCACGTCGGCTAGCAGCGGGTGTGCCCGTCCCTGCGGATCACGAAGCGAAACGACGTGGGTTTCGCAAGGGCGTCCGCAATCCTTATAGCTGGTGCCGTCCGAAAGGTAGCGGCAGAACACGCAGTGCTCCGTGTGAAAGACCGGCAAATGCTGGTAGGCAACCACCTCCAGCCGCGCCGGACCTACCCTTTTCGCAAGGTCAAGAATCTGCGCTGCATTCAGATCGTGCGTGGGCGTGATCCGCTGAAGCCCGAAATCCAAATAGGGCCGTGCGGCCACTGCATTGGCTACATTCAGGCTAAAGTCTCCGGTAAGCTCGCGCTCAGGATGCGCGCGCAGCGCCTCAAGCATGCCTCCAGCCCGCACCAACAGTGGACACTCCAGCCGCAGGAGGAACTCCAGCACTCTTTCCTCGCCGGGTTTCAGCACTCGGGGGGTGGCCACGCGCACCCCGATTCCACTTTGCCGCACCCGTTCCACTGACGGCTTCAGACCATACAGGTCAAGGTAATCGAGCGTAATGCTCGCAGCACCAAGCGCTAGGGCCGCGTCTAACTGAGCCTGCGTGCGTACCAGCACATGCAGTCGCGGATGGAGGTCATCCCCTAGTCTGGTCGCCGCCGGTTCAGGCAAGGGTTGCAGTTCTGCCAGCACCTTCGCGGGGGTCTCTGCAAGTATCACGGTATGTCCAGCCTGCATCGACTGCAATTGCTCTACCGCCTCCCGTCGCATTTGGTTCAGCAATGATGTTGGGGCGAAGGGCTGTCCTTTCCTGTGCAGCATCACACCACTGAGCACATAAGGCGTGTTGCCCAAACGCCCGCATTGCATCTCCAACAACTCGCGCGACAGAGGGCTGCGCGCCGCGGCTCCTAGTGCTTCCGGGGATACCACTGTCACGGAAACAGCGGGCTTTTCCGCAAGGCTCCACTGCATCCGCAATGGCTGGCCCTCTTCGGCAAATACTTTCAGAAGCACCGCCTGCCGGGTAACCGGGGCGGAAGGCTCCGTGAGGCTGCGATAACTGCGGCTGAGTTCCGGGTCGTGGGTTCGCCACAAGAGGTCACCGGGGCGGATTCGTGCGAAATTCACCGCGTTGTTGGCAAAACGCAATCGCAACAGACCCCCGGCAAATTCAACATCGTAGACCCGGCCACCTTCTTCGTTCTCCTCCGGGCTGCGCCAGTCCGCGGCATCGAACACCACCCCGTCGCCCGGCTTCAACGGCGACAGCCGGTGCGCGGCCGCCGGCTGCACCAGAACATCATCGCGTCCTACCCGCACCACCTCGCCCATGCGAACCCCGCGGTGCCTGGGCGCACGCCCGTCCACCACCACCTGATGATTTGTCCCGGTCAAAAAGTGCGGACCCATGCCTCGCGAATAAACCTGCTCCAGGTTCAACTGATCGAGGTCGCTCAACGGATGCTCACGCCCCACCCACGCCGCATCCACGGCCTCCCGATAGGCCTTGGTGGTGGCTGCCACATACTCCTCATCCTTGTAGCGCCCCTCAATCTTCAGCGCGGCCACGCCCGCGGCTGCTAGATCCGGCACTTGCCGAAGCGCAAACAGGTCCCCCGGCGACAGCAAATAGCGCTTATCGCCCAAGGGCTCAAGCTGCCCATCCACCAGCAACTCATAGGGCAAGCGGCAGGCCTGGGCGCACTGCCCCCGGTTAGCACTCCGCCCTCCCCAAGCCTCCGAGGAGAAGCACTGGCCGGAGTAAGCAACGCACAACGCCCCGTGCACAAACACTTCCAACTCACAGCCGGTGTGCGCGTAGATTTGCTGGATCTCTGGAATCGATAGCTCTCGCGCCAGGGTGACGCGGGCGATTCCATGCCGCATCGCCATTGCCACGCCTTCGGCATTCGTGATGCTCATTTGCGTGCTGGCATGCAGTTCCAGGTTTGGCGCAATCCGCTGCGCAAGCTGCACCGCGGCATAGTCCTGCACAATCAAAGCATCCACGCCCGCCTCAGCGAGTTGGCCGATCGTATCCGCCGCCTCCGTCAGTTCGTTTTCAAAAATCAGCGTGTTAAATGTCACATAACCACGGACGCCTCGCTTGTGCAGGGTCTGCATCAATTCGGGCACTTCAGCGGTTGCGAACCCCACCTTCGCGCGGGCAGTAAAGTGCCGCAATCCGAAATACACGGCATCCGCTCCCGCTTCTACGGCCGCTCGCAGCTGGGGCCAGTAGCCAGCGGGGCTCATCACTTCGGGTTTTCGCGCCATGTTTGCCATTGGGGAATACTTCCAGGGTAACGCGCCGCGGGGAATCGCCAGACAAGGACTCCAATGCATCCCCGGCGGGAGCTTCGCCTTTTGGCTGGAGCATTGTTGAGTAAACCACTGTTGAGTAAACGCTGAGAGATTCAGGGGGCCGGCGAACTGAATGGCAAGCCCCGTGGCGTGTATTCCGCGCCGCGCTACCCGGCAACCTGGGTGAAAAGTGCCCCTCTATGCTTGTGGTATTCTAAAGGTTTCGGGGCGCGTAGCTCAGTTGGTTAGAGCGCCTGCTTCACACGCAGGAGGTCACAGGTTCGAGTCCTGTCGCGCCCACCACCTCCCCTTCCTCTGGTTGCCTCCTTTTCCATCCGTTATCCCCTCCCTAGCGCATGATTGATTTCCCCCTGCTGCTGCGCGTGTTCATTCGGGATTTGCGTTATTCTTGCAATAAATCAAACGTTTGTTTCATCTCAACTGAATGTCGCCGCTGCTGGAACGCGCGACAGCAAGGTTCGTTGATTCTCAGAGAGCAATGGGCGTTATGGCGACAGACAGTTCACGGCAAGCGGGGGATGCCCGCGAGACAAAAGACAGGATCCTGAATGCGGCCGAGTTGTTGTTCGCCGAGAAGGGCTTCGATGCCGCTTCGCTACGAGACATCACGCAGGAAGCTGGGGCCAATGTCGCCGCGGTGAACTACCACTTTCGCTCGAAGGATGAATTGATCGAGGCCGTTTTCGCCCGCTGGTTTGAGACCATCAACGGCAAGCGCATCGCGCTTCTGAAAGCTTTTCAGGCGAACGCAGCTCCGGAACCAGCAAGCCTTGAAGACGTTCTGCGCGCGTTGATTTTCCCCTGCGTGGACGCCTGCACGAGTGGAGGAAACGGTGCAAATTTCAAGCGTCTGGTGGGACGCATCTACTCCGCCCCCCGCCTGTTCGACCGCCCCTCTTTTCACGCGCAGTTCCACGAGATGATGGCCCACTTTGGGCCAGCTTTCCTGGCCGTTTTGCCGAACGCGCTCTGCCAGGAATCTTTCTGGCGCATACACTTTGTGATCGGCAGCATGATCCACGCCCTGCACAACGGGGCGGAGGTGGAAATGTCCTCCGGCGGTCTGGTGGATGCAGGAGACGATTCCCTGATGCGTGAGTATCTGGTGACCTTCGCGGCAGCAGCACTGCGGGCACCTCTGAGCCGCCCGCAAACCTCAATACCACTTGAGCAGTGGAAAGAGCGCGTCTTGGGCCACGCTCTCACTTCGGCCGCTGCAGAGCAGGAATAAGGATTGGTGATGACTCTCTCGACCCAAATGATTGCGCCTGTAGTTTTCGCTGTGACTCTGCTGCTGATGGCCGGCTGCGCGGCAATGCCCAAACGCCCCCAATTGGTAACACCCCATGCCAGCATTCCGGTGCCTGAGAACTGGAGCGGCGCGGCACCTGACAAACGCGATTCCTCGAAAGCGGTGGAGGGGGAATGGTGGCACAGTTTTGCGGAGCCTGCACTAGACGCGTTGATTGACGCCGCCATGCAGGAAAGCTACTCGCTGGAAGCCACCAGTGCCCGGATCGAAAGCGCACTCGTCCAGGCCAACCTCGCATCCGCCAGTTTCTGGCCACAGGCTGAAATTGGCCTCAGCCGCAACCGCCAGCGACAGAACTTTGTTGGCTTGCCTTTCCCCGGTGCCGAAGGCCGCGTACTAAGCAACACATTCACGGTCGCCAATCTGGGCATCAACATTGGCTGGGAACTGGACCTTTGGGGTCGAATTAAGGCCGGGAGACTCGCTGCCTCCGCGGATGCCGAGGCAGCTTATGAAGACTTGCGCGCGGCACGTCAATCCCTGGCTGCGCAGATCGCCCGGCAGTGGTTCCTGGCCGCCGCCATCAACCAACAGCTATCCCTCAGTAATCGTACGATTGCAAACTACCAGCAAGTGTTGGATACCGTTCGCTTCCGCTACGAACGGGGACTGCGGCCCCCGCTGGATGTGCGTTTGACACTTACTGACCTCGCCTCTGCCGAAACACGGCTCAAGGAGCAGACGGCCCAGCGCGATGTGGCGATCCGCTTGCTGCAAACGCTGGCGGGAAGCTACCCGGATGCAAGCCTCCCCGCACCGGCCGCATTGCCCATGCTGCCTGCCGCACCGCCCGCAGGCTTGCCCGCTGACATCGTGGCCCGCCGTCCTGACCTAGTTGCCGCGGAACGTCGCCTTGCCGCGGCTGGCGCGCGCGTTACCGAAGCCCGCGCAACTCGCTACCCGGCTTTCTCCCTAACTTCCAGTGGTGGTTATGGCAGCAACCAACTTACTGACATCGTGAAGGGCAATTTCCTGAACTACAACCTGATTACGGGCGTTACGGCTCCGCTCTTCGACGGGCAGAGGCTCAGCAACCAGGCCAAATTGCGCGAAGCGCAGGTGGCTGAAGGCACTGCAGGGTTTCAGCAAACATTGCTCACTGCCTATCGAGAGGTGGAAACCGCCCTGGCCGCCGAGCGATTACTTGCCGAACAGGAGGCTAGTGTACAGCAAAATGTCCGTGAAGCAGTAGCCGCGCGCGACCTTTCCGAACAGCAATACCGCAGCGGTTTGGCCGATGTGCTTGCGGTGCTGACGGCAGAGCGTGCAGCACTTGCAGCCGAGGCCAGCCTGATTGAGATCCAGCGCCAGCGCCTCACCAATCGCGTGGATCTTTATCTCGCGCTGGGCGGCGGCTTTGAGAGGTCTCCCGCTGAGGCAGGCTCCGGGGACATTCCTCCCGTCGCGCACTCCTCGCACGCAGCAGACCGCCCTCTTCCACCGGATTCAGCAACGAATCGCTCCTGGGAATAACCATGAACTTCCTACGTAAAATTGCTCTTATCCTTCTGCCTATCTGCATTGTGGGAGCAGGCGCACTGGCTGCCTGGACCATGATCGTGAACCGTCCAGAAGTGCAGACAGAGACTCCGCAAACACCTTTGCCCGTCGTACGAACAGCTACGGTAAAGGCGCAGCCCATCCAGTTTCGTGTGCGCTCGCAAGGCACCGTTCGCCCAAAGAGAGAGAGTTCCATCCTCAACGAGGTGGCAGGACGGGTAGTGTGGGTTTCGCCCTCGCTTGCTGGAGGCGCATTCTTCGAAGAGGGCGAATTGCTGGTGAAACTCGATACGGCTGACTACGAACTGTCTCTGCTGCAGGCTCGCACCGCGATCGCCGAAGCAGAAGTACGCCTTGAGCGGGAACGGGAGGAGGCCGCTGTCGCGAAGCGCGAATGGGCCACTTTGGGCAAGGGAAATCCCAGCCCGCTGGCATTACGCGAACCGCAGATGCGGGAGGCGCAGGCGTTGCTTGAAAGCCGACAAGCCGCGGTAAAGCGTGCGGAACTCGATCTCGAGCGCACGAAGATCTACGCGCCCTACCGGGGACGGGTCCGGCAGAAACTGGTGGACTTGGGGCAGTTCCTGAACCGCGGAAGTGTGATCGCAAACATTTATGGTGTAGACATCGCCGAAGTTCTGCTGCCTATTCCCGATGAGGACGCCGCGTTTCTGCAATTGCCGATGAGTTACGCTGGCGAGCCCTCCTCCGCCCAGGGAGTTCCCGTTCGTTTTTTTGCCACCTTTGCCGGAACAGAGCATTCCTGGCAGGGCCGCATCGTGCGTACCGAAGGGGAGATTGACAGCAAGACGCGGATGATCCAGGTGATCGCAGAAGTGAACGACCCCTATGAGAGAGGCCCTAAGAACCGCCCACCGCTAGCCGCCGGCATGTTTGTGGAGGCAGAGATCGTGGGAAGATCCATCCACAGCGCGGTGGCCCTTCCCCGTTCCGCTCTGCGCGCTGGGGATCTCGTCTATGTGGTGGATAGCGAACAGCGCGTGGATCTTCGTTCCGTGGAGGTGCTACGCGGGGAAACGGATCGCGTGATCTTGCGTAAAGGCCTGGACGATGGCGAGCAGGTAGTGATTTCTATCCTCGATGCGCCCACCCAGGGAATGCGCGTCCGCGTTGCGGGTAGCCAGCAGCCCGGGCAGGGAGGCGCGGAATGAAGGGTATCGCCACCTGGTTTGCGCGGAACAGCGTCGCGGCTAATCTTCTAATGCTGCTGATTGTGGCCGCGGGCATCTTCACCATCACCACCGTGCGCAAAGAGATATTCCCTGAAATGGCCACGGACATCATCAGTGTTACCGTGCCTTATCCTGGGGCCACGCCGGAAGAGGTGGAGGAAGGCGTTTGCGTTCGCATTGAAGAAGCCATTCAGGGTCTGGATGGAGTGAAGAAAATCACGTCCTCCGCTGCAGAGGGCGCGGGCACCGTGCTGGTGGAAGTGCTGGAGGGCTTCAACTCCCGCGAACTTCTGGACGATGTCAAGAGCCGTGTGGACGCCATCGATACGTTTCCTGAGAACATCGAGAATCCAGTGATCCGCGAGGTGACGCCTCGCAACCAGGTGCTTTATGTGGCCCTCTCTGGAGAAGCTCCCGAACTAACCCTAAAGCGCCTCGGGGAACAACTGCGCGACGAATTGCTCACCTTGCCCAACGTCACGGTGGTGGAACTTACCAACACGCGCCCTTACGAAGTCTCCATCGAAGTCTCTGAGACCACCCTGCTCCGGCACGGGCTCACATTCAACGATGTGGCAGAGGCTGTAAGGCGCAACTCTTTGGATCTTCCCGGCGGCTCCGTGAAAACAGAAGGGGGAGAGATTCTGCTGCGCACTAAGGGGCAGGCCTACGTGGGTGAGGATTTCGCTGGAATTCCGCTGATCTCACGTGTGGACGGATCGCGCATTTTGTTGAAAGACGTGGCCCAAGTGGTGGATGGCTTCGCGGAAACCGACCAGGCAGCGCGCTTTAATGGAAAGCCAGCAGTGCTCGTCCAGGTGTTCCGCGTGGGAGACCAGAACGTGCTGGAACTCGCGGCGGCTGTAAAGGAACACGTCGCCAGCATGCGTGGGCGGATGCCTGCAGGAATCGAACTCACCATCTGGCAGGACAATTCCCTTTACCTGCAGCAGCGCATGGAGCTACTCATCCGCAACGGGTATAACGGCTTGCTGCTTGTCTTCCTGGTGCTGGCCTTATTTCTGAAGTTCCGACTCGCGATTTGGGTGAGTCTCGGGATTCCAATTTCCTTTCTGGGCGCCATTTGGCTGATGCCTGTCTTTGATGTGTCAGTGAATATGCTTTCGCTCTTCGCCTTCATTGTGGTGCTGGGCATTGTGGTGGACGACGCCATTGTGGTGGCGGAGAGTATTCACACCGAGCACGAGAACGGCGTGGAGGGAGTGGAGGGAGCAATCCGTGGCACACACAAGGTGCTGGTACCGGTGATCTTCGCCGTGCTTACGACGGTGGCCGCGTTCACTCCGCTGATGATGGTACCCGGCTACACCGGCAAGTTCTGGCGGGTGATTCCACTGATCATTATTCCCACACTGGTGTTCTCACTCATTGAGAGCTTAATGGTTTTGCCTTCGCACTTGTCGCACGAGAAGATTGCCAGCGGCAGGCCGCGTGGCATCTTTGCCTTTTGGATTCGCTTCCAGGAATTTTTTGCGAAGGGCATCATGTGGGTGGCACGGCGACTCTACCAGCCCACTCTGCTGATGGCGATGCGACACCGCTACACTACCGTGGCCCTGGCCGTGGCAATGCTACTGATTACCGCGGGGGCGGTGGGCGCTGGCTGGGTGAAGCTGGTCTTCATGCCCAATGTGGAAGCGGATTACGTGGTGGCGATGGTAACCATGCCACTAGGTACACCCGTTTCTAAAACGGAGGAAGCCGTCCGCCAGATTGAGAGCGCCGCACTTCAGTTGCGGGAGGAACTCGACGGGAACCGATCTCCGGATGAAGCCAGCAACTTCAAGCAGATGCTCACTTCCGTGGGCGAACAGCCATTCGCCGTCATCCAGGGAAAGAACAATGGCCAGGCACTGGCCTCCGCATCCGGCGCACACCTTGGCGAAGTAAACATCGAACTTGCCACCTCAGAACTGCGTACCGTATCCAGCGAGCACGTGATGCGCCGGTGGCGCGAGCTTGCGGGTCCCGTTGCCGGTGCCGTGCAACTCACCTATACCGCATCACTTTTCAGCGCGGGAGACGACGTCAACATCCAACTTTCGGGCCCTGACATGCGAGCACTACGGGCCGCCAGCGAAGAACTGCGTCAGCGCCTAGCCCAGTACCCTGGCGTCTCGAGCATCGCGGACAGTTTTCGCTCCGGCAAGGAGGAAGTAAAACTACGCATCAAGCCACAAGCTGAGCAGCTCGGGTTGTCTATGTCTGATCTGGCTCGCCAGGTCCGCCAAGCTTTCTATGGGGAGGAGGCCCAACGCATCCAACGCGGGCGCGACGAGCTAAAGGTAATGGTCCGCTATCCGGAGCAGGAGCGGCGCTCCCTGGCCAGCCTGGAGCAGATGCGCATCCGCACGCCCAACGGAGCGGAAGTGCCCTTCAGCCAGGTGGCGGACGCCAATGTTGGCCGTGGATTTTCCACCATTACACGCGTTGACCGGAACCGCACCATCAACGTCACTGCCGACGTAGACGAGGCCGCAGCAAACGCGAACGATATCCTGACGGACGTCACCACAAACGTAATGCCAGGTCTGTTGGCCCGATATCCGGGCTTGCGCTATAGCCTGGAAGGCACCCAGCGCGAACAGCAGCAGAGCGTCGACGCCCTTGGGAAGGGCTTCCTGTTCTCGCTGCTGGTGATTTACGCGCTGATGGCGATTCCATTCAAAAGCTACATCCAACCGGTAATTGTGCTCTCCGCTGTTCCATTCGGGTTGGTGGGTGCAGTGGCTGGCCACCTGTTGATGGGCATGGACCTCAGTGTGCTGTCACTCTGCGGCATGGTGGCGCTCACCGGGGTAGTGGTGAACGACAGCCTGGTACTCGTGGATTTCATCAATCGCAAGGTGCGCGAGGAAGGCGCGACGGTCCTGGAAGCGGTGAGCAACGCGGGAGTGGAAAGGTTCCGCCCCATCATGCTTACCTCTCTTACCACCTTCGCGGGACTTACGCCGCTGCTGCTGGAAACCAGCGTCCAGGCCCAGTTCCTGATTCCGATGGCCATCTCGCTGGCCTTCGGTGTGCTCTTCGCCACGTTCATCACTCTCGGAATTGTCCCGGCAGGCTATCTGATTCTCGAAGACATGCTACGGATACCTGCCGTTCTTCGCGGGTGGCTGCGCTTGCCCGCTTCAGGGAGGAAGGAACCCGCGAAACCCGAAGACTGGGCGCCCACCCCTAGCCCGCGTCCCAGCCCAACGCTTGACCCAGCCTCAGAGGATGTGGCGGGCTAGGCCAATGTCGTAAATGCGCCGCCCGTGAACTGTTTATCTGGAGATCCTTGCAGGGGAATCCCCGCGTAAGGGCTTCCAGGGCTGACGTTCGATGAACGAAGTCTGACTTCAGCGGCCAGCACACCCGTCGCGTACAAAAGCGCGTTGCTCCCACGTAGGGGCGCTACGCCGGAGCTAGTGCAAGGTTGCTTTCTCCGCACCCAGGCCCGTATTGGCGCGGACTACGAGTTCCGTGAACTGGCGCTCCGCCTCGGGTTCACGGCGTACGAGTGTCCCCAGAATCGCCCCCAGGAAACCAGCAGGAATACTTACGATTCCTGGATTCTCAAGCGGAAAGATCGCATCTGCACCCATGAAGCTAGGTCCGATGCCAATCAACACAATGCTGCTGAGGAGACCCGTGGCCATGCCCGTCACCGCACCAATCGTATTGAAGCGCTTCCAGAACAGCGAGAAAAGAATCACTGGCAGGTTAGCCGCTGCGGCAACGGCAAACGCGAGGCCCACAAGAAACGCAACATTGGCCGAGGGTCCAATCAGAATGGCGACGAACACCGCGCCCATCCCCAAACCAATGGCAGTAACCCGGGCGACGAACACCTCTTCCTTGGGAGACGTAGGCTTTCCGGCACGCAGTACGTTCGAATAAAAATCGTGCGCCACGGAGGTAGAAGCACTAATGGTGAGCCCGGCAACAACAGCCAGAATGGTGGCAAAGGTAACTGCTGCGATAAAGGCGAGGAAAAGCTCGCCGCCGAGTTCAAGCGCCAGCAAGGGAGCGCTCATGTTGATGCCACCGTTGGCGGCAATGGTATCGCGGCCAACCAGCAAAGCCGCCCCCATCCCGAGGAAGGTGGTAAGCACGTAGAAAAAGCCGATAATGCCCATGGCCCAAACCACGCTCACGCGAGCCGTGGGTGCATCCGGAACGGTATAGAACCGAACCAGGATGTGCGGCAGTCCCGCTGTTCCGAGGATCAACGCCATGGAGAGGGAAATGAGATTCAAAGGCCCATAGGGCAGCTTGTAGTAGAGCCCCGGTTGCATGAAATCACGAACGACGGCGGCACCATCTTCGGTGTAGCGGACCTCCGTGGCAGCCGCGAAAAAGGACTCGAAGCTGAATCCAAAATTGGACATCACCAGGATCGAAAGCAGGATGACCCCGGCCATGAGCAGCACGGCCTTCACAATCTGCACCCAAGTGGTGGCAAGCATGCCGCCGAATACCACATAGACGATCATGAGCATGCCAACCGAAATCACGGACATGCGGAAATCAATGCCAGTTTCTTTCATCAGCAGGCTCACCATGGCTCCAGCACCCACCATTTGCGCAATCATGTAAAAGCCGCTGATGGTAAGGGTGCTGAAGGCGGCCATCGCGCGCACGGGGCGTGGGCTCAGGCGATAGGCCAGCACATCGGCGATGGTGTATTTGCCGGAATTTCGAAGCGGTTCGGCGACAATCAGCAGCACCGTGAGGTACGCCACCAGGAACCCCACTGAGTACATGAATCCGTCATAGCCGTAGTAGGCGATGAGGCCGGTGATACCAAGAAACGAGGCAGCGCTCATATAGTCGCCCGCCACGGCAAGCCCATTCTGCCAGGCAGTGATGTTGCGACCCGCGGCAAAAAAAGAGATGGCCCCAGTAGAGCGCCTTGAGGCCCAAGCGGTAATGCCCAGTGTGGCAATCACAAAGGCCAGCGTCATCAGAATAGCGGTCATTCGGCAGCGATCTCCGGGTGGGACTTGGATTTGTCAGGAAGATGCCGGGCAATCACGGCAGCGGCATCCCTGTCGAACTTCGAGGCGGCACGCAGGTAGGCCGCAGCCAGCAACCAGGCCATGGGGAACTGTGTGAGCGCAAACACATAGGCCAAGCTGAAGTGCCCCATGGCCTTCTGGCCCATCAATTCAGGCCAAAACCCGGTGAGTACAGGAAGGGCAAAGTAATAGACCAGAAAGAAGGTCGTGCCCGCAACGATGAACCTTTTCTTGGCACGGAGAAGCGCCCGGAAGTCCTCCCCCGCCGCGATCCGCTGCCAAGGAGAGCCGACACCGTGAACGTGATCCTCGGGGGGAGGAGTAGCGAACGGTTTTGTTGATTCCATATCGAAGCAATCACCCGAAGTCAAACAGTGTTGACAGGGTATCACGAGCGGGTAAGCCAGCTACTGTTGGCTGGTTTCTACTGCCGGCTTGCTCTGGTTATCGCTTCGATGAAGGGCAAGCACGGCGTCACCTGCCCCCGGGTGCTGCCGCAGCATGGCGACAAATCCATCACGCACCTTCTGGAAAACGGCGCGCTGCGCGGCGGGAACCGTAGACTCTCGCGGCAAATTCATCTTCTCGAAGTTCATGTACCGCCCACCCTTGCGGATACGGAAATCCAAATGCGGACCCGTACTGAGGCCAGTAGAACCCACCAGCCCAATTTGCTGGCCCTGCGAAATTTTCTGGCCCGCCTTCACCTGCCGCCGGGAGAGATGCATGTACATCGTCTCAAAGCCATTGCTGTGGCGAATGGTGATCAGATTTCCAGCGCCGCGCTGCCTGCCGGAGAAAACCACCGTGCCAGAAGCCACTGACTGGACAGGGGTACCCGTAGGCGCGGCATAGTCGATGCCCAGATGCGGACGGCGGATCTTCAGGATGGGGTGCAGCCGGCTGTGCGAAAAACGTGAGCTAATCCGTGCGGCGAACCGCAGTGGTGAGCGCAGGAAGGCTGCCTGCAAACTCTTGCCATCTCCGGAGTAATAGGCCAATTTGCCTTCCTTGTCCTCAAAGGCATAAGCGTCGTGCATCTTCCCCATGTTGTTATAGGTGGCCGCGAAAATGCGGCCGTAGGTGGAGGGCTGCCCATTGCCGTAGGTCTTCTTTTCCACCAGCAGGCAGAACTCATCACCATTCTGGGGATCGGTGTTGAAATCGAGATCCCAGGCGAAAATTTCCGCCATGCGGATGGCAAGTTCCGGGCTCTCATCCACATCGCTAATGCTCTGGAAAAGCGACCCCCGCAGGGTGGCGCAGATGGGCACCGTTTCTACCGTGCTGGGAATCTCCGAGACCTTAGCCTGGAGAGTCTGAGCCGAGCCGTCATCCTTCGCAACTTCAATTTCGAGGACACGGTCAGCGTCGAGTTGGTATTCCAGCTTGCGAGGCTCGTGTAGGGCGGTACGCGTAAGCCGGAAGGAAGTACCCGCGCGCAGCTTGCGCACATCGTAAGCACTCATCACAGCCCGCATCAGCCCATCTTCTGTAGGTGTATCCAACTCCGCCCGACGCAGCACTGCCTGCAACGTATCTCCGCGAAGGATGGGCAACTCCTGATAGATGGGAGTATCACTGATCTCCGCGGTTAAGGCGGGTGGAGGAGGCGCTCCGCCAAGGGCTTCCGGCAGACTGGGATAACTGGTAAGGAAGGCCGTAGCAGTAGAGGCGAGAGCCGTAAGCAGCAGGATCCCGATCAGGGCACGAGCAGTCCGGTTCATTCCTAGTACTTTATGGGTCTTTTGGTGCGCTGGTCAATGCTTTTCGGATATTTCTCTGCGTTTCTAAGGGCTTTCTTGCTGGATATTGCGATGAATTTGCTATCCTTTGCGGAAGGTTCGGAAGCGCATATACTCTGCTCCAGGTTGCGATGCCCCGCCGCATCGCGGGCATCTCGCTCGCCTCCTTCAATCCAGACTCTCGAGGTGTTTGATGGTTTCCCGTCGACAGCTATTTCGTTACGGAAGTGCAACTACCGCTGTTGCTGGCACTGCCGCTTTGTGGACGCAGAGGCTGCAATCGTCACCGTTTCAGTCTGGTGGAGACGAAGTGTTTTGGGGCTCAGTGCGCAAGGAGTTCCCGCTCCAAGACGACCTGATCTTCCTGAACGCAGCGAACGTGTGCCCGGCATCAAAGCCGGTAATCGCGAAACATTTGGAGTACTTGAAAGATTTTTACGCGAACCCTTCGTTTGAAAATCGTGAGAAGTACACCGAACTGGAAGCCGATGCGCGCCAGAAACTTGCTCGTGTACTGGGTGCTAAGCCCTCTGAGGTGACGATGACCCGCAATACAAGCGAGGCCACCAACACCATCGTCCGCGGGTTGAACCTGCGAGCAGGGGATGAGGTGATCATCACCTCGCACAACCACCCTTCCAACAATGCCAGCTGGAAAGTGCTGGCAAAACGCACAGGGGTGGTAATTCGGGAGGTGCCCACGCCGGTTGACGGCGTAAGCGCACAGCGTCTGATTCGGGGCATTGAAGGCGCGATCACGGCGCGGACGAAGGTAATTGCTTTTACTCACGTCACGAACACCACAGGCATCCGATATCCCGCCAAAGAGATCACCGCGCTAGCAAAGGGCAAGAATATCTGGGTACACCTGGATGGCGCGCAGAGTTTCGGCATGTTGCACGTTAGCCTGCAGGAGATTGGCTGTGACTCATACGCAAGCAGCATGCACAAGTGGCCAATGGGTCCGCTGGAGGCGGGGGTCTTGTTCGTCAAGAATGGCCGACAGGATGAACTGTGGCCGTCCATTGTCACCGCGGGATATTCAGAACTACTCGAAGGAGTGACGCGCTTTGGCGTATTAGGGCAACGAGACGATGCCCGTCTGGTAGCGGCAGGTGAGGCTGCCTCATTCCTTGAAAAAATAGGGATGGGCAATGTGGAAGCGAGAGCCCTGCATCTGGCGGCACACCTGAAGCAGCGGCTCAGCAAGATTCGCGGTGTGAGGATCTTGACTCCGCTGGAGAAGGAACTTAGCGGGGCCGTCGTGAAGTTTCGCGTGGAAGGCAAAAACACTCAGGAAATGGGCAGAGTTCTCTGGCGAGATCACAAAATCTCTGGTGCGGTGACAGCTCGCGGCGACCTCGAGGGCATCCGATGGTGCCCGCATATTTATAACAGCGCGGAGGAACTAAACCGGGCAGCGGACGCACTCGCACGACTAGTGTCATAGCTGAATGGATTATCCGCTTCCCCGTGATTCGGCGTTATCGGCGGTGAGAATTCTGGAGGGTCAGCGTGCGCAGCAAACAGCGTGCGCAGCAGCCACCGGAGCCGCGACGGGATATTCAGTGCAACACTGAAGGTAGGGAGGCTCTCCGTCGCGCATGGCTTCGTATCTCCGCTCCATATGGGTTTGGGGCGCCACGGCATTTCTGGCCATTTTCGAGTATCTGGTGATGGCGGGAATCGTCCTGCTGGACCGCGACCCCCTACGGCGTCGCGCCGGACGCTTCCTGCATTGGTGTGGCTATGTGGTCACACGCCTTCTGCCTTCCTGGCGAGTCGTGATAGAGGGCAAGGTCCCAAGCATTCACGATGGCGCTTTCATCCTGGTGAGCAATCACCAGAGCCACACCGACATCCCGGTGATCTCGTGCCTTCCCTTCGACTTCAAGTGGGTTGCCAAGAAAGAGCTGTTTTCCATTCCAGTAGTCGGCTGGATGTTTGGGATGGCGGGCCAGATTGCTGTGGACCGCAAGGATTCGCGGGCAGGTGCAAAGGCGCTGATTCAATCCGCGCGATACCTGGATAAGGGTATGCCTGTTCTGTTCTTCCCTGAAGGTACACGAAGCCGCGATGGCAACTTGTTGGGCTTCCAGGACGGTCCATTTCGTCTCGCGCTCAAGACCGGTGTGCCCATTCTTCCTGTGGTAATTGAAGGCACGGGCCAACTGCTGCAGCGAAACTCCCTGCTTTTTTCGGATGCCCGGAATTTCACCGTTCGTGTGCTGGACCCCATCCCGGTGAATCGCGAGTTGTGGAAGGATGCCGTTTCTCTGAGAGATACCGTCCGGGCCCGCATGCAGCAGGAACTGGACACCATGCGCGGCATCCGAACGGCTGTAGATGCCCAACCAGGCAGAGAGGACGCTCTGGTCTCCTAGCGACCAAGCGCTCACCGACGCCTCTTCGCTTCGTGATTCATCCTCATGTACTCGCCAAGCGCCATCCGCAAGGAATTGCCACCCATGACCATGCTGGCACTGCCGGTGGTGTTTGCCGAGCTGGGATGGATGGCAATGACGGTGGTGGACACCATGATGGTAGGCCGCCTGAGTGCCGAAGCCATTGGTGCGGTTAGTTTTGGTGCCCTGTTTGTAAATGTGCTCACCTTCTTTAGCCTGGGGCTGCTGTTGGGGTTGGATACGCTCATCAGCCAAGCCTTCGGCGCAAACAACCTGAAGCGCTGTAATCACTGCCTGATTCAAGGCATTTGGATTGCCCTGGCCCTTACGCCGTTGGTGACCATCATTGCTTTCGCACTACTGCCAGTGGCACGCAATTGGGGCGCGGACCCGCGGGTGGTGGCCGACGCCATCCCGTACTTGAAGACTCTGGTGTGGAGCACTTTGCCGCTGTTGCTCTATGTGGTTTTCCGTCGCTACCTGCAGTCAATGAACCATGTAGGGCCCGTGATGTTCGCGCTGGTATCCGCAAACCTGGTGAACGTGCTGGTGAACTGGCTGCTGGTATTCGGCAACCTGGGCTTTCCTTCCCTTGGGGTGGAGGGCGCAGGATGGGCCACGTTCTTTTCCCGCATCTACATGTTTGCGGTGCTGGTCGTCTTCGTTTGGATTAAGGAGCGCGCCAATTCGACTGGCCTCTCGCGGGCATCGCGGCGATTCGATTGGCCAGTGGTTCGGGAACTTGTGGTGCTTGGCTTCCCTGTGGCCATGCAAATTACAGCTGAGTACGGCGTGTTTGCCTTGGCCACCGCACTGATTGCGCGCCTTGACGCGCTGTCGCTGGCGGCTCACCAGATTGCGCTGAATGTGGCGAGCGTGACGTTTATGGTGCCACTGGGCGTGAGTTCCGCGGGAGCGGTGCGGGTAGGGCAGGCAGTGGGGCGGCGGGACGCACCCGGCGTGGTGGTTTCCGGCTGGGCGGCCATGCTGTTGGGCACCGCCTTCATGCTGTGCGCGGGGGTGATTCTGTTCTTGTTTCCTGAAGTGGTGTTGCGTATTTTCACCACCGACCGGAGCGTATTTGAGCTAGGCGTCTCGCTGCTCTATCTGGCCGCTGCCTTCCAGTTTTTCGACGGCATTCAGGTAACAGCAGGAGGCGTGCTGCGCGGGATTGGGGACACCCGCACACCCATGTACTGTAACTTGGTAGGGCACTGGCTGCTGGGCCTTCCCGTGGGTTACCTGCTGTGCTTTCGGATGGGCTGGGATGCTGTCGGCATCTGGGTTGGCCTTTCGTTGGGATTGGTTTCCGTAGCGATTGCGCTGCTGCTGACATGGCGCAAGCGAAGCCGCCATATGGATGCCATCGTTGCCAAAGCAACAGCCAGCATGCGCGGCGTGTCAACATCCTAAGGTCTTCTCTTCAGACGTTTCACCATGCGCAACTCGTTTTTCTCCCCAGGCACGATGTGGTAAACCACCTCATCCATAATGCGGCGAATGAGTCCCATCCCAAGCCCGCCGGACGCACGCTCTCTCACCAGCTGGCGCGGATCCTTTGGCTCGATGATGGAAGGGTCAAACCCCTTTCCCTGATCCACCACCTCAAAGCGAATGGCGTCTTCGTCCAGAACGGCACGGACCATCACCTGTTTGGTGGCATCATGGCTATAAGCGTGCTCAATTACATTGGCGCAGGCTTCGTCCACCGCCACCGCAAGCAGCAGGCTCTCCTCTTCGGTGAGCAGGGCGCGATAGGCAATTTCACTCACAAAAGCGCGGATCATCGCCAGATTTTCGCTGGACGAAGGCACCTGCAGCGCGAAGGACTGCTCAAAGGTTTGACGCATTGCCTTCCTCCTTTGGGTGGAAACTTGCTACAGCGTCGGCTGCCGTGTCGAAGAGTTGAAAAATCTCCGTGAAGCCGAGGATGTCAAAGACCTGCCGCACCTTTGGCAGCAACCCTCCAATACGGATGTCGCCGTCCTTTTCGCGAAGCTCCTCGATGAAGCTCATAAAGACGCCCAGTCCAGCGGAGGAGATATAGTTGAGCTTTTCGCAATCCACCGTAATGCGCACGCATCCGCCAGCCACTTTCCGTTGGATGGCGCTTTCAAACTCAGCCGCGGTATGCGCATCAAGGTATCCGTGCAATTGCAGCACCGCCACGTCGCCGTGCTGCTGGTCTGTGATCTGAAACATTTCTGGCACTCGCCTTCCCTCCTCTGGGCTTCTGCTACTTCATCCACTCGCTCCGCCGACAACCTTCAACACCATGATGGTGATGTCGTCGTGGACTGCAACCCCGGCCTGAAAGTCTTGGATCGCCGCAAGGACACGATCCCGTATGGACTCCGCAGGCTCATGCGCCGCCAAGGAAACCACCTCTGCGAATCTGTCTTCGCCAAACTCGTCGCGATTCCGATTCATCGCTTCCGTGACGCCATCCGAGTAAAGCACCACCACATCCCCAAGGGCAAGGCGGACCTGCGCAGTGCTCAGCCGAAGGCAGAATACGCCAGTTGGGGCAAGCCCCAGCCCCATTCCATTCGACGAAAGGAACTCCACGCCGCCGTCTGCACGAACGTGCAATAAGGGAGGATGCCCCGCACGCAAAACCTCCAGTTTACGGCTGACGGGGTCTAGCGCGGCAAGCATCATCGTGACAAAACTGCGCCGCTCGATCACGCGATAGATCCGTTCGTTCAGTGTGGTCACCATAGCTAGCAGGTCCGCGCGTTCCGCCGCCGCGGCGGTCAGCAAACCCTTCACCATCGTCATGTAGAGTGCCGCGGAAACCCCCTTGCCGGAGACGTCCGCCACGCAAAGGGCCCACCGTGAATCGGAAATACGAATGTAATCGTAGAGATCACCGCCCACCTGTTGGGCTGGGACACAGACGGAAGAGATTTCAAAGCCGGGCAGCGATGGCGGATGATTGGGCAACATGCGTTGCTGGGCCTGCTGGGCGAGGGCGAACTCGCCAACCAGGCGCTCACGCCGCGTCACCAGCCTCCGTTCGCTTTCCCGCTTCAAGGCTTCGTACTCCTCTTCGGAAAGCCGTTGTTCCTCACGACGGTTCGGGTTTCGCGCATCCAAAAACAAGATGACGGCAAAGAACAATCCGCCACCGGCCAGCATGGCCACACCCCAAGCCTGCACTGCGGGTTCACCGCGCTCAAAGAAGACAAATGCGCGGCCTAAAGGCTCGGAGAGAATTCCCCCCAGAACGGCCGCAAGCACCCCGAAACGCCGGTAGGCATACACCAACAGCAATCCATGGAGAAATGCCTCCAGAAGCAGCAGCGAGATGGGGAACTCCACGCTGGCCGACAGCACACAACCCATGGAAGCTATCAATGCGCAAACCATCGCCTGAAGGTTTCGGTTGCTCAGGGTGGCTCGCACCCAAGGAATCCCAAAGGTCACCACCGTGATGATGGCCAGGCTACGGCCCGCATAGATTCCATCAAGCGGCGGAAGTCCAATAGCGATGGAACTTAAGGTGAGTGATTCGGCAAATCCTTCCTCGGAGACCAGGAGAATCGCGTAGGTAATGCCAAGCCAAAGAGGGGACACCAAAAATGCCGCCAGAAACGAACGGGTGACAGACGCCTTGTTCCATCGCAAGCGCAGAAAGTCTTCCAGCCCCAACCAGCGTCGAAAATCAGCAGAAACACGAGTTGCCCTCCCCGCCGACACGATGGCGACCGCTAGTCCCAGGACAATCAGAGCGCCGATCAACTGCGTGAGTGCGCTGGGAAGATCGTCAAACAGCGCGATGCTCAACGCGGCACGCCGGGACCCGCCAACGTAGTCGATGACCAGGACACCACTAAGCAGCACAAAAATGCGGGCAACAAACGACCATGGCAACCGTGCCTGATATAGGTTCAGAACCATCAGCGCGGCTGCGTACAGGGCTGCAAGCAGTCCGACGCCCACCACTGAGATGACGACTACCTCGAAGGTACGCTCTATCTCGCTCTCCTGCTGCAGCAGAGGCTCCAGCGAAACGGGAGTAAGGCTGAACCGCAGAATGGCGCCGCTTCGGATGAGGTAACTCAGCTTCCAGGCGAGCCTGCCGGAAGGGTCTGGTTGTGAGGTCCACTCAAAAAGATATCCTTCCCGTTCCGGCACACCGTCAGCCGTCACGCGAAACCCAAAATCGGTGGTATCCGCATAATAAGGACGCTGATTCCAGAAGGCTGCGTAAGCCTGCAAGGCAAGGACGCGGGCCAGCGAACGTTCTGGATCGTTGCCCACGAACGCGCCTTCATCCTGCGCCTGGGACGCCTGGACACGAAACTCTACCAATTGACCATTCAGATCTACAACGGTCGAATAGCGAACCCGGTCACGCGAAAGGAAGTCCACCAGAAAAGCCGATGGGTGACGCAGTTGCCAGGCTGGACTCACCAAGCCTGCCTCAAAGGCAAGACGCAGGACCCTCTCCCTTTCCGCGCGAACCACCTTGGGAGAGCCCTTCAGGTTGTAGCCAAAGGAAGCGGCTCCCTGCTCGGCGAGACTCACAACTGTGGCGGAAGATGGCACGGGACTGCGGGCGGGAAAGGGCTCGCGCCCAGGAGCATTGCGAATCACCAGAGCGAAAGAAAGCACGGCGAGTAGGGAAATCAGTATCCATTCCGCGCGACGGATCATGCGTTACGCTCCCCGCCCGCGGATTGGAAATCCGGACTCCCGGATTCCTCGCCGGAATCACTTCGCTTGAAGCGCGCTACCAGGAGGGTCAAGTCCTCTTGTGGAGCCGGCTGCGCCCACGCACGGTTGCGGGGAGATGCTGCGCCGGCAAGACGCTGCAGAACAGATGATGCGTGCAGTGAGGCGAAGTGTTGCCACTGCTGGCGGAGCCATTCCCGCACGTCGAAGATTCCGGCTAGATTCAGCCCGCTCGAAAATCCGCATGTGTACAGCAGCAGCGTCGTGTTCTCATCGAGCGCCACCACACCATGAGAAAGGTTAACCGTGCGACCCGCGCGGAGTGTGCGGGTTGCTACCAGTTCCGCGCTTCCGCCCCCTCGCACGGACGGCAGCTGTGCGGGACGCTCACGAACCGTGATGAGCTCCGGAAAGCCCTGGGTGCGGGAGTAGGCAGCAGTTCTCTGCTCGGAATCCAGGACCACATAACAGAGTTCCGGGAAGCGGTCCGACGGCTCCAGTACAGCAGTGAGTGCTTCCATGAGATCCGCGAGAATTTCCTGGGCTGAAGTCGATTTCTGTGCGTGCTCCAGAAGATAACCCTTGGCGAAGGCAATCACCATTGCATCCAGAAGTCCTCGCCCCGCACCGCTAATCAGGAAGATGCCGGCACGCTGCCGGTCCATGGGATAGCAGTCAAAATAGTCGCCGCTAACTGCGCGCGCTGGCTTGCACTCCGCCGCCAGGGAGAATCCTTCGATATCGGGCAGGGATCTCAGCATCAACTGTTGCTGCGCCAGCGCAGCCGTGGAGATCTGCTGGCTTAGCATCTGGCGTTCGGCAAGGGCGCGGGCATAGGCAGGGCGCACTTCCTCGTCAGCAAACTCCCGACCCCATCGCAGCAGGAAAAGTGAGGCAACCACAGTAGTTGCCACCACACCGTGCATCAGCCACTGGATGTCATCCGGCAGAGACGTAAGCAGTTGCGCGTCGGTGAGCATCGTAAGGTACCCGCCCAAGACAAGACACACATACGCGGTAAGCAGATCTACGGCAACAATCAGCCATAAAAGCAAGGCCGCCTCGGCGGTGATCGTCAGCAGCAGACTTGCAAGCGAAGCGTAAGCCCCGTGGAGGATCGCGAGGTTCACAAAGCTCATGGCGCCCAGCAACAGCCAAGCAAGCCAGCGCACACGCTGAAAACGCGCAACCACGCTCAGCGGAGCCAGATAGCCGAAGAGCATGATCATACCCACACCAACCGGCATCATCAGAAACACGTAGAGAAATGGGACATTCGAGACCACCAATTGATACATGGAGGTCATCGAACCCGGCTCTTCTATGCCGCCTTCGAGCCAAAGATTCACGGCTACCTGGAGTGCAAAGAGCCAGCATGCGGAGGCAAAACCCAGCAGGAATGCTCGCGCCACATTTCTCGACAGCAAACGGCCAGTAAGCAGGGCATCGAAGCTGGTAAGGGACCGCGGGAACTGCTCACGAACGTCTCCTTCGCAGGAGGCATAACAGGCTCCTCCCAGGAATGCCAGCAAGCCCAACATGATCAGGGCAAAGACCTGTGCAAAAACGGAGTCCGAGCCATTGAATGTCAGCCCTAGCAGCACCTGTGCGTCGCCGGCAAGAAAAATGGTGCCCATGATTGCAACAAGATAGGAGCCCACCACCAATGCGCGGCCATGCGAAACTTCCTTTTCGGCAGCACGCTGCAGGTAGCGAATGAGCATATAGAAAACAAGGGCCATGAAATAAAGGGGCGTGATGGAGATGAGGGCGGCACGCACGGCATGAGACGGACCGGTGGAGGCAGCCGTAGCATCATCGACATCCCCAAGAACCTCCTGGAAAAAGAGTTGATCTCCTTCAACACCAAAGCGAAGTTGGAAGGATAGCTCCCGCGCCTTCAAGTAGGTAGCCGTCCACTCCACCCGGAATTGTGGCTGCCCTGTGTCCGACGTCTGTTCGTATACACGGGCCTCAGAAAGCTGATAATGATCCGGAAAACGGAGCGCCTCGATAAGCGCTTCACGGCCTCGTTCCAGTGCGCGTTCCCGAGCTTCCGTGGGACTGGGGGAAATCCCGCCGGGCAATACCGCACTGGGTAGCGGTGTGCTGGGGAGGAGAGTACCAGACGAGGCTATGGCGAAGCCCACCACGCGTCCATCCGGAGTAATGGTGACATTCTGGGGTTCCCGGTCATCTGGCGAGAAATCCAGCAGAAACAGAACCGGCCCCACCGGCAGTTCTGGTGTGCGGATTGCGGTATTCCTCTTGTGCGCCAACCAGTGAAGGTACGTCAACAGTTCGGAGTTCCGCTCGATGCGCAGCCGGGGACTACCGGAACCCGCAGTTACTCCTCGTGCATCCAGGAATTCCCTTGCAGTACGAACCAGCGATTCGCGGCTAACGTCAATCCGAAAATCCGAAGACCGGTAATGGGAAAGTTTCCAATGAATCCCCAGAGCCAGGACCACTGGCGTGAGGAGCGCGAACGCAAACAGAAGCAAGCGGCGGAACCGCCCGGGGAAGCGAGAGAACTTGCGGATAGCTGCGTGCATGGTGCATCGCCCACATCAGCGTCACCGCATTGGAAAGCAACTACGTGCTGGTGACACAAAGGCTGCGGCTACTCACCGGAAGGGCGATCCGGATTGCGCTTGATCACCATCAAGGTAATGTCGTCGTGCTGCGGGGCATCTCCCACATGATACTCGATCGCCTCAAAGATCCCGTCGACAATCGTCTTCGCCGACTGGTGGCGGAGGCGTCGCACGGTGTCCCGCAACCGGTCGAGCCCATACTCCTCATCCTGTTCGTTCACCGCTTCGGAGGCGCCATCCGTATAGATCACAAGGATATCGCCCCGCTCAATCGAAACGTGGGACTGCTGCTGCGTGCTTCGTTTCATCATGCCCAGCGCCAAGCCAGGGCCGTCCAGCCATTCTTCGGCGTCCCCATTACGCAACAGCAAAGGATTGTTGTGCGCGCAGTTCACAAAATCCGCTTCGCCCGTGACTGGGTCAAGCAGCAGAAGAAAGGCAGTGGCGTAGCGATTACTCGGCGTACTGGCAAAAAGAAGTTCATTCGCCTCTCGGGTGATGGCTTCTAGTGTGGGCTCGTGATCAAGCAGTGCGCGCAGGGTGGCCTGCATATTGGCCATCAGCAGCGCTGAACTGATCCCCTTGCCGGCAACATCAGACACGACGTACAACACCTTGTCGCCCCCGTCACCGCGCAGCGCCATTCCATCAAAGTAGTCCCCACCCACTTGCCTTGCCTGACGGTTGCGGGCGGAAACGTCCCAACCCTCAGCAATCGGCATCTTCTTGGGAAACAGATCCTGTTGGATGCCGGCAGCAAGTGTCAGTTCGCGTTCAATTTCGCGAGAGGCCAAGGCCTCCTTGAAGAACCAGGCATTGTCGATGGCGCCTGCCGCCCGGCTAGCTAGAGTGAGCCCAAACTCGAGGTCCTCCTGGCTGTAAGGCTGGTTGCGCAAACGCAGCCCGCAGAGGACAAGGCCAATCGTCTGCTCATTGGACCGCAGAGGAATCAGCATGGAGCCGGGAGGCACACTCAAGTGGCGAAGCCAATCCAGATTCCCGTCATCGCCAAGAAGGATCGCTTCCCCGAGTTCCGGAAATCGCCCGGACAACGCTTCCACTTGGGCAAACGTGAAGCCGCGGGCGCGGAAAACATCCTCCTGCCCTTCGCGCCAGGTGCGGACGGCGTAGCGCGCGATGGCCCAGCGTCCAGCCAGGGTTAACGCAAGCAACTGCACAATCTCATCTACCTCCAAGGTGGAGGTAAGCCCTCGCCCAAAATCGAGCAGCGCGCGCAGTTCCTGCAACCGTTGGTTCAGTTTCTCGTTCAGCCGCTGAGACTCTTGATGAGCAAGCGCGCTGGAGATCACACTGGCGCCGATTCCCAGCAGCACACGCAGATAGGGTCTCTCAGGAGCAACGGCAGTTGCTCCTTCTCTCGTGGCTGGAATTCCCTCGTAGCCCCCCAGCGCAACATAGCCCAGGGGCTCCAACGAGTCGCCGATGGAAAGCAACATTGGCAAGCCAAAAGAATTCGCGGCTTCCGGACGGAAGGGATCATTGGGATGCACACGATCCAAACCGCGCACGGCCGTCACCTGCGTGAAACCTGTGGAATAGCGTAGCGCTGCAAGCCCGCGCGTCGCTCCGCAGTGCTCCATCGCAATCGCCAGCAATCGGTCCCAGATCTCGGGGAGTTCCAGGGTGGCATTGAGTTGCTCTACCCCCTGAAGCAGTTGGCTAACCGGAGCACTGGGAATGGTGGCATCCGGGTTACGGTCGCCAAAAGTAGGAGCATCGTCCGCCATGAGGTAAAGTGCGCACCGCGTGGTCTTAGCTGTGCCAGACTTTCATTGTCCCCGATTCTCAGCAAGTTCGCAGGAATGGTCGCTATTGGGTACGCACGTTTCGGTCCTCTGTAACCGGTGCACCGGGTCTCCTGCGGCTACCGTGCTTCAGGTAGACCCGGTGGGCTTCCGCCTTTGCTGCCGCGCCGGAGCGAACTGCCCAAAGCCGGGCTTTGGCTTGCTGGGTAGACAGCTTGTAGTCCACTACGGGTTCGGGATAATCCTTACCGATTACGCATCCCACGCTTTGCTGGAGAAGCGGGGGCATACGATGCGGTTCAGCCAGCCAGCAATCAGGAACGCTTTCCAGCTCCGGCACATACTTGCGGATAAATACTCCGCGGGGATCCTGATCAAGCACCTGCTTGGCGGGTGAGTAGATGCGAACGGTGTTGATGCCGGTGACCCCCGATTGCATCTGGAATTGGCTGAAGTGGATACCGGGTTCGAAGTCGAGGAAGTGCCTTGCAAGGTACACCGAGGTGGGACGCCAGTGCAGCCATAGCTGGTAGCTGGCAAAGCTCACGAGCATCGCACGCATTCGGAAGTTGATCCAACCCCCGCGAAGCAGCGCTCGCATGCAGGCGTCCACCATGGGATATCCGGTCTGTCCCGCGCACCAAGCTTCAAAGTAGCCTTGGTTGAAATGGTCTTCACGCAGGCCATCATAGGCTCGCGACATGTTCTCAAACTCGATATCAGGCTCGTCTTCGAGTTTCTGCATAAAGTGGCAATGCCATCGGAGACGCCCACCAAAAGACTGCAGGCTGCCGAACCAGCGATTGTCCACCGGAATTCCTTCCGCCTTTTGCGCCTTCAGCTCCAGCACGCGATCCCGTTGCGCGTGGTAGACCTGACGCATGGAGACGTTACCCCAGGTGAGGTAAGGACTAAGCCGGCTGCAGCCATCCCACCCTTCCACCGGGCTCGACATGTCTGCGCGGTAATTCACGCCACGGTACGAGAGGAAGCTGTGGAGGGTTTCATGCGCCCACTTCTCTCCGGCAGGCTGTGCGTCAGATTTACTGTCCGCGGGTAAACCGGCCGCGCGATGGCTCAAAACGTCGCCGGGGTCTGCAATTGTGGGCGAAACGATGTGGGATGGAGCGGGCGTGAGCGGTTTTTCCATCTCCTGCAGCCAGCGTTCCGACCAGCCATCCCGTAGTTTCATGCGCCTGACAATGCCGTGCTGCTTGCGTTCGTGCCACGGAAGCTGACGCGACGCGGCCCACGCCTGCACCCGGAGGTCACGGTGGTAGCTACGCCGATTTCCCGTTTCACGATGGCTCCACAGCGCCTCGAAGCGATACTCGCGCCATAGTGCTTCCAGTACGGCGGTCGCCTCACCCCGCCGCAACAACAACTCCCCACCCAGCGTCCGCAAGTTTCCCCGCAGTTCTTCCAGGCTACGGTTGACGAACGTGAGGTGCGAAGGATCAAACTCCGGCTCTCGAAGCATGTCGTCTTCGTAAATATAGAGGACCATTACCGGGCCGCGAGTGGCGGCCTCCGCCAGCGGTGCATGATCCGCAATGCGGAGGTCTCTCTTCAACCAAACCAGTTGCAGCCCCATACTTTTGGGTGGATGACAGCCGGTCGACGGACGATGGAGAAGTACAGTTACCCGCGGTGGTGATAGCTTGGAAGAGTCGCGCGCCTTCAGCGCCCTGCAGAGAGGAGGGCACTCGGAGGGCAATCGCTTACGGAGACCGTCTCATGCTACATCCTGACCGTTATTTTGATGCAAATCCTATTCGCCGGGACATTGCCCGGTCGCTCTACGATAAGGTGGCGGACTTGCCCCTGGTGTGTCCACATGGCCATGTGGACCCGCGCATGCTGGCGCTGAATGAGCGCTTCCCGAACCCAGCGGCGCTCATCGTCATTCCGGACCACTACATCTTCCGCATGCTCTACTCGCAGGGTGTGCCACTCGAAGATCTGGGCATCCCACGCCAGGATGGCGGCCCGGTGGAAACCGACCCCCGCAAGATATGGCAGCGCTTCGCTGACCATTACCATCTCTTCCGGGGCACCCCCACCGGCTGCTGGCTAAAGCACGAGTTTGCCGATGTGTTCGGTGTTCACGAGACCCTCGACAACGGCAACGCGATGATGATCTACGACAAGATCGAGAGTTGCCTGGCACAGCCGGAGTTCCTTCCGCGCGCACTTTTCGATCGTTTCCGCATCGAAGTGCTTTGCACCACAGACGCCGCCACCGACACGCTGGAATACCATCAGCAGATTCGTGATTCAGGCTGGCATGGGGTAGTACTGCCTACCTTCCGGCCCGATGCGTGTGTGAATCTGCTGGCCAGCGGGTGGAGGGCAGAGATTACCCGCCTTGGCGAACTTGTCGGGCGAGAGATTAGCAGTTTTCGCACATTTATCCAGGCGCTGGAGGATCGGCGTACGTTCTTCCGTCAGATGGGGGCACGCGCTACAGATCACGCCGCACTCTCGATGTACACTGGTGAACTCACCGAGGCTGACGCAGAGGCGATCTTCGCACGCGCCCTGGCCGGCCGCACTTCGGAGGCCGACGCTCACCTGTTCACCGGACACATGTTCATGGAACTGGCGCGCATGAGTGTGGACGACGGACTGGTGATGCAGGTCCATCCCGGCAGCTTCCGCAATCACAACGCGGCTGTCTTTGAGCGATTTGGCGCGGATAAGGGATGTGATATCCCGCTGGGGACCGAATACACGCGGAATCTGAGGCCTCTGCTGAACAAGTTCGGCAATCATCCGGCCTTCCGGATGGTGATCTTCACGCTGGATGAGACCACGTATTCCCGGGAGCTTGCGCCGCTTGCGGGCCACTATCCCGCTCTGCGGCTTGGCCCTGCCTGGTGGTTCTTCGACAGCATCGAAGGCATGACTCGATACCGCTATGCCACCACTGAAACTGCTGGGATCTACAATACCGCTGGCTTCAACGACGATACCCGCGCGTTTCCTTCGATCCCCGCCAGGCACGACCTCTGCCGTCGCGTAGATGCAAACTTCCTCGCCGACCTCGTGGCGCGTCACATCATCGAACAGGACGAGGCAGAGGAGATGATCAGCGACCTCGCTTACTACCTGGCCAAGCAGACCTACCGGATGGAGGACATTCGCCTGCGGGATCCGGCGCACGCCTGACCGCTGCGTGTCGCTACATGAAAGGGCCTCGCCAGTGACGGCGAGGCCCTTTCCCTTTTCACGCGTAACTTACAGCTATACGCTTACCTTTGCAAGCTGGACGCTTGACCGGTGTCCTTCCACCACGACAATGCCGGAGTCCGTCACGACATGACGCTTGCGATCCTCTTCCAGGTCGAAGCCAATGCGTGCCCCATCCGGAACGCTCACGTTCTTATCGAGAATCGCGCGGCGAATCTGCGCCCCACGGCCAACCTCGCAGTTATCAAAGATGATGGAGTGCTCCACCACCGATCCGGAATGAATCCGCACTCCGCGGCCCAGCACGGAGTGACGAACCTGCCCGCCACTGAGGATGCAGCTTCCGGAGACGATGGACTCAATCGCCTGTCCGCGACGGCCTTCTTCGTCAAACACAAACTTAGCTGGAGGGTCAGAATAACCCGCAGTGCGCAGTGGCCATTCCCGGTTGTAGAGATTCAAGGCGGGAGTTACCGAACGCAGGTCCATCGTGGCTTCGTAGTAAGCCTCAATGGTACCTACATCGCGCCAGTAAGGAAGTGCATCCTTTTCCTCGCCCGGGATGATGTTCTTGGCAAAGTTGTAGGCCACCAACTTCTGCTTGTCAGCCACCATCTTGGGAAGAATATTGCGGCCAAAATCATGAGAGCTTTGCGGATCCGCGGCATCTTCCTGAAGCGCCTTTACCAGTTGCTCCGTGGAGAAAACGTAGTTGCCCATCGACGCATACACCTGCTCGGGGTCGCTGGGCATTGTGGGGGCGTCGGCGCGCTTCTCGTGAAAGCCGATGATCTGGTCGTCCGGGTCTGTTTCGATGACGCCAAACTCGTTCGCATAGCGCTTCTCCACTGGAAGCGCAGCCACGGTAGCCACCGCCCGCTTCTCCACGTGGTACTCAATCATCTGACGGATGTTCATCCGGTAAATATGGTCAGCGCCAAAGATTACGATAACGTCCGGATTGGACTGTTCGATGAGATTGAGGTTTTGGTAGATGGCGTCCGCCGTGCCCTGGTACCATGTCTCCCCCGGTGTGCGCATCTGGGCCGGCACGGGAATAATGTAGTGGTGGTTCAGCAGCCCGCTGAACTGCCAGCCATCCCGCAGGTGCTGCAGCAGAGACTGGCTCTTAAACTGAATGAGAACGTAAATGGAATAAATCTGGGAGTTGATCAGGTTACTTAGAACAAAGTCAATGATGCGGTACTTTCCACCAAACGAAACGGCTGGCTTGGCACGCTCTTTGGTGAGCGGATAGAGTCTGGTCCCTTTGCCTCCGGCCAGCACAAATGCAAGTACACGCAATTCCATAATCGTTCCCCCAAGGATTTGGCGTTCCATCGCTGTCGGTTTCGCCGATGACAACGACCCTTTATTTTGTCAACCCTTGTCTTCAGAAACAACAGGACTTGCATGTGTTTCTCTGAATCTTCATGACACCGCCAAAAAGAATTCAGGTAGACATCAGCGCCGTGAACCCGGCGGAGCGGGAGGTGCCCCGGGCCCGGGCTGAGGAAATCCCGTGTTCCCTCCGCGCCCTGTCCGTCCGCCCGGATTGAAGGTGGGGGCGCCACCCAGCCCAGGCACGGTGGGATTCCTACCCCCACCGGCATTCTGCTGGCTGCGGGTAGCCTGCTGGCGCGCATCAAATACAAACTCCCACTTGTGAATGGATTCCTGCTCTTCGTACACCTTGATGCCCTTCATCTCAAAACGCGAAGCCACTCCAGCAATTCCGGCACCAAAGCCCTGCGCTGCATTCGCCCCCTGGGCAAGCCCGCGTCGTTGCTGGATGCCTTCCAACCCACCGGGCACCGGGGTGGTAAGTAACCCGCCGATGATTTCCGCTGCGCTCCTGCCCGATTGTCCATCACCTGTGCGGGCGGGGGACCCCACCGCCGGCGGGACTCCGCCGCCCTGCGCCTGGCTCGTTTGCGCATTGGCGCGCGCGATGGCCTCGGCAGGGTTCTCAATAATCGGGATGCCGCCTGGCCCGAGTCGGGGCTGGCTACCCGATGGCGCAGCATCAGCACCTGGAGACGCACCGGCTTGGGGCTGCTGTTGGCCTGCGGCATCGGCGTTCTGCTCGCCCTGCTGCACCAGGTTGCCGCCAGCATCCAGCAGGGGCACCAATCCTTCGTCCAGCGGGTTGGCTGGCGTCGCCGGGCTTTCCCCAGGCATGCCCGGGGTCTGGCCGGCAACCGGCGCCCCAGCCGCCGCGCCGCCGCCAGGGAAATCCGCATTCGCCAGCAGGTCTTCCCCGCTGCGCTGCCGCGCGAGTGCGCTGTTTTCGGCGATGTTCGCGTCGTCCGCAGGCGCGGAGGCGGTCAATTGACCTCCCACCGGGCGCTTTTTCTGCACCAGGGAATTCTCCAGTTCACCCGCCGCATTGATGCGAATGATCCGCCAATCGTCCTTCCCGGTCAGGGGGTCTTTGTAGCGCCGGCGAAGGAATCGGGCATCCTGCTGCCTCTCCAGGTCCTCAATCTTGTCGGGGTACCTGTTGTTTTTCCGAACATATAGCTCCACGGCGCGACGATACTCCCTGCCCCGCTGCAACAACAGTTCTTCACGATCGCGCTGCGCTTCAAAGGCGACTCGCGGCAATTGCATGTAAAGGAAAATGGCGGCAGCGGCGGCCATCGCAAACACCAGCAGCAAGGCAAAGCCCTTCTGTCTATCGCGGGGGAGTCTTCTAATTTCCGAGCACGGTGTTTGCCGCATCATGAACCTAGCCCCCACTCTCTGCCTGAAGGCTCAGTGTCTGCCGGTTGTCATGTTGGGTATCTTCCACGATGGCGCTGCGCGGGCCGATCTCTATCACCTTGTAGCGCTCACGGATCACTTCGCCTTCAGCGGCAATGCGGATGTCTTCACCCTCCATAAAGAAAGCGCGCTTATCGGATGTCTGCCGCGGGTCGGCAAAGCCGTAATACCGCAGCGGAATGGGCGGAGGTGGTGGCTTCACCGGTTCAGAGGGCGTGGCAGGACGGGAAGCGTCCACCGGCAAACCGTCCGGGCCAAGGGGTTTGGGAATAATCTTCGGCTCTGGCGGCTTGGGAGGTGAAGGAGCCTCGCCGAACTGGAATAGATTTCGCCCCGTGCCACGCAAACGCACATCCTGCAGCTTGGCGAGAACGCCCAGGTTCAGGGTGGGGTCCACTTGGGTAGGGTCAAGCTGAGTCTCACTGCGCTCGGCCTTGAAGACAGGACGAAACTCCCCGGATCGTCCGCCTCCGCCACTGCCACGAACGGCGCCGCGCACCGCACCGCCACGAGGCGCCATGGCGCCCTGCACCGCCAGTGCGGGAGGTTGCGCACTGTTCACGGTTGTGGCAGAGGTTGACGCAGAGCCAGACACGGCGGGCGTACGCCTATTGGCCGGGGGCGCCGGGTTGGAGGGCATCAGATTGATATATGCGGAAATCGCTGCCACGCCCAGCAACGCAATCAGAATGACCACCTTCTTCGGTTCCGCGCCCAACGTCATGGCTGCGCCTCCCCGCTGCGTTCGTCGTTCGCCGGTGCGGACACTTCCGCCGTCTTCGCCAATTCCTCAGGTAGCGCATTGTTTTGCCGAACGAACCCATAAAGTTGCGCCTGAATCTGCAAAGTCTGGCCATCCTGCTGCGGAGCCACCTGCAGACTGTCCAGAATCAATAGCCGCTCAGAATGGTCAATCGCGCTCCCAAACTCCACCAGGTCCGCGTAGGTGCCCTCGTAGTTCGCGGCGATGGTTAGCATCACGTAGTCGGCGGTACCCTCAATGGCCTCGATGCCGAAGGTCTTGCCGCGCGGTCGGATGCCAACACGCGTCTCCATCGCATCCAGTGTTTGTAGAATTTCTGACGCCGCGCGCCGTTGCTCCAGAAAGTAGGTCTGAATAAAGCGCGCGCCTTCCTCCTCCCCCGTTTGCATTTTGGTGGCCAGCGCACCCACGCTCTCCAAGCCCTGTCGCTGCTGCCGCAACTGGGATTCCAGGCGGGAGCGACTGGCCTCGAGTCCTTCCGGAGAACCGCCAAAGGGCTCCAGTAAGAGGAGCGCGGCAATCAGATTCAGGGCCAGCAGCGTTCCCAGGACAATACGAGCCGTAAGTTTGGGATTCTCCGCCATGCGCGCGCGCAGCGGAGGCCTCGTCGTTTTCCGGCTCGCGCTTTGGTGGTTGTTGGCTGCCATCATCGTTACTCGCTTCTACAGCTTCTGGCTGTAATTTACGCTGATCCGATAGCGATAGTTTGGCTCGCCTTCCGTGGGAGCCAGCGTGGTGTGAATCTCCGTGGGGCCAAACAGCGGGCTGCCCTCCATACGGCGCAGCATCTGCACTACCGGCTCCCCTGACGGCGACGCGACATCCATATCCAGAAGCACGGCGTTCCCCGGATTCACCTGCGGACGCACACGAACCAGCCGCACGTTGTAGGGCAGCACCGTTCCCAGGTCATCGAATAACCGCGTCCAGCTAATGCCCTTCCGCGTAATCAAGGAATTGATGAACACAGTCTGCTCAAGAGACTCCGCATACCGGGGATCACGGAATACCGCTTCGTGCCCGGCACGGCGCCGCTGGATATCATCCAGTTCCGCCTGCAAGGATGCGATTCTCGCACGGGTCTCCCGAGCTTCCCATCGATTGGAGACGTTGAGGTAAACCAGCAGCGCGAAGCTCACGAGCAACAGCAGACCGAAGATACCAGCGACAACCAGCACTGGCCGCTTGCGCGCAAACGGTTCGCTTGCCAGGTTGGTATTGATCCTCATGGGCGCATCTCCCGGAGGCCCGACAAATAGCCGAGCGCTCCTGCATTCACCGCGGTTGGCGCTCCGTACGGGGAAGCAAGCTGCGCTACCGGAACTCCAAATTCACGCTCTAACGCGGCCATTAAGTCGCCACTCTCCGCATCCATGCCGCACACGAGCAGACGATCCGCCCGCGTCATCAGTCGATCCTCCACCGTGGCCAAGGTAGGGTGCAGCAAACCCAGCAACTCCTCCCAGCTTAGCGCCAGCATCTCTACCGTGCGGAATAACCGCAGAATTCCCCTCTGCAAGACGGCCACGGTCGCCACCTTGCCGCTCCACTTGGCCATCACGCTAATCCCATCGTCGGGCAGCAGCGACAGCGCCGCCAGTGCACTGGAGGTCACAAAACCCGGATGGCTACCCATCTGGCGTAACAGACTCTCATACTCCGCCAGCACATGGAGCGGACACATGGCCGCCACCACCGCGAATCCTCCCTCGGGCAAGGGGAAGGAGGTGAAGCTTAGCCGAGCCGAATCCAGGTCGTAGGGTACAATCTTGCGCAGGCGGAAGCGAACGAGAGGGTCCTGTTCCTCCGCGCGTGCGGGAAACTCCTCAAAGTCGAGCACGGAAACGCGCACGCTATAGTCTGGCAGCACCAGCGCACACTGGGGTTCGCGGCCTCCGGGCAACGAGAGTGGTACCGCGCGCAGTGCCTCCAGCGCAGCGTCGTAGTTCTTGAAGTTGCTCTCCACGGGAGACGGTGCCAGCACACCGGCGGGAAGCGGCTGCCAACGCGGCAGAGGGGGTTCCCCCGTAGACGCGTATAGGATGCCTTGAGCCGAAAATTCCAGCACCCACTGCGGGGGCGGGTCCTGCAGCCAGCGTTCCAGCATCCGAGGAAGGCGAGGCATCTGGAGAGCCTGGGTCAGCATGGCGAAATCCTCGATGGAGCGTGTTCCATTTGCATGGCTAGTTGCTCTCGATGAACGTCACTTTATTCACCTCGCGCAGCGTGGTGACGCCCTTCGTCACCAGCACCAGGGCGGACTCGCGTAAGGACGTCATCCCCTCCATGCGTGCTTGTCGCCGAATCTCCGACGTCGGCCGCCGGTCCAGAATCATCTCGCGGATCTTCTCGCTCAGGTCCAGCAGTTCTGTAATCGCGGTACGGCCATGATAGCCCGTGCCCCCGCATTCGAAGCAACCAGCACCTTCCTTGAAGTCCACCGCTCTCCATTCGGCCAAATCCAGCCCGCTTTCGATAAGTTCTTCGTCTGCGTAAGTGGTGGAGCGCTTACAGTGCTCGCAGATCACCCGCACCAGTCTTTGGGCCAGAATGCAATTCAGCGCCGACACGAAGTTGTAGGCTTCTACGCCCATATTCAGAAAGCGCCCCAACACATCGAACACGTTGTTTGCGTGTACCGTTGTGAATACCAGGTGGCCCGTGAGCGCCGCATTGATGGCAATCTGTGCCGTTTCCTGATCGCGGATTTCTCCCACCATCACCTTGTCAGGATCGTGGCGCAGAATGGACCGGAGCCCGCGTGCAAAGGTGAGTCCCTTTTTGTCGTTTACGGGAATCTGTGTGATGCCTTTTAGCTGATACTCCACGGGGTCTTCAATGGTGATGATCTTGTCTTCGTCGTTCTGAATCTCACTTAACGCGGCATACAGCGTGGTGGTCTTGCCGGAACCAGTGGGCCCGGTTACCAGCACCATGCCGTACGGCTCCTTGATGTAGCGGCGGAACTTCTGGACCTCCGCTTCGTCAAAGCCCACTACCTCCAGCGACAGCTTGCTGAACTTCTCGCTCATGCTCTCTTTATCCAGGACGCGCAGCACCGCGTCCTCACCATGAATAGTGGGCATGATGGAGACACGAAAGTCGATGAGACGGCCCCGATAGCGTACGCGGAACCGGCCGTCCTGCGGCACGCGGCGCTCGGCGATGTCCAGTTCGCTCATCACCTTAATGCGCGAGAGAATGGCCGTGTGCCACTCCTTGGCGATGGGTGGCATCGCGAACTGCAGCACGCCGTCGATCCGGTACTTGATCACCACTTCGCCGTCGCGGGTTTCAATGTGAATGTCACTAGCGCGACGCTCCAGCGCGCTGAAGATGGTGGTATCCACCAACTTGATTACCGGGGCGATGTCGGCGTCGCCCGAAGTCAGCCGCTCTATGGAAAGCGTCTCGTCAGGGTTCTCTTCCTCGCCTACCAGATCCAGCGCAAAGCCCGCTGTGGCCTCCTCCAGCACGCGCTGTGACTGTTCCGTCTTCTTCAGAAGTTCGGAAATTTCTGACAGCGTGGCCACTTTCACCCGCAACCGCTTGCGCAGCAGAATGCTCAACTCGTCAATCACGCTGAGATTCCGCGGGTCCGAAATGGCAATTTCCAATACGCCGTCCGTTTCACGCAGCGGCACAAAGCTGTAGCGGAACATCAGGTCTACGGGAATCGACCGGAACAGATCATGGTCAATGGCGGCCGTCTTGAAATCGACGAACTCGCAATGGTAACGACGCGCCAGAACAATCGCGCTTTCGCGCTCCTGTTCGTGGTTGCGGGTTTTGATTTCTGCGGTGCCCATCGCATGGCTCCTTTAGCCCAAACTGTCCGCCAGTGAGAAGATCGGCAGGTAGAGCGCAATGAGGACAAAGGCCACGAAGACGCCCATCAGAATCATAATCAGAGGCTCAATCAACGAAAGCGCGGCGGTGAGCCGGGTGCCTACATCGTCCTCAAAAAATGTGGCGACGCTGGTAAGCATGGTAGGCAGTGCGCCCGTGGACTCGCCCACTTCAATCATGTCGATAGACAGCCCGGGAAAAATGCCCGTCGCCGATAGCGCCTTTGACAGCGGCTGGCCTTCCTTTACGGCACGCCCAGCTTTGCCGATTGCCGACCGCAGCAAGCGGGAGTTCAGCGATTCGGCCGCCGTCTCCAGCGCCGGAACCAACGGAATACCGCCCACCAGCAGCGTTCCCAAAATGCGCGAAAACTGCGATACCTGAAACTTGATCCAGATATCCCCGGCTAGCGGCATCCGCAGCTTCCACCGGTCAACTCGCTCCTGCGCCGCCTCTCCCCGGCTCCACAACTGGAAGGCCACCACAGCGCCCACCACCAGCCCAAAGAATCCCAACACATAGCTGCGGCTGGTGGTGCCAAAGGCAATAAGCCACTGGGTAATCACCGGCAGCTCAGTGCTCATGCTGTTGTACAGGTCAGAAAAGCTGGGCACCACATAGGTCACCAGAAACACCACCAGCAGCAGCACCAGGATGATGAGGAAACAAGGATAAATCAGCGAGACCAGCAACTTCTTGCGCACGGCTAAGGTGAGTTGCTGGTACTGGATGTAGCGGTCCAGCACCTCTTCGAGACTTCCCGCCTTCTCCCCCGCCATTAGCGAAGTGACATAAATCGGCGGAAAGATCTGGGCGGAACGGAAGGCTTCCGACAGTAGAGAGCCGCCCTTCACCTCGTCCCGGATGCGGCGCAGGTAGCCCGCCATCTTCGGATCTGCAAAACGCTCAGCCAGCAAATCCAAAGCCTTCAAGATGGGCAGGCCAGCGCGTATCAGCGTCACAAACTGCTGGTTGAAGATCAGGAAGCGCTCCAGATTCAGTCGCTTCCCCCGCCCAAACAAACCGGAAGAGACCTGATCCACCGCGGATTTCGCCTTCACCGAATACACCAGGTAGCCTTGCTGCGTGTAGGCATTCCGCAGTTGGGACTCGCTCTCTGCTTCTTCCACCTTCTGGTGGATCTTGCCGCGGGCATCGGCAAATTTCAGTGTGTATTCCGCCATGGCATTACGAACCTTCAGGACGCGTGCCCTTACGGCTCTGCCTCCACCAGACGCGCTCCGGATGGCGGACGAAATTCGAATCGCGATTCCGTAAGCGCCAGGTTACGCTTCTCGTCCCTGAATCGGAACCGGTTGACCGCCTGGTCCATTCCGGCCACCTCCACCTCGAGAATTTCGTAGTTGGGCGACACCAGGAAACTCACCATGCTGTATGGAGATTTGTCGCTCTTGGGCTCGGCGGTAATCCAGTAGTTTTTCGCTTCCGGCTTCAGGGTAAAGCGGCCAAAATCTTTCTGAAAATCAAGCTTGCCCAGCAAGAAGGCCAGCGGCGCACGCAGATCGTCCGTTGCCCGGAAGGGCGTCCGCTCCACTACATTTGTCGACGGGCTGTAAAGGTAAACAAATTTCCCATCTGAAAGGAAAATCTTACCTTCGGGGTCTGTGTACTCCCATCGCATCTTTCCGGGTTTCTGCAGATACAGCGTACCGGTCTCCGTACGTGACCGCGGCCCGAAACGGAAAACCTGCGTGAACTCCACCTGCAGCGTCTTCACCGCGTTATAGCGGCTTTCGACGCCCTGCAGGATGGGTGAAATGCGGGTCTGAGTAAGACCTGTGGACGTGATGGCAAGCCATAGCACGGCAAGCACAAGAATCCCCAAGATTTCTCGCCAACGGCACATATCTACTAGACGCATAAGCCCTCCAAAACGTGGACTGCGCAATTTCGTGGCCATTACCCGATGGGTATCCGATGACCGTTCTCGGCCTCGCCTGTATTGTTTGACGTCTTCCGAAAGAAACCTGTCACCCCGAAGGCCCCGCTTGAATCGAATAATGCGTATGCCTTTATACGAGTACCGCTGCACGAAGTGTGGGCGTCGTTACGAGAAATTGCGGCGCTTTGCGGAGCGGGATCGCCCCGCCGAATGCCCGGATTGCAGGTCAGAGGAGAGCGAACTGCAGATCTCCTGTTTCGCCACGGGAGGCTGTGGCACTGGGGGCGGTGGTCGCGGTGGCTTCACTTGAGCCTAGGTATCCGGGCGGCAGTTAGCCGCCCCTCCCTCTCTCTTGGTACCCCTTGGTTTCCTGAGCCCTCACCCCGTCTACTACCAGTTCCCCGGCACCTGCCGTTCGCAATTCCTGCCGCGCCCTCTAGTTCCTCTTCCTGCGCTGTACCTACCAAAGCCTGAAACAGCGGATCGGCCCAACTGCAGAGGGTCTTCTGCAAATGGAAGCGGCGCGATTTGGCCCTAAGCCCCCTAGCTACCAGTCGATGCATGCGGACGACTTAACCCATGTATTGTCATTAAGTTACACGGATCACTTTCTTTCGGGGCCTACTGCGCTCTACCATTAAGCCCTCTCCTCCACACCATAGAAAAATATGGAGAATCAAAGGTTGGTAAAGTCGCGTTTTCCTCTTGATTAACTTCTGCTATCGCCCCGATAATCAGGAACGTGCCTTGGCACCAAATTTCTCGCTCTTATTCGGGATTTGAAAGTATGACAAAGTTGTCAAGATTTTTGTTCGTCACCTCTCTCGTAGCCACTCTGTTGGCGATTCCAGTGTTCGCTCAGGAATTTCGAGCCACGCTGAACGGCACCGTCACTGATGCGCAGGGTGCAGTTATCCCTGGCGCTACGGTAATCGCCACGCAAACCAATACCGGCAGCAAGTCAGAAGCAACCGCCGGCGCTGGCGGGCAGTACACGCTGCCATTCCTCGCCCCCGGCAGCTACACGGTGGAAGCCACCTCGCAGGGCTTCAAGCGCTTCCGCCAGGAAAACATCCAACTTGGCACCAATCAGCGCGTCACGTTAAACATCTCCCTGGAAATTGGCGACATCGTCGAGACCGTAACCGTTACCTCCGATGCCCCTCTGCTGACGTCCAACTCCGCTGCAACCGGACAGGTGATCAGCCAGGAAGTGATTGAAAGCATTCCTATGAGCGGACGCACGCCGATGTCCCTGGCGGCCATCGCGTTTGGCGTCACCGCCATGAGCGACCCCCGCTTCACGCGCCCCTTCGACAACGCTGGCCCCTCCGGCATCTCGATGGGCGGCGCACCAAATCGCAGCAATGAGCTGCTGAATGATGGCGCACCAAACACCACCCGCGACCGTCGCGTGGCCTACAACCCACCGGTGGATGCCGTGGGTGAAGTGAAGGTGGAAGTCTTCCAGAGCGACGCCTCCTACGGAAACACTGGCGGTGGCACCGTAAACGTCACCACCAAGGCGGGCACTAACCGCTTCCGCGGCGCACTGTACAACTTCAATCAGGTGGAGAATCTTGCAGCCACTGACTTCTTTGTCAACCAGAGTGGTGGGCAAAAGACGAATTCCGTCTTCAATCAATGGGGCGTGAGTGCTGGTGGACCGGTGTACATCCCTAAACTTTTTGATGGACGGAATAAGCTTTTCTGGCAGTTCAACTACGAAGGCATCAAGAATCGCCAGCCGGAGCCCTTCCGCACAACCGTTCCCACCCCAGCAAATCGCACTGGCGACTTCAGCCAGCAGCTTGCCCTGGGCAGCCGTTATCAGATCCACGATCCGCTTAGCGGTGCGCTACAGGCGAACGGCACCATTCTGCGTACGCCCTTCGCCGGCAACGTGATTCCTCAGAACCGGATCTCCGCAATCGCTCCCAACGTGCTGTCGTACTTTCCGCAGCCTAACACCGCAGGCGCTGCGGACAGCCAGGACAACTACCAGGTAAACACCAACCGTGGCGATGACTTCTTCACCACACTCGGCCGCACGGACCTCAACATCAGCGACAACCACAAGATGTTTTTCTCCATGCAGCACAACGAGCGGACGGAGTTTCGCGGCTTTGCATTCGGCCTGGACGACATCTCGCAGGGCAACTTCCTGAAGCGCATCAACTGGGGCGCAAAGCTGGATGACGTCTACACCTTCAACCCCACCACAATCCTCAACACGCGCCTGAACTGGACGCGATTTACGGAAGGTGGCCAGCGTCCCAGCCTTGGCTTCGACATGACCTCCCTGGGCTTTCCGTCGTCTCTTGCGGCGGCCAGTTCCCAGGCTGTCATGCCTGGCTTCGACTTCGGCACCTATCGTGACTTGGGGAACTCCGGAAGCGCTCCCTTCCCCTTCGACAACTTCCAGATCTTCTCCGCCGTCACGAAGCTCACTGGCAACCATTCCTTTAAGTTTGGAACCGACCTCCGCCTGTTGCGCGAGCACGTAACCTCGTTCGGCAATTCCAGCGGCTTCTACCAGTTCCGCGACAACTTTGTGCGTGGTCCGCTGAATACTGCCGGTGCCATTCCCTTAATCGGCGACATGGCCACTTTCCTGCTGGGCTTACCCACTTCCGGCAACTTCGACGTGGCTTCCGCGCGCAGCCCGCAGTCCCGCTACGTTGCCTTCTTTGCTCAGGACGACTGGCGCGTCACCAGCAACCTCACCCTGCAGCTCGGCCTCCGCTACGAAAAAGAGCTGCGGACCACAGAACGCTACAACCGCCAGGTGGTGGGTTTTGACGCTGCCACGGCCAACGCCGCTACCGCACAGGCGCTTGCCGTTTATAACAGCACGCCAGCGCTGCAGCAGTTGATTCCCAGCTTCGATCCTCGCGGTGGACTGCTATTCGCTGACCCCAACAACCGCTCGGTGGGTTCTTCGACCGACATGAACTTCAGCCCGCGCATCGGGCTTGCCTATACCCCGGACCGGCTTGGCGGCAAGACAGTGTTCCGCGGCGGCTTCGGCATGTTTTACTTCACCGAAGGATTGCAGCCATCCATCCAGCCGGGCTTCCAGCAGCGCACGCAGTTCGTGCCTAGCGACGACGGTGGCCTTACCTTCATTGCTGACCTCAGCAACCCCTTCCCCAATGGCATCCTGCCCGCAGCCAGCACAGGTGACATCAATACCTTCCTGGGGCAGAGCGTCACCTTCTACAACCCGGAATTCCGGCAGCCCTATTCCATCCGCTGGAACTTCACCATCCAGCAGCAACTGGCGGGCAACCTCCTCATGGAAGTGGGTTACATCGGCAACAGCGCCAACCGGCTGCAGGGAAACCGCCAGCTCAATTTCTTTGACCGGCAGTTCCTCAGCACCACTGGTGTGCGGGACCAGGACAACATCAACTTCCTGAGCCAGCAGGTTACCAACCCATTTGCCGGCCTATTGCCTGGCACCGGACTGAATGGCGCACGGATCCAGTTGCAGCAACTTTTGCGACCCTTTGCCCAGTTCAACGGCGAAGGTGGCGTCACCATGAACACCGACAACTTCGGCAGCAGCTACTACCACGGACTGCAAGCCCGTCTGGAAAAGCGCTTTGCGAACGGATTCAGCTGGCTCGCCAATTACCAGTGGGCACGCACCATCGAGCGCCGCAGTTTCCTGAACAACCAGGACTTCGGGCCTGAAAAGCGCATTGCGGACGAAGACCGCCCGCACCGCCTCGTAGCCACCGGCGTTTACATGCTGCCCTTTGGCCGCGGACAACGCTTCGCCAATGCGACCAACGGATTCCTGGACCGCGTCATCGGCGGATGGCAGGTGAACGGCATCTATACCGCCGCCTCCGCAAACGCGGTGGGCTGGGGTAACCTTCTCTATCTCGGCGGGGACCTCAACTGGAATTCCACCGGGGGCTTGCAGCAGGGCGATACTGCGTTTGATGTAAATCAATTCAATCGCGTCCCCAACCAGCAGCTTGCCCAGAACCTGCGCACCTTTGGCAGCCGCTTTAGCGCCTATCGTCTTAACCCCACGAACAACGTGGACTTCTCATTCCTGAAGAACACCCGCATTGCGGAATCAGTGAACCTACAGTTCCGCGCGGAGTTCTTCAACTTCCTGAATACCCCGGCGTTCAACGGGCCAAACCTAACCCCTACGAACGCCAACTTTGGCCGCATCACCAGCCAGCGGAACCTGCCCCGGCAGACACAGTTGGCCTTGCGGCTCACCTGGTAACAGCATCCGTCAGGGGGCTAGCCCCGTACAAACGAAAATCCGGGCCGCTACTCAATGGAGCAGCGGCCCGGATTTTCGTTTTTGCCCCGAGTATTCGCTTCCGTTGCAGCCTTAATTTCCGTTTAGGGGGATCCGCACCGAAACCGCGCCGCGAAGATCGCCCGCGGCATAACCGGTTGCCAGATCCTTTGGATAGCGGGTACCAAGGATTGCTCTCACTTCCTGCGGAATGCGTTCCGCTGGCCCGTGACAGGTTAGGCACATTGCCTGCACCAATATGGGCTTCATGTAGCGCAGGTGGCGCACGCCGTTGCTATCCTCCACGACCTCTGCACTCTCGTCGGGCAACTCTTGGCGGGCATTTGCCTGCTGCCAGCGGCGAAGCATCGCAGCCTCATAGGTGTCTGGCTGGTCATTGGGGTTTCGGTACCTTAGACTTACCCGTCGTGCGGAAGCACCCACCGCCGCATTGAACTCGCCACTCACAGTCTGTGCCTTTTCGCTGCATACTTTCACCGCGCCCACAAAACCGCCCTTGGCCAATTCCTCCGACAACAGCTTCTGCAACTCGCTGCTAAGGCCGCGGGTTACCTGTCGTGCCTGGGAAAGCGCCGCTTCCGGAACCTCATTGCCTTGTGGGACGGCTTGGGTGAAGGCAACCCCTCCCGCTACACCAAATACGCCGAGCATCAGAAACGCCGCTGCGTGCAAACGGCGGACTGACGGCGAACACCGAGACAAGCGCATAGATGCATCTCCTTCGACAAGCTTATCCCGGATAGTGACCCATCGCAGCGCCAGATTGGCTGTCGCAGATTCGTCCCGTCTTGGCAAACAGCTTCTCTCGGACGCCTAAGCGATTGCTTTTCAGCGGAATATGGGGAAACAATTGGGAGGCACGAACCGTCTATCACACAGCGGTTACCCGACCGTTCATCGATTCTGCTTCCCAGCCGACGCACCCACCCAGCCCATCGACGCAGTAACCAGGCGGTGAAGCAGCAAGCCGATGAAGCAGTAACCAAGGAGGAGACAAATGTTTCGAACGATTACCCTAAGCGGCCTACTCGCGCTGGCCGCCATCCTGACTTTTGCGCAGAGTGACGACCAGAAACGGCTGGATGCCGCCACTGCTGTCCTCCACGACACGATGTCGATTTCAGACCAGGCCATCCCGCAGGAGTTGCTCGATAAGGGCGAGTGCGTGGTAGTGATTCCGGGCATGAAGAAGGGTGCCTTCATCGTCGGTGCGCAGTACGGACGCGGCTTTCTTTCGTGCCGCAAGTCCAGCGGCGCGGGATGGTCGGCGCCTGCCGCGGTACGCCTGGAAGGCGGCAGCATCGGCTTCCAGATTGGGGGCCAGGAAACCGACATCATCATGCTGGTGATGAACAAGCGTGGCGCTGAGCGCATGATGACCAGCAAGTTTACGCTGGGTGGCGATATATCCGTGGCCGCAGGCCCGGTTGGGCGCAGTTCTACCGCAGAGACCGACGCGTTGATGCGCGCGGAAATCCTCTCCTGGTCGCGCTCACGTGGCGCGTTTGCTGGTGTGTCTCTAAAGGGCTCTACAATGCGTGAAGACGGTGACGTCAACAAGCGTTTGTATGGCAAGGAGTACTCAAACAAACAGATTGTGAATAGCGGGCTAGCCACTCCAAAGGCGGCACAGCCTCTGCTTAGCGCGCTCACGAAATACTCAGCGCGCCGCTCAAACTAAGGACCCGGTGATGGGGCATGCCCCATCACCGGGCATGCCCGGTCCGCACATCAGGGGTCTCTTCGATGGTGCCTGGGTCTTCATGGTAGAGGCTATCGCTCACCACAAATTCCTCCCATCCCAGGGGGGGCGCGGCAGCCACAGCGTTACCGCGCTCCCAGAGTGACACCTGCAGCCGCAGCAGTTCTCCCAGGCGGATACCGAGCGCGGATAACGGAATGCGAAGGTCCACCACTTCACCAACAACGGCCAGGGGTTGCTCCTCAGCGCGGGCAGCAGGTGGAACGGCCAGTCGTGTCGTGAGGCGGGTTTCACCTTGCTGCATGCGGATTTGAAACCAGGTAACCGTTTGCTCCCCGTCTGCCGCGTGCAGAACACCCTGCAACTCAAACTGCTGCAGCATTTCGGCTGCGGGCATGGGCAAGGCGGTTCGCAGGTAGACATACACACCGTCCGCGCCAAAATAGAGTTCGCTGATTTGCCTCCAGGAATCCCCCGCACAAATCCCTTCTTCGCGAGCCCGGAAGAAGCCGGATCCGCTCCAGGAACTATACGAACTCCGCTTCCCATCAAGCACGGGCGTGATGTTGCGGCTTGGCCCGATTGACGTAATCCGGGTCTCGCATGGAAAGAGCGCCTGTGTGAGTTCTGGCGGACGCTCCAACTCCAGCGTGCGGTAAACATTTTCGAAATGCGCCCGCAGCAGTTCCTCGGTGACCCGGCGAGTCCAAGGGTCCAAACCCGCTTCCATGCAGTCCACCCAGTCTTTGCTTTCGAGCGTCAGCAGCGAGTTGCGAGCGACACCGAGCGCCTCCGGGGTCAGCGTCTTCCAGGCACGAACATTCTGGAACTGGCGGCGCGCATGGCGAAGCAGGTCCCAATAGAGAGGGTGCGCGGCGGGCATCCAGCGGGCAAACCCACGAGTACGTTCTGTCCATGGAATCACTTGCGCCAGGGTGGCTGTGGATTCCGTGGCGAAACTGGTGTCCAGGCGCGTGCCCTCCACGCCTGTATGCGCGGGCAACTGATGCAGCAACATCCGCCAAAGCGCGAGGGCTCGGGCGGGGTTGGCATCCGCGCCAAGGTTGGGATGGATTTCAACCACAAGCACTCGGCCATCGCCTTCGGACTCAGTGGCGATCTGCTTCACCCTGGCGCAGAAATCGGCAAAGGCATCCAGCGGATCCAGCGCCGGATAGACAAATCGTAAGCGCCCGGAGAGGTCGGCGTCCGTGAACCGAAGACTCCGCCCACGATGGATCCAACATCCCGTGATGTCACTCGCAGTGGCCGCACGGCCCAGGCTCTTCGCAAGTACACGAGAACTGGCTACCCCCCACTCCAGGCAGGACTGCGCCATCAGCGCGGCGCACTCCGTGGAAAACGCTCCCTCCGCAACGTGCAGCACGGTAGGCCACTGGCCAAAGTGGCGATAATGCACACGTGGCCCGCGGATAATCTGCGTACGCCCATCCTCGGCGTAGCGGAACCCATCCACCATTCCCGCCACTAGTGGCAAGATCGCCTGATGCAGCGCCCCGCCCAAATACTCCACCTGTCCACTACGGCAGATTTGCTGCAAACTTTCCAGGAAATCGCGGAGCGATTGCCATTGGAGATCGGCAATCGTCAGCGCGTGTTCATGCCGTAGAGGTTCCCCCGCGATGGCGGCCGAAAATGCGGGCTGCGCCTGCTTCTGCAGGTCCGGCTCCAGCCAGGCTAGCTGGCTTAGGCCCTGCAAGTCCTGCAGGTCTTCCGCACTAAAGGAATCGCGCAGCCTAAGCAGATTCCCTCGCATTTCAAGCCATCGATGGAAATAGCGCGCGTAACGCGGAAACGCCCCGGCAATCCGCTCACTAGCGGCCTCAAAGGCAAATGACAGAAGCTCGTCCACGTCGGCTGGACGCAGTTGCTCCGCCGGCTTTCGGTGGAGTTCCAGCAGTGCATCGCGTTGCCCTTCCAGGCTGCAGTACTCCAGAAACTCCAGCAGGTCTGGCGAAATGGCAAGGGTCACCGGAAACGCTCCGGGCTCTTTGGCCATTCGCAACAACGGCGCGTAGGCGCGGAGAATCTGGATGCGCATCCAAGGCAGCCGGTAGCGCGACTGGCGCGGATGCCAACTGTTGGGCTGGTGCATTGCCCAGATCAAACACAGCTTCAATCGCTTCACCTGCTCCTGCTTTTATGGCGTCGCTACCTGGCGGCTTGCGCAACGCGTGTGTCCGACAAAACCACCTATGGAGCGAATACGCTGCGCACAGGCACCGGGGGAGTTGTCTTGCGAATCCCCAGCCAAAGAATGGCGTTCAGTTCATTGTCGTCGATGGCGTCTGCTTCCGCGAAGTTCATTCGCTCGGACCGAATCGCCAGCGCCGTTGCCTGCGGGTTACGCGCGTTCAAATCCACGCGCGGTGCCTCGGCCTTGTAGGGCCTGGTATCCGGCTGGGTCTGAAACGCAGTCCACATCGGACGCGACCCTGCATCGAACTGGGTCATCGGCCGTAGGCCCAGTATCAACTCTATCGTCCGCAGCATCGACGTGGTGTTGTAGAAGTTGGAATCCACCGACTTCCGCTTGACGTACGGCGAGATGACGAAGGCGGGGCTGCGGTGGCTATCCACGTGGTCAGGCCCGTTCTGCGCATCGTCTTCAAGCACGAAGATGGCGGTGTCCTTCCAGAATCGGCTGTTGCTCACCGCTTCCACCAGGAGGCCAAGCGCGTAGTCGTTATCCGCCATCTGGGCAATGGGAGTAGGCTTTCCTCCGGAGAGCCCATAGGTATGATCGTTGCCCAGCCGCATCAGCAGAAGTTGTGGCATCTCGCCCTTCCGCTCAAACTCTTTCAGTTCTTCGATGAACGACTTCACGCGATCGATATCCAGATAATCGAGCTCATAGGCTCGATACGTGGGGCTGGTGACCTTCTCCAGAATCGGATCGCGCACACGGGCAATCTGCGTGCCATCAGGTAGCGGGCGCGGATGATTATTGCTCCACCATCCGTAATTGCGCATGGTGATACCGGCTAACGAAGCGTTCGTCCAAAGGTAACCTCCGGGCGGCAATGCAGCCACTTCGCCGCCTTCGTAGTCGTACACACGTTTTCGGCCTCCATAGCTGCCGGGCCACATGCGTTGCACATAGTCAGGAGCGATAGCGGCACTCGACCAGTTATGCCCGTCAGCACTTACGTCCGCGTTCACGTAGAAGTTATCGAACAGCACAAACTCGCGGGCCAGCTTGTGATGGTTGGGTGAGATGTTTTCCCCAAACAGCACCAGGGAAGGGTCCCCATTGCCTTCGGGCATGTCACCAAGAACCTGGTCATAGGTGCGGTTCTCTTTCACCACGTAAATCACATGCTTGATGGGCGAAGTCTGCCCAGGGGCATTGGGAATGGGATTGCCCGCAGGCACGCCGGCGTTCACCAGCAGTTCGTCGCGATATGGCGACGTCGCCAGCACAGTGCGCGTATGTTCCAGAAGTGCTTCTTCATCCGCAAAGGGAACCACGGAAGCCGTGCCAATCTGCAGACGGCCCACATACTGCGGCAGCTTTCCCCCTTCATGCAGCGGCGCAGGCCGCACGGCAGGATTGGGCCCATCCGGATTGGGGAAAGGCCGATTGCCGCGGGCGTTCATCGCCATCAGAGAACCATCGGGCAATACCCGGGCAGCCGTGGGATACCAGCCCACAGGCAAGTGGCCCAGCATCCGGGAACGTGCCGTGCGCACATCCACTACACCCACCGCGTTCGCGTCGGAGCAAACTACGTAAAGCCGGTTCCGTTCCGCGTCAAAGGCCAATGCACTGGGCGTCATGCCCACAGGCTGCCGCGGTGTCAAAGCGAGATTAATGGATTCATGCACGGTAAGCGCGCCGCTCTCGTCTACCCCCAGCACGTACGCGCTGTTGGTATTCCCGGCGGTTACGAAGATACGCGCAACATAGGGCAAAGGTGGGGCAGACTCATCATCGTCGTCGTCCGCCTCACGCTCAACCCGCCCGGGCGCCAGCAACATGTCCGTGGTGTGCGCACCAACAGAAATGCGATCCACCAGGGCTCCCGTTTCGCTGCGGTGACGATACACCGATCCATCCGCCCAGGAACTGACGTACACAAAATTGCCCTCAGGGTGAGGCAGAATGCGGTAGGGTCGACGCCCCGTGCCGAAGCGCGCTGTTACTTCCCCCGAAGCAAGGTTTACCACGTCGATTCCATCACGATAGAGACGGGCCACGTACAGTAACTTCTCGTCCGTCGATAGTGCTACGTCCCCAACAAAATCCCGTGTCTCTCGCTGGGCAGGCTCGGTGAGATTGATGCGCCGCGACAGTTGTAGCGCGCCCGCCGCAAACGTGAACTCAAATACCGCCGCCTGTGTGCCACCGCCTACGTACACGCGATCGCCTGCACGGTTCATCGCCAGCCCCAGCCAGCCATCCGGCACGGGAGTACGGCCCACCTCACGCAACGTAGCCTGTTCCAGGACGATGAGTGACGGCGGACTATAACCGCCACAAAGCACAATCAGATACTTGCCATCTGGTGAAACCACACTGGCCATCGGCATCGTGTCCAGCAGTATTTGCCGGCCAGCAGGGCGCACCCTCCACCCGTTCGGCAGCTGATATAGGCCCTCCGCGATTTCACCGGGCGTCAGCCGCGGCGGAGCCTGCGAAAGCAAACCTACAGATAGCGCAGCCAGTGTGAAAAGCCCAACTGCTTTGGCGATAAAGGACTTCGATACATTCATGCGTTACTCTCGGAAGCGCTGGGCGATAGGCAATCGACGGCCGATACCAAACGCTTTTGTGGTCACTTTCAGGCCAGGGGCCGCTTGCTGGCGCTTGTACTCGCTGAGGTCCACTTTACGGATGATGTCCCGCACCAGATCCTCAGGCACGCCTTGCGTCTCCGCAATCTCCGATGGGCTGCGCAGTTCTTCAATGTAGCCGCGCAGGATGGGGTCCAGCACCTCATAGGGCGGCAGGGAGTCAGTGTCCTTCTGATCTGGGCGCAGTTCCGCCGAGGGAGGCTTCACAAAGATGTTCTCCGGCACCGCGCCAGGACGCCGCACATTGGCGAAACGCGTAAGTTCGTAGACCATCACCTTCGGCACATCACTGATTACGGCAAGGCCGCCCACCATGTCGCCATAGAGAGTGCAATAGCCCACTGCGAGCTCACTCTTGTTGCCAGTCGTCAGCACCAGAGAACCCCACTTATTCGACAGGGCCATCAGCGTGAGTCCACGCAGGCGGCTCTGGACGTTCTCTTCCGTAACGTCACGAGGAAGGTCTCCAAATAACGGATCCAACCCCCGCAATACCGCCCCATAAGCCTCGTTGATAGAGGCAACCTCGAAGCGAATGCCCAAGCCAGCAGCAAGTGCGCGCGCATCACTCAGGCTGTGATCGGACGAATACGGCCCGGGCATTCCGATTCCGGCTACATTTTCCGGACCCAGCGCATCCGCGGCAATCGCCGCCACCAGAGCGGAGTCGATTCCCCCGCTCAAGCCCACCAGGACTTTTCGGAAACCGCACTTTCGCACATAGTCGCGTGTGCCCAGCACGAGCGCATCGTACACCGCCTCCAATTCATCCAGATGGCTCTGGTTGCGATCGCCCTCTCCGGTATCCACATCCACGCACACAAGGTCTTCCGCGAAGCTGCAGGCGCTGGCGATCACCTCGCCATTCGCGTCGGCTGCAAAACTGCTGCCATCGAAGATCAGCTGGTCATTTCCGCCCACCTGGTTCACCCAAATCAGGGGCATGGCCCGACGGCGGGCAACTCCGCAGAAAAGGTTGCGGCGCTCCTGGCGCTTTCCCATCTCGAACGGTGATGCGTTGATACTGATGAGAATCTCGGCCCCTTGTTGGCAAAGGTCGGCGACGGGGTTCCGGCGATACAGCGCTCGGTGGCTTCCCTCAAAGTCGTTCCAGGCATCCTCGCAAATGGTTAGGCCCACCCGCCTGCCGCCAATCTCCACCACACGCTGTTCCTCGGCCGGCGCAAAGTGACGCCATTCGTCGAACACATCATAGGTGGGTAACAGCACTTTGTCCTGGCGAAACAACATCTGGCCACCCGAGAGCAGCGCGGCGCTATTGGTGACAGTCTTGCCTTTCGTGTCGGCGGATTCCCCGACAAAGCCGCAGATCACCGCGGTGGAAAGGGAAGCCGTCTCCCCGGCCAGTCTCAAAAGCTGCTCCCGTGTCCCTTGCACAAAGCTGCGCTTTTCCACGAGGTCGCGTGGCGGGTAACCCGTCACTGCAAGTTCTGGAAACACGACAACCGCGGCTCCTCGCCGATTCGCTTCCTGCGTGGCTTCGATCATGCGGGAAACGTTCTGTTCGAGGTCACCGACAGTAGCATTCATCTGCCCGAGGGCAATCTTCATTGGCAGTCCTTTTAGTGTGGCGACAGTATGTCAATTCTGGATGACAAGTTCCATTGTAGTGTCCCATCCAAGCGCCGTTGTGGTGAAGCCGCTGGGTGCATAGGAAGTCCGCTCCACCTCTTGGGCTAGACTGACAGGAGGTCCGCCCAAACGAAACGCAAAGGAGCCACGGATACCATGCAAGAACGCAATCGCGCTGAAGTGCCCGCGCATCAGGCCTTTCTTGCGCGCCGCGAGGAACTGCAGGACTTGGATCTGCGAGGCCGCTTCTCGCACATATACGAGGTGAATCTTTGGGGCAGCGAGGCGTCACGATCCGGTTCCGGCTCTGTCGATGAACAGACCGCCCGCATCCGGCAAATGCTGCCGGATTACGTCCGCGAACTGGGCGTTCGGTCGATGCTCGACATTCCCAGCGGCGATTTCGCGTGGATGCAATACGTTCCCCTGGATGGCGTGGCCTACATTGGGGCGGACATCGTTCCCCATCTGGTGGCCCGCAATCAGCAGAATTTCGCAACAGCCAGCGAGGATGGTCCCGGCAGCAGGCGCTTTCAGATGCTGGACCTTACCGCGGACCCCTTGCCGCTGGTGGATCTCATCCTTTGCCGCGACTGCCTGGTGCACTTATCCTTCGGCCATATTTGGAAGGCCATCGACAACCTGCGACGCAGCGGCTCCACGTGGCTGCTTACCACTACATTCCCCGCGCACACCGATAATGAAGAGATCGAGGATGGGGACTGGCGGATGTTGAACCTGGAACAGGCGCCCTTCCACTTCCCCGCGCCGGTCACGCTGCTGAACGAGGGCTGTACGGAGCAGGAGGGCAAGTTTGCCGATAAGTCACTAGGGCTTTGGCGGATTGCGGATCTGCCGGATTCGATTAAGGCATAGCGTGCCCCCTGGGCAATTGCGTTAGCCCTGAATGACCTCAGTATGCGATAACGAAACTTTCACTCATGAGTGCACCACACCGCCGAAACAACGCCCAGTCTCCTAAGATCCTGATCGCCGGGGAGATCAATGCAGACCTCATCTGCCAGGGTTACCGTGAGTTCCCCACCCCAGGCAAAGAGATTCTGGTGGACGACTTTGCCATGACCCTCGGCAGCGCCTCCGCAATTTGTGCGGCGGGGCTGGCCCAGCTCGGTAACCACACCGCGTTCGTCAGCAAAGTGGGCGCGGACCTATGGGGCGACTATTGCGTGGACTTCCTCACGCGCCTGAATGTAGATGTATCGCGCGTGGAGAAGGTCTCGACGCTGAAAACCGGCATCACCATTTCTCTCTCGTCTGAACGGGACCGCGCCCTGGTCACGTACCTCGGCGCCATCACAGCGCTCTGTGAACAGGATCTCCCGGACGATTTACTGCGCGATTTTCAGCACCTGCACGTATCCTCCTTTTTTCTGCAGGAGGGCTTGCGGCCAGGATTAGCCAAGCTCTTTGCCCGTGCCACCGCACTGGGGCTGAGCACCTCGCTGGACACCGGTTTTGACCCGGCCGAGCAGTGGGGCGCGGATCTGCATGACGTGCTTGCGCATACCGATATCCTCTTTCCCAATGAAGTGGAACTGGCCGCCATTAGCGGACAGAACGAAACGAAGCCTGCGCTGGAAGCGCTGCAAAATGGGCGCACGCTTGTGGCTGCGAAGCTGGGGGCGAGAGGTGCAGCATCGCTTGTGGAAGGGGAACTGGTGGAAGCCCCACCCATCCCAGTAAAACCGGTCGATACTACCGGCGCGGGCGATAGCTTCAATGCCGGGTTCCTGCATGCCTGGCTGCGGGGATTGCCGATTAAGACCTGCCTGCACGCGGGGACCTTCACTGGCGGAAAATCCACCGAGGCAATGGGCGGCACCGGCGGACAACCGGATGCCGCCATGCTAAATCACTGGCTGGCTCAGCCGCACTAACCTCGCCCCTCTCTGCTAGTCTGCGCTACTTGGGCCGCGGCGGGCTGATCATAATGTGGGCTCCAGGAGTCCCCGGGAACATCAGCCAGGGTGTGCCTTCCGCAGGCTTTGTGGACATGCCGGTAGATTCCTGTGTGGCGTAAGGGGTGTATACCACCCAGCGCAGATAGGGATTTTCTACCTTACCGCTTGCAGCGTCGAAGCTTTTGCCCGTTAGCACATAGAGCATACGCGGCTCCTTCGGCATGTCCAGCTTTCCTTCGTCGATCTCATTGTGCCGGATATCGTTGCGCCTCTGTCCCGTCACGCCCTGGCTGGTGAGCTCACGCCCGCGAGCCATGAACGGATCAAGATCCTTGTGGTAGCAAGCCACATTGAATGCAGGGCGGCGAGGGTCGCTGGCCAGGCAAACCAGATCTCCCGTGCCTTCCCGAAGGGTTACCATTTCCTGGTTCCCGTTGTATCCATATACGGTCGCAGTAGCGCGAAGTTCCTCCGGCGCGGCAAGGATTGCGCCGGCAATCTGATGGTCCCGCGACATTACTTCCTGTGCAGTACAAAAGAACGCACACCCCACCAGCAGGCATCCCAAGAGCAATCGCTGCATTCTTCCCAGCCCTTTCTTTTCTACGGTTGTATGCCAACCGGCGCCCCAGCAGCCGGTGGTAAATCGAGAATCTGCTTGTCCTTCAGCATAACGTCACGCAAGCGCGAGTAATTCACCGCCTGAATGTCCTGCCCGCCATCCAGCGCCATGCTGGCTGCCGTCGCCGCCGATTGGCCCAGCACCATGAATACCGGCTCCATGCGGATGGAGCCAAAGGCAATGTGCGTGGACGACAGGCAGACTGGCACCAGCAGATTGTTCACCTGCCCGCGTGTGGGCACAATCGACTGGTAGCTGATCGGGTAAGGCTTGAATCCGCCCACCTGCACGTCACCCTCGTTGCGCACAAACCCCTCGGCGTCCACATAACGCTGCTGGTTATGGGAATCCATGCCATAGGCGCCCATGCCCACGGAATCCTTCGCAACGTCTCGCGCCTGCACGTGGTGCTGACTCATCACCACCGCGCTCACCATGCGGCGTGCCTCTCGCACATAGAGCTGAGTGGGAAATCCACCGTTTTCTACGAATTCATCCTTGGGCCAACCCCATTGGCGGTAGTAGGCACGGATCGCCTCCGGTACCCGCGGATTGTTCTGGACTGTCCACAGATAACCCTTGGTGTAGATTTGATGCCGCTCGATAATCTGCGCCCTGGCGTGATAGTCCCCCTCAGGGTACAGGTAGTTGGCACCAATATAATCCGTCGAAACCGCGCCATGATTATTGGTGTCCGTCTTGGCATTGGGAATGGGATCCCACTTGCTCTGGGGCGGATGGTAGTGCCCACTCTCCGCATAGCGCAGCAGCAGTTCATGGTCACGCGCGTCGTAACCCACAGGCTTCTCCACCGGCAACTGATTGCCCTTGGCGCTCGACATGCACAGCCGGTAGCAGTAGGTCTGGATGCGATGGTCGCCATCACCATCTCTGCCTGGCTCGCCTGGGTTGATGATGGGAAGCAGCCCACTGGCCTTGTTCCCGGGCTGAATATAGGGCGATACTCTGCAGGCAGGCGGGAACTGGTGCTTGGTAGCCTGGGCCACCTGCACGCCGTTCAGCGTCTCTCCGTATTGCACATTGGCTTCACGGCCATACGTGTACTTCACCCCGGCCTTCGCCATCAGGTCGCCTTCGTACGTGGCGTCAATGAACATGCCGCCAATGTACTCCGTGCCGTCTTCCATGCGGATGGCTTCAATCCATGGCCCCCGCATACCCACACCGCGTCCAGGACGGAGGTCCAGCCGTTGCTTTAGCAACACCTCAATGCCATGTTCACGCATCAGGTCGCGATAGACCTCCATCGCAATCTTCGGCTCAAAGGTCCACATCGCGTCCTCGCCCTCGCGGTTGGCGGAACGCTTCTTGGTGTAGTAGTCCTTGCGTGACTCCCACTTCCACATTCCCTCGGGTTCGTACTTGGCCTTGATGCGCTGATAGTATTCGCGGGCAATACCACCCACCACTTGCTTGTTTCCGATGTCGGTCCAGCTAAGGCCGCCGGTGGTAAGGCCGCCGATGTGGGTGCCGGGGTCCAGCACGAGAACGGTCTTGCCCATGCGACGCGCCTGCACGGCGGCGGCTAGCCCGGCGGAGGTAGCGCCATAGATAACGATCTCCGCCATCTTCTGTTGCGCAGTCAGCTGCTGTGCAGCCATCGTTGCCAGCACAGGCGAGAGCATCCAGCGCAAGCTTTCGCGCCGGGTGATTGTTGAAGGAAATCGGTTCTGCGGCATTGCTAGCGATTATATGCCGTACTGTGACAACCACGGTATCTCAGGCATGTGCCGCTGTTTGCGGTCTATCGTGTGGAGGCCTCCATATAGCGGCCCAGCCACCAGACCGCCAGCATGGCGACCACAAACATCGCATACTCTACGGGCACGTGCCCAAGCACTATCACCTGCGCCAGCGTCTTTACGGAAGTAACAAGGAACGCCGCCCACAGCAGCAACCAAAAGCTACGCGGAACTATCGCCTCCGGGTGAACACGCAGCCTCTCCAGCATTCGGAAGAGCAGCACGGATGCCGCGACGGCTCCCAGTACGGCAACCCACATCGGCGCCAGTTTCCAATCACCGCCCACGCCCTCCGCCAGATCGAGGAAAAATGCGAATCCTGTCATCGTGATGGCAATGTGCCATGCCAGCGCACCTACGTAGAGCGCAATGAACAACAGCACAGCTCCAATCAAGGTGTAGTTGAAGCGGAGATCGACGAAGTACTCAAAGCAGATACTGCCCGCAATCGTTACTGCAGTAATGCCCAGCAACGGAGCCCCTCGAAAGGAGGCCTGATACGCTCGCTCAGAGTGATGCGCCGAGAAATGGAGCCGCAGCGTTTCGCGTTCCTGCCACGCAGCAAGCCCCAATGCCAGCCCGAACAGCAATCCAAAGGTGTACTCCATGCCCTTCCACCATGGCCAGAATCTTGGGTCGAGCGCGGTGTTGCGCCCTATCGACAGCAGTGCGCCGCCCAAGCCGAAACCCAGCCCACCGCCCACAAAAGAATACCCGGCAAACCGCAGAATGGTGCGGTTGGCTGGCTTCGCGGCAAACCAAAGCAACAATGCAATGGCCCCAAGCAACAACCCGGCCCACAGCTCTTCCCTGGGACGGTCCAGCCGGTTGGAAAAGTAAACCAGTTTGGGGGAATTCACGGCTGCCCAGCCCACCCAGGTGCCCAGTACCATCAACCCCAGTCCCGCCAGCATGCGGCTTGGTCTGGCGCGAGAGAGCGTCAACGCGAGACCCACAACAGCTCCGCCCAGCAACCCCCACACCGCGCCCTTTAAGGAAAGGCCAAGCAGACCCCAGCCTACGGTGTTCAGGTCAGATGCCAGGCCGACTGTCTGCCCGTAGGTCATCTGGCCACCGAAGCCGATGCCCACTGCACCAAATGCGGCCACCGCACCGATGCCGGGGTCGCGCCGCCCAAGCAGCCAAAGCAGGCTTAACGCCACCAGCGCACCAGGAATCATGGCGCCCAGCGGCCCCCCGCCAATGAAGCCACGAAAGGCCCAGCCTAAGGACATCACTACAGCGGGAAAGGTCAGGAAGAGCCACTTGGGATGGAAGGACTGTGTGCTATCGATCATGCAGTAGCCCATTACACCATCAACTCAGGACGAGCGCTCAACTCAATACGGGCAACGGAGCGTTTTGTCGCCGCGCCTCCATTTGCGTCTATACTCACACGGCTTGCGGAGTGCTGGCACAGAGGGTCTCCGCTCCGATACCCTATCTTCCATGCGCGATTATTCCGAGGTACACCACCTGGTGGGCAGCCTGTTTTCCTGGCCTGGTACGGCAGAGGCATGGGATGCCTTCCGGCTAACCGGCGAACAACTCGCCCACTTCCACCAGCATGGCTACGTTGCTGGCCTGCGGCTGCTGGACGATACTCAAATTGCCGTCCTCCGCGACGCAATGCAGCGTCTGATTGACCCCGCTCATCCTGGACACTCACTCTTCTACGAGTTCCATTCCAACGAGTCACACGACCCTGGCACCGTGCTCTTCCATGCCCTTGGCGCATGGCGGGTGGAAGAGGCCTTCCATGACATTCTGTGGAACCCGGCCTTCCTGATGCCCGCAGCCCAACTTCTGGAGGGACCCGTACGCTTCTGGCACGACCAACTCTTCTCAAAGCCAGCCAATCATGGAGGCGTGGTGGCGTGGCACCAGGACTACTCCTACTGGACGCGGACGCAACCCATGTCGCATCTCACCTGCTGGATTGGCTTGGACGATAGCACCACAGAGAACGGCTGCCTGCAATACATCCCGGGCAGCCATCGCTGGAATCTGCTCCCCATCACCGGACTAACAGGCAACATGGACGAGATCAAGACTGTTCTGAATGATGAGCAGCGTTTGCAGTTCCAGCCAGTGCCCGTGGAACTGCGGGCTGGGGAGTGCGCCTTCCATCATCCCCTGCTGGTGCATGGGTCCTACGAAAACCGGTCGCCACGCCCGCGCCGCGCCGCGGTGCTCAACGTGTTCCGTGATGGCGT
>CAZUAX010000002.1:79227-83738 GCA_964618435.1 uncultured Solibacteraceae bacterium
ACTTCTTCAAAATGCTCGCGAGTTAAGTACCTGTGGATGTTGTCCCGCCCGTGAAGCAGATTTTGAAAGTGGGGATCCTGAGGATCGATGTACTCAATCAACAAATGGCGAGTCGTAAGCTCCGCCAACAGGCCCAGCGCATCCACTAGCGGAACACCTTCGGTTACCAGAAGATGGTGCAGAATTGCCAGGGCCATCACAAAATCCGAGTGCCCGCGGGCACGGCCCAAGAACGAAATACACTCGCCATTTCTCCAGCCATGTGGAGGAGTTGGCCTGCCAAGGTCCAGCACCAGGGGGAGGATGTTTCTGCCCGAAGCCCTTGATTCCTTGTATAGTGCGTCGATTACTCCTGGGTCCTGATCGAACGACACCACCGCTGCGCCATTGTCGGCTGCAGCTTTGGAAAACAACCCCTCATTGCAGCCAATATCCAGAACCCGCTTTGGCTTCAACTCCGTGATGACGTCTGCCACAAACTGATTCTTGATGGCGAACTCAGAAGCCGAGTAACTTGGCACACATCGCTGATAGTTCGCCCAATGCGTGTTCTTGTGCGGTTTTGGCTCCACTGCTCGCAGTTGGCGACGGAAAGACTTCAATATCCATTGGAGAGTGTAAATCGCCTTCTCGTCGGAGCCTGCTTTGGGCTCCCATGAGGGTTCGATGGAGCCCGCCTTCGACATTCTGGAAAGAAAAGTGGGCATGGCCACAAGAGAGAAATAGCCACGGTGGAAAAATTTTGTAATGAACGGAAGTTCAGCGAGCGTAGATGCGTCAATGCCATCCCGGTTCGTCAAGAAAAAACCACGCACATTGGGGATACCCAGCTTGTATGCAAGCAATGGCAGAAGGAACATCCTGCTGAACTGGCCACCCGCGGGCCAAGCAGAGGTGCCAGGGTTGCGGCTGACGAAGGAAGGAACATCCACGAATACCGGACTCGACCCTCGAAACAGAACATTGTAGGGTGTCGCGTCCTTCAGAAGAAAGCCCTGCTCCAGAGCCTGAGTAGCTAGATCAAGCGTAAGGCTTGCCGCATCATACAGTTGTTGCGGACTCCACTCGCTTGGGTAGGTGATGAACGGGACCCGTGGATGGCTCACCGCGCACGAAAAATTGCGGTGCTGGTCGACCTGCGGCGGATCAGGAATGGAGGCATCAGCAATTGAGATCGTCTCGATCAGTTCGCCAGATTGTATAATGCGCTTCGCAAAGTCGGATGCCAGAAACTCTTGCAGGTTTGCATGGCCCTCATCGGTAAGATAACGCACGACACGGTCTGACTCGACGAGAAGGGTTCCCGACGGATCGCGAAATGTAGGCTGCGGCGAATTGCTGGCCTTGGTCCCGGTAGCCATAGTGTTCATCGCTTACGATTGCGGTTAAACCAGCCCACGATTCTACGCGCATAGAAACTTACACCCACCAGCCCCGCCAAGAGCATCTGCCAGAGCATGGTGCCGGTACCTGGATCTGTGTAGGCAAATGCACTAAGTGGAGCCAGTAGAGTCACTACGCTTGTGATCGGCAGTGAAGCTTGAACCCGGAATTTGTTTTTCCACTGGGCCTTCAGATACTTGGAATTCAATTATTCAGTCCCCCTTCCGTGAGTTACTATACTGCATGGCGATATTCTCTGACTGTAGATGTAATTTCAGATATTCCTCGAATTGCGCCCGCGTATGAATTCGCCCTTCCAGATGGCCTCTAATCAGAGGCGCAATCATGAGTGTGGAAACCTTGTCACTGATCTCAATCGCCCTGGATTCGTTAGGCCACTTCACCATCAACGGAACGTGTAATTCATTCCGGTGTCGCAACAAAGCAATATCTTCGTTCACCAGGCATCCCAGTTCTTCCCAGAAAGATCGCAAGCCATGGTCCGAGGTCAGAATCACCAGCGACTCATCCCATTCGCCCCGCCCCTCCAGAATCCCGCGAATTTCCGCAAAGATGTTGTCAGCGACGGTGAAGTTGGCCGAGATTGAGACGGATCCTCGCAACCATTCACTCCCTGACTCCGGAGTTCCTTGGGCCACGGGAGGAGGGTGCGGCGTGGCGAGATGAAGGATGCGGAGCCCGCCTACACCAGACGTCAGAAAGCGGTGTACATCCTTTCGTTGTTGAACAAGGATTGAGCGAATTCGTTCGCGCATCCCTTCATAGGCATGTACGTTTAGCGTATTGGAAGTAAGCCGGTCAGCACAAAGGTCCCCGAAACTCGGCATCGCCTCCTGCTCTGCTTGGGCCACAGCAGCGGCCCATGTCCCAAGGCGCTGGAAGGCTGCTGCCCATCTCTGCGACACGCTCATCAGGTCGATGCCCTGCCATGCACATTGGGCAAGCTGATCGCCGAAGATGCGGCAGTAAGGGTGCGTCCACCCGACAAGCGTCACCGGGACGCCCGCTTTGTTCGCCCATGAGATCACGTTTGGCGTGTCTCGAAAAGAATGCTCCTCGACACCTTCGGGCTTCAGGAGCAACAGATCTGACCTAAACTTACGCGACACCGTTGTGAACTCGCTTCCGGTCAGCAATGAAGGAACGGCGGTCACTGTAGAGTTAGAGGGGGAGTAGGCTCTGCTAAACGAGACCGATTCCTTCCGAAAGGCGTCAATATGGGGAATGCTCATCGACGCCGGACGATGATTAAATGCTACCGATGCATCAAACTCATCGAAAATGATCCAAACAATGCTGGGAGTGTGGCCTGTCTCAATCCGCGCAGACACACTGGATACGTTGGAGGATGCTTGGCTTTCTGCGCTGGTGGGAGAAGGCGATGACGGATAGAGGGTCTTCAGAACTGGAAAAATCATGCCTCCAAAGACGGTTAGCCAAATCACTGCTATCGGAACAGTAAACGAATAAACCTGCGCAAGCAAACGTGGAAAGCGGGCGGAAAGAAATCCACCAGCACACCCGGCCAACAGTGCCGCACCCATCACTTTCAGGTTCCCGAGGCTACCGGCCCCAAGCCATTCCAAAGGCAGAAAGAGGGTCACCGCGCGCAGAATTCCGAGAACGAGCAAAGCAATCACAGTCCACAGGAAAACGTGTCCTACGGTGCGCTGATTCCATCGAACGCCGAGAATCGCGACAACAGCAAAAATGACTGTAGCGAAGAGAGTATTGATTGCCGTAGCAAGAATTGCCGGACCAAGTTGGACTTTCTCTACGTGATACTCAATGTCTCCGGGGATTAGACCCAAACGCGCCCAAGGGAATAGGTAGAACAACGTTCCCGCAGCCAGCGGGACTAGGGTCCAGTATTTCCACGAGACCCAGCCAGCGCTTTCCGAAGGTAATGTGGAGCGGTCGTCCGGACACGCCTCGCGCCCATGAGCAGTTGACTGCTTCTTGTGCATCATTAGAGCCCCAGGACTTCCAGTACCCCGCAATCGGAGTATACAGCATCTTCATGTAGCCGTACCTCGCTTACGGATATTAGTGACGCTAAAGACACTAGACCATGAAGCATAGGGCGATCGGAGGGAGGCTCGGGAGACCCTGCAAGCAAATTGGTTGCGCGAGTCGACACGCCGGGACTGCGCTGGTTTCCACTTGATGCGGTTCGTGGAAGTCCAGGCAGTCCCGGCTAGTCGTTACGCCACTACTGGCGTAATTCGCATCCGCGGATGTTGCCGAATGCGTTGAAGCTGTCGGTACCGGGTCCGCAGTTGATGATGGGGAACAAGTCGTTCGGCAATCCAGTGCCGAAAATGCCCGTATCGGTGGTCAACACCAGTTCGTCATTTCCATCGCCGCCCTGCATCACTGTCTGTAACGTCTGCGATGCCTGGAAGCGGCCCTCGACGGTCTGAAGCAGGTTATCCGAGCGTGGTCCGCCACTGATCATCAACCCGGTAGTGGCGCTGAACGCATTCGTTTCCACCTTGACGAGGTCGTTACCACTACGCGCCTGAATAGCGCCGCGTAGGGTTACGGCGCTGCCGGGAGCATCTACCAAGGCCTCGACCTTGTCATTGCCGGCTCCAGCGTCGATTTCCCATACTGCACTCACCACACCCATCCGGTCCTGCACAATTTTGTAAACGAGTTCGTCGGACGTACCTCCCGGTCCGCCACGGACCTCGGTTTCTAGCGAATCGGCAGCGGATATCACCTCCAAGGCAGTCTTTGGCGCCGTTGCGGAAAAGCCTACCCGCAGAAAGTCCGACCGATTTGACGACACCACCTTGGCCGCTTCTTTACACATTCGAGTGGTGTGCATGCCGATGGCTGCATGGGCACTCCTCGTTGCCAGAAGCAGCAACAGAGATGTTGGCCGCCAGCACCAGCAAGGTCTCCAGATATCGAATGAGCACGACGACAATGGAATTGAGATACGAAGGTCGCTAAACCGCCATACTACGGCCCAAACTGAAGAACCGGAGAGAGAGCGACCATTGCAGGAAAGGCACTCTTACTCCAAATCAAACGTGGAGGTGTTTTCACGACATTCCAGAGCCGCCTGCTAAAATGCGTTCCTTGGGGCTCGCCACGCC
>CAZUAX010000003.1:0-9867 GCA_964618435.1 uncultured Solibacteraceae bacterium
TATATTTTCCCGGCCGCAATAATCCGCGGCTGGGGCCGCAAACAACCGGTAACGGAAGATTAAAAAAACGGCCGGGTGCAGTACCCGGCCGGAGGCGTGACGAAAAAGAAGATCAGATGGTTCAGTGAGTGGGGCGCTACACCCGGAGGTCTAGCTGAAAAGGGTGGCTGGTCCCAAGCGCCCGAAGTGCTTTTCCATGCGCTGGCGCAATTCCATCCGTGCCCGAAGCAGGCGGCTCTTGGCCGCGGCGACTGAGATTCCGAGCCGGTTTGCAACCTCCGGCATCGGAAGCTCCTGCACTTCCCGCAGTTCAAACACACTGCGGAGCAGTGGGGGAATTCGCGAAATTTCCTGACGCAACACGGTGGCCAACTCGTCCTGGGCCACGCCGCGCTCAGGGGATTCCCGTTCGTCAGGCAGTTCCAGAGTCTGTACCTCTTCACCAACCAACGTGTCATCAATATAAAGGAACTTAGCGCGGCGACCCTGGCGCAGCCGCATCAGGCACTGGTTCACTACAATCCTTGTGAGCCAAGTGGAGAATTTCGCTTCCTTGTTGAATTGCCCAATATGCTGAAACGCCTTCCACATCGCGTTCTGCACTTCGTCTTCCGCATCCGAGCGGTCGCGAAGAATAGATAGTGCTTGTTTGAAGCAAGCAGGTTGATAGCGCTTCACCAGTTCGGAGAAGGCTTGGTCGTTGCCGTCCTGAGCCAGGTCTACCAGCTCGACGTCTTCCATGTCTGACAGAGCTACTCGTCGGAGGTTGCTATTGGTCATCGTTGCGTACCCGCTTTCTGCTCTTGGCCTAGACCAAGAATAGCAAGCCATTGAATTTCTTTCCAGTATCGCTTAAAATAATTTTCAGGAGAGAGAAAACTATGCCGCTAGAGTTCAGTGAGACAAAAACTAATTTGGAAAAAAATGAAAGCGGTGAAGAAACTATCCGGCGCTACCTCAATCCCTACGAGCTCGGGGAGAAGATTCGGCAGCTGCGCATGCGGAAAAAGATCAGCTTGGTGGATTTAGGCAAGCACTCTGGGCTATCGGCGTCGATGCTTTCTCAATTAGAGAACGGCAAGCTCATTCCAACTCTACCTACCCTGGCGCGCGTGGCGATGGTATTTGATGTAGGCCTCGACCACTTCTTTGGGGACCGCCGCAAGAGCCGACTGCTTTCTCTTGTTAGGAAGGAAGACCGGATCCGCTTTCCGGAACGGTCAGATCACCCGGACCCCACCTACTTTTTCGAGTGCCTGGCCTTTTCTACCCAGGAAAAGAGCATCCAGGCCTACCTTGCTGACTTTCCAGAACGGCGCGCGGACGCTCCGCAGAGTTTCCATTTTCATGCCGGGGCGGAGTTTATGCACGTCACAAGCGGCTCGATTGTGATCGAGTTCAGTGACGAGGAGTATGTGTTGGAAGAAGGGGACAGCGTTTACTTTGACCCTAGTGAACCCCATGCCTACCGTGGAAATTCCCCGGGCAAGAACCTGGCGATTGTCATTACCACGCCACCAAGAATGTAAGTGCGGTTAGCGGTGTTTCAGCAGAATGTCCTGGGGTGTAAAATGAACCACCTGGCCAGGCTGTACCGGCTGGCTTGGCGGCTTCTGCCACTGGTTGAAATAACGGGTCTTTAGAAGTTCAAAGTCGATTGCGTTCACCGATAACGCCGTACTCAGATTGTCCGCGTGGTTGGTTCGTACGCTGTTGGTAAGGCCAGTGAAATAAGTAGCAACCGTGGCGAAGCGCGTTGCTTCGGAAACCACGGCAATCAAGATGGCGATGATTCGCTTATCCAGTTCATCCCGGCGTTTGCGAAAGCGAGCCAAATTACCAATACTGTTCAGGTCTCCGTGCATCACCTTGCCCACGGAGCCCAGGTCGTTGTAGTTGGAGCCGATGCCACAGCTCGGCCCCCAGCCGCCAACCTCACCATCGAAGCTGTACCACTTGTCCTCTCCCAGAAAGCCCACCACATACAAATTGGAAACGCGGACCTGCAGGTCCACGGTCTCACCGTTCGGCGTGCGCACGGCCACCCTGTAGAAAGGGATCTTTGCGCCGTCGGTGTCGGCTACCATGTTGCGAAAGTGATTGAGGCTGGCCTGATAGCAGCTAGGCCGAAGGTCGATGGTCGCGCTGGCCGCAGTTGGTGGCATACCTGCTCAAGCGAAATCGAAGCGCAAAAAAGCGCAAGCGCTGCGCGGAAGCCATCCGTAGCTTCGCTTATTGGCTTTCGTCCGCCAATTCCGTGGAAATGATGCGCGAATCGGAGCTGAATTTCTTGTAGTCAGTGTAGAGGACTTCAGCCATGCCTCTCACTCTGGCCAACAGAGCAACGCGGGCATCGAAGTGCACCTCCGTGCGGCGCGGCACCCAAACCTCGCCGTTCACAAGCTGCTGCTCAAACTGCATGGTAGACCCCTTGCCCACCCGCGCCAGCACAAGCCCGAAGGAAATCGTTTCCAGCGTTTCCACCTCGGCCTTCAGCCAAATGTAAGAACGTTTGTCCACCCAGATCCGCCCCGCCATCTTGGTAAGCCAGCTGGTGCGGCGATTGGTGGCCTTGAACCCAGGCCGGGGAGTGGCATACAGGATCCAGGTGTCCCGGCCATCCACCATGTCTTCCCCCTCAATCCGGATGTTGAAGGCTTGCGGGATGGCACGGAACATCGCTTCCTGCTCTTCCTTCTCCTTGCGATCCTTACGCATGCGCTTCTCGCGGTCGGACGGGGATTCATTCTGGAGCTTGGCCACTGCCTTATCGAGCTTTTCCTGTTCCTTGCGTTCCTCCTCCGGGGATAGGGGCTCCCCGTCCTCAAGCACCAGACGTTCGTACTCTTTGCCCTCAATCATCGTCACGTCGTAGGTCTTGCTTTCCTGGCTTTTCAGGTCGCCAGACTTGTCAAGCCTGCGAAACACCCTGGTTTCTCGCCATGCGTAATCCTCCGCAACCCGCCAGTTGCGCTCACTTTCTTTCAAGGAGCGCTCCATGATCTCATCGACGCTTATCTGGGAGGGCCGGTCCGCTGACCCCGGATGGATTGCCGTACTTTCCTGCGCCAACAATCCCCCCGCAAGCAGTCCTAAGAATGCCAACAGGGTAGAGAACAGTCGTAAACGGCGGGAAGTTCCCGTGATGGTGCTATGCCACACTGGTTAATGGACGACGGACAGCAGGATAGGGTTCTGGTAGTTTACAGAAAAACTGCAGCTTCGCCAGAACTTGCCTAATCGTCCGTCTTGAAGGCTAAGTGGATGTGGATTGTCGCAACAGACCTGGATGGTACCCTGCTGAATCACCATGATTATTCATGGGAGGGTGCCCGGAAGGCACTGGAGGCGCTGGAAGCGCGGGGTGTCCCTGTGATCTTTTGCACCAGCAAGACCCGTGCCGAGGTGGAAGTGTTGCGGCGGCAGACGGGGAACCTTCACCCATTTATTGTGGAGAACGGTGGCGCGGTTTACCTTCCGGAAGGTCCGTTTGCCTCACTTGTGGGCGGTATTCCGGTGCGGGATGGTTATGTTCAGGTTGCTCTGGGTAGCCCATATCCCCAACTGGTAGAGGCTTTGCAGGATGCGGCGCGAGAATCTGGATGCGTGGTGCGCGGCTTCGCACAGGCTACGGATGCGGAGGTCGCCGCGTGGTGCGACTTCAGTGAGCAGGAAGCGCGTCTCGCCCGCCAGCGGGAGTTCGATGAACCTTTTCTGCTGGATGACGGAGATGGCGACGCACTCGCCGCCGCTATCCGTCGTCGGGGTCTCCATAGCACCCGCGGCGGCCGATTCTGGCACATCCTGGGCAACAACGATAAAGGGGCGGCGCTGCAAGCATTAAGACGGGCTTACCTATCCTGCGGGGTCGCCGTGTCTGTGGCGGCGCTTGGCGATAGCCCGAACGACCTGCCGCTGCTCGCCAATGCCGAGTGGCCGGTGATTATGCCTGGTGCGCGGCTGGAAGCGATGTGGGCTGCCCTGCCGCACGCGCGAGTAGCGCCTGCCAGCGGCGCGGAGGGCTGGGGAGCGGCGATGCTACAAGCGCTGCCAGCTTGGTTCCACGGTCCCGCGCAAAGCGACTATCCGCTGCAGCACTTTTCGTTCTGAACGCTAATCTGCGCTTCGGTTGGCGTCTGGCCCTTCGCCGGCCGCCTGTGCGTTTACTCCCTTGTGCCATGTGTCGTAGATGCCGCGCAGTTCCGCCACTTTCTCCGGATGCTGGTAACTCAGGTTCGTCCGCTCACCGGGGTCGTTGCTCAAGTCGATCAACATTTCCGGAATTCCCGCAGGTTCGCGCAGCCACTTCCAGTTTCCTCTCCGCACGGCAGCCTGACGACGATTCGCTCGTTCAATCCGCCAGCATAAGGTGCGCTCGGATGGCGCGGACTGCCCGCGGAGCACGGGCAGCAGATTGATGCCATCGGGCCGCTTTGTGTCAGTGGGGACTGCCGCGCCTGCTGCTGTCAGAAACGTGGTGGTGAAATCGAACGTGGCTGCCACCTGTTCGGTGTGGCTGCCCGCCGGAATCTGGCCAGGCCATTGTGCAATTGCCGGCACACGGATGCCTCCCTCATACAACGTCGCCTTGGAGTGGAAGAACGGCCGGTTGTCAGACAGTCGCTCACCGCCATTGTCGTTGGTGAAGACTGCTAGCGTGTTCTCCTCGAAGCCCTTGCGGCGTAAGGCATCAAGAACCGCGCCCACGGCGGCGTCCATGCTCTCCGTCATGCGACGGTAAATCTGGCGGTCGCCATCGTTCCAATTGCTGGCGTTGCGGACCTGGTCTGGCCGGTCCGGCTCCTGGAAAGGCCAGTGCACGGCATTGAAGGGCAGGTAGAGGAAGAACGGCGCATCACCTTGCCGCTCAATGAAATCGACGGCGCGCTCGGCCAGCAATTCAGTGAGGTATCCGTCGCGTTTGGCGGGTTCGTCGTCCAGGAACAGGTCGTTGCTGCCGTCGCGAAACTGGTGGCTGTACATGTCGGCATTGCCACGGAAGATGCCGAAGCTTTCGTCAAAACCATGCTGCTTGGGGCGGTAGGGGGGCTGCGAGCCCACGTGCCACTTGCCCACCAGTGCCGTGCGGTAGCCCAAAGGCTTCAGCGCGGAGGGAAGCAACGTGTGCCGCGGATGAAGGCCCGTGACATTGTTATTCGCAGGAACCAGCGCCCACTCGAAGGCTTTACCGAAGCGCTGCTGATAGCGACCGGTGAGGAACGCCACCCGGGTAGGAGTACAGACCGGGCCGTTGGCATAGCAATCACTGAATCGTACGCCACGCGCGGCCATGCCATCGAGGTGGGGTGTCTTGATGTCGCGCGCGCCGTAGCAGCCCAGGTCAGCATAGCCCATGTCGTCCGACAGCAGGAAAATCATATTCGGGCGGCGTTGCTGCCCGCGCAGAATCGCGGGGGCTGCTGCCGCTCCAATTGCGCCAAGAAACTGTCTTCGCTGCATGTGCCTCCTATGCTGCTGTGCGGAAAGAACGAGTCTACGGATTCTATCAGAGGCCATGTTGCCGTTTGCTGCGTGCGTCGTTGTAGGTTGAGGCTCCTCCAAAAAGGAACCGGCCCCGGGGATCGCTCCCCGGGGCCGGTTGGTTTTTTGCGGTGTGCCGAAGCTTAGAAGCTCAGGCGCAGACCGAAGCGGATGTTGCGTTCCGCGGGCGAGCCGTAGCCGCCGTTGGTGGACGTAACAAAGCCGAAGTCGCCGCTGTTGACGTTGGTGTTCGGGTTGCCAAAGATGGGCGTGTTGGAGACGTTGAAGAACTCCGTCTTGAACTCCAAATTGAAGCGCTCCGTCAGGCTGAAGGTGCGGAAGATGCTGGCGTTCGAGTTGAACACGCCAGGACCACGCAGGCTGTTGCGGTGCGTATTGCCATAGCGGGTGGTGAGGACCTGGGCATAAGCCGAACGGTCGAACCACTCGTTGCCGCGGCCGATACCCTTGGGGGTATTGACTTCAGCCTTCACCTGGTCAGCGGTCTGGGTGTTACCAAACACGTTGAGTGCGGCGCCAGAGGTGGTGATGGTCATCGGCGTACCGCTGAACATCGCAATGGTGCCGTTAATCTGCCAGCCGCCGAGGATCATCGCGGCAGCGCCATCGGTGGCCATGCTGCGGCCCTTGCCGAAAGGCAGTTCCCAGCTTCCACCAATCTGGAAGTTGTGCGTGCGGTCAAAGCCACCGCGCGCCCAGTTGCGGCCCCACATAGCAGGGTCGTTCCAGCCGAGGCCGGCCCAACCGTCGTCGTCGGTCCAGTTCATGGCCTTCGACCAGGTGTAGGCGGTGCGGATGATTGCACCACGGCCGATACGGCCGTTCATGCTAGCCTGGAAGCCGTGGTACTGGGTGTCGCCCCAGCCGTTCCACAGCAGCGTGCTGGCGTTGCGGCCAAACTGCTGGAAGTCCGGAACACCAGCCAGGCCAGTGCCCGGGGTGGAGTAGCGGGAGTTCCAATCCATGAACGCGTGCACGGTCTTCGTGCCCACGTAGCCCACGGAGGCGACCATGCCCTGCTTTACTTCGCGCTCCAGGATCAGGTTCCAGCTCTGGATGTATCCACGCTGCAGCTTGCGCTCGCCGTCGGGCGACCAGATGCTACGCGTTTGCACGTTCAGAGGCAGGGGGATAATGCCCTGAGAGGGGTCAGGACCATTGAAAACGGGAATGCCGTTGTTGAGGGAACCGACGCCGTTCACAGGCTCTGCGGGATCCTGGTTCTGCGCGATGGTGAGCGGGTAGAAGCCGCGCAACGGACGCGAGAGGGGAATCGGGTTGTAGGTGATGCCGTAGCCGGCACGAATGACGTTCTTGTCGCTCAGCTTGTAAGCGAGGCCGATACGGGGGGCGAGCAGCAACTTGCTGACGCTAATTCCGAGGTCGGAGGGTACGCCGCCAATGCCGCCGCGTTCCACCGTGTTATTGGCGTTGTTGAAGTACTCAATGCCGGTCTCGGCGCGGCTGATGAGCGGGAAGAACTCGTAACGCAAGCCCATCGTCACCGTGAGGTTACGGGTGGCCTGCCAACGATCACGCACATACATACCGAACTGCCATTCGCGGCCGCTCATTTCTTGATACTGCAAGCTCTTGCCATTGGCGCTCTGCAGGCCCAGAAGGAAACCGGCATAAGCGTTGGCAGGGGTGGTGCGCGAAACGGTGCGTGCACCGGTCGGGCTGATGTTCAACTGGGCCGTGAGCGCTTCCGCGAAGCTGAAGGAGCCACGCGGGTTGGCGATTTCAGGCTGCCAGTGGTTGAGGTGGAACTTCACCATGTCGAAGCCGAAGCGGATGTTGTGGTTGCCCTTCATCATGCCCACGTTCGCGTTGCCCGCGAAGCTGTGGTCGTTACGGAAGAGGGGCATCCAGCCCTGCTGCAGGCCCCAGCCAGTAAAGCCGGAGACGCTGAAGGCGGGCGTGCCGCTGTAGCGGATGTCATTGCCAAGCTGGTCGTTGGTGCCAGGAATGCCGAGTTCGTTGCCCACGAAGGTGCCGTAGTCAACAGAGGTAACATTCTGGTCCATGCCGGTCCAACCGAAGTTGGCGTCGAACAGAGTGGTTGCGCTGAGGGTGCCCGTGGTGCCCACGGTAACCAACTGCACTTCGGTGTCACCGGTGCCGGGGTCGCCAGCGATACCGGGTCCAATGCCGCGCCCGAAGGCGGGCAGTGCGGTAACGTCGCCGTCCATGCGGCTGTACTTGCCCCACAGGCGCCAGCTTTCGTTCACGTTGTAGTCCGTCTTGAAGTCGTACTGGTAACGGTCAAACTTCTGGCTGCCGGCTGCAGCAAAGTTCTGCGTCAGGCCGCCGAGGTTGGGAAGGGGTACCAGGTCACGCACACGCTGCGAGATCGGATTGATCCGGCTGGTGGGAATGACGTTGTTGGCGAAGGGCGAACGACCGGTGCCGTTGGCTGCGCCAGAGTTGGGGTCATAAAGAACGCTGTCGAAGTTGGTTCCAGCAAGATTGCTGAAGTTGCCAGCGCGCTGGTCAGCGGTGGCAACCGTTGCCAGCAGGTTGCCGCCCTGGCGACGAACCGTGGCTTCGTAGCCGCCGAAGAAGAACAACTTGTTCTTGATGATTGGACCGCCAAAGGTGCCGCCGTAGATGTTGCTGATCTGCACCGGCTTTTCGCGGTTGGAAGGCAGGAAGAAGTTGCGCGCATACAGGCGCTGGTTGTCATGGTAGTGGAAGGCCACGCCATGGAACTCGTTGGTGCCGCTCTTGGTGGCAACCGTCACGGCAGCTCCGCCGGCCAAGCCCTGCTCAGCGTCAAAGTTGTTGGTGGCAATGTTCACCGTTTCCACAGTTTCCACGGGGGGAACATAGGCAGCGTGGTGGGGAAGCCAAACAAATACGTTCACGGCGCCATCGACGCGCATGGTGTTCATGTTGCGCGCAGTGCCGTTGACGTTGGTAGTCATCGCGCGTCCCGGGGAATCCGTGGTGGAGTTCTGGAACCGAGCGGGAGTGGTGCCAGGCACCAAGTCCACCAGGCTCTGGAAGTTACGGAAGGCCGGAAGCGGCAGGGTAGTGATTTCCTCCGTGCTGATATTGGCACTTACGTCGGTCTTTTCGGTCTGGAGGGTTACAGCGGATGCTTCCACCGTTACCTGCTCAGAGACCTGGCCGATCTGGAGTTCGAAATTCTGGCGGCGAACCGTGTTGATGATCACGGTAACGCCTTCCGCACTCACGGTGCGGAAGCCCTGCGACGATGCCGACACGTTATAAATGCCGGGCTGAATGTTGTTAAAGGAGTAGATTCCCGAAGTGTTGCTCTCGGTGGTCGCCTGGGAGCCCGTCTGGGTATTGGTGGCAGTAACCTGCGCACCCGGCACAACGGAGCCGGAGGCGTCCGTTACCGATCCCGTAAGGGTTCCGTAGAGCACCTGAGCGTTTCCGATTGCCGTCAGGATGCCGAATGCCAGCATCAGGCAAATGGAAAGTCTGGAAATTGCTTTCACGGTTGAGATACCTCTTTCGTGTCGTTTGATCCTGGGTAACGAAGCGGACATTGCTGTCCCACCGCCTCTTTGCGACGCATGCGAGCACACGTCAAAACCGCGGTTGGTTCGTACCCAGATACTCTCGACTATAGAGTGAGCAGCTCAAGTCCGCAAGCCCTGTAAATTCAAGCATCTGCAGCTACTTTGGGGTTCGCATTCCATAAACCATATTGGATTGTTTAACACCCTATCGTTACTAGGGTTAGGGGTTGAGCTGCCATCTATGGAATTCAGTAGGTGGGTAAAAGATTAATAAAAATTAATGTAAAATTTGACAGGAAACGACAACCACTAAGTCTGGTTTCCTTATCGCAAGTTCTCGGAATTACGTCCTTGCCGTACTTGCACCCACTGCGAGGTGGGTAAGTTTCGCGGCCGGAGCCGACAATCGGGAATCGGCACAAGACCGAGCGCGATGCCTTGCTAAAGGGAATACCCGTTCTATTCCCGCGCCAGTTCCAGTCGAATCAAAAATCTGATCGGCAACCCCTCCTCTGCCTGCCCTATGATAGGGAGATATGGGTCTATTTTCTGGGAGACGGACATCGCGATTTAGCCTGGACCAAGTGATGGATCTGGAGAAAGCCTACGTTCTTCAGAACTATGGGCGTTATCCGCTATTGCTGGTGAAAGGTGAAGGCGCCTACGTTTGGGATGACGGCGGTAAGGAGTACCTCGATCTGATTTCTGGGATCGGCGTGAACGGCCTCGGGCATGGGCATCCCCGGATTCTGAAGGTGATTCAGGAGCAGGCATCGCTCATGATCCATAGCTCCAACTTGTACTATCACCCTTACCAGGGCCTTCTGGCGAAACGGCTGGCCAGCATCAGCGGCCTGCAGCGAACCTTTTT
>CAZUAX010000003.1:9967-23532 GCA_964618435.1 uncultured Solibacteraceae bacterium
GGAGGCATCTATCCCATGCCCGAGGACTACCTGCGGAAGGCGCGTGCGCTGGCGGATAAGCATAATGCGCTGCTGGTTTTCGATGAAATTCAGTGCGGGGTGGGCCGCCTGGGCCGCTACTTTGCCTACCAGATGTTTGACCCTGCAGTGCTTCCGGATGTGATGGTTACCGCCAAGCCGATTGCGGCGGGCCTGCCCTTAGGCGTGATCTGCATGAATGAAAAGGCGGCAGTGACCATTGGAGCCGGGATGCATGGCACCACTTTTGGCGGCGGACCGCTGGCTTGCCGTGTGGGCCTGGAGGCACTGGACATCCTGGAAGAACTGCTGCCCAGTATTCGGGAAGTGGGCGGGTACTTCAAGGCCCAGATGGAGAAACTCGCATCGAAACACCGCATGGTGAAAGAGGTGCGGGGAGCGGGCCTGATGCTGGGGATGGAACTGGACCGCCCGGGCAAGGACATTGTAGTGGACGCGATGAGCGAGGGCTTGCTGATCAACTGCACCAACAACACGGTGCTGCGCTTCCTGCCGCCCTTCGTTCTGCGCAAGAAAGATGTTGACCGCGCGATCAAGGGCCTTGACCGAGTACTGAAACGGGCGGCCTAGCCCGGGCCAAACTGAAGTGTCGCCTCGATCTGGACGGGCTGGTTCGGCGAGACGCCTTCGGCTACTGGCTGAGAGGCGCCCACCCGACTGATGATGGCCCAGGAGTGCTGGTAGCCCAGGTCCCGGATGGCGGTGCTGCCCAGCTGCGATTCGATCCACGTTCGCAGGGATGGTCCCAACTGAAGCGTTGCATCGTCGGCAACGGCCATGGCGACATAGGTCCCAGTGGGAAGCGAGGCAAGCCGGGCTTGCAGGCGATCACTCTCGGCTGTGCTTTCGAATGGGTCATAGCGCTCCACTGTCGACAGCAGCCCTGCCACGGGATGTACCACCAGCAGGAAGAGGCCCCGTTGTCCTGGCTCTCCGCTGCCGGCAAGCAGCGCGCCCGCCCAGTGAATGGACGCACTGGCTCCGGCCCGGTAGCCCGCGGAACTGACGCTTAGCAAGACAGACGAGGCGCGCGGCAACACGGTAAGCTCCAGGGTAAGCAGTTGCAGGTCGCCTTGCGCCGGCACCGCGTATAGAAAAAAGCGGTGCTTCGTCACCGGCATGGCGGTGCCATCGGCGCGCAGATACAAAATTGCTTCCTTTCCCGCGTCCACAGGCGAGATGGTTGCGGTAACGCCCTGAGGCAGGCCCATCACCTCGAAATCCACCGGACCGCAGAAACCGTTCAGCCCCTGGGTTTGGATCCGCAACGGTTCAGACAAGGTTCCTGGCTGCACCTGCATGTCTCCCGCGCTGGCAACAAGACCCACCGTGGAGCGGACATCGCCCGCGTACGAAACGGGAAGCAGGTTACTGGGGTAGTTGCCCCTCTGGACGAATAGCCCGGGTTTGGCGGTGATGCTGCTCTGCGGCGGCACCTGCACGGCAATCCGCGCGATGCCGGGTTCGCTGCTGTCCAGCCCCGCGGAGACCACCTGCGTTTCGGTGCCATCCAGAATCACACGCAAGCCGGTGGTACCCCCGTTAAGGGGTCCCATGCCGGTGACGCGCAACTCCAGGGTTTCTCCGGGCTTCACTCCATTCGCAGAGTCCACGGTGCAGGCATTGGGGGCGCTGCCGCCGACACGGACCACGTCTTCGGCGAAGATCCCGGGGGAAAATGGCAGCAAATCCACCACTGCCGGAGCGGAGGCGGAGCCTTCGCGGATCAGCCTCAGTTCGGCTGGCCCGGTTTCGAGCAGCCACGGGAGCTGTGCCAGTGCTTCCTTCTCGCCCAGCCTTCGCAGCGGTACCGGCCGGCCGCCGACGCACAGGCATCGGGCACCCGCATGCAGAGGCCACTCGGTGCTGCTTGTTGCTTCCGTCTTTAGTTGGAACAGTTCGCCTTCCAGCAATATCTGGGTGCCGGGCGAAACCTCCCGCGAGCGCGTCGCCGCATTCAGGATTCGTTCCACGGTTGGCGCCGCGGCATGGTTTTCCAGCGGCTGAGCGCTCCAGTCCTCGCGTTGCTGCACGGAAAACAGGGTCGGCTGCAGGTTTTCGAGCATCGCCGCATCGCGGATCCCCACAAACAGGCCGTCACGCCGGTAGCGATAGCTCACGGTGGTGGTGGTTGCTCCGTTGTTGGCGATGGTGGTGGATGTGGTGGATACCTCGCGCTTACCCAGGAAACGCAGGGTGAGCAAAGGCTGTTTCGCATCGCCGCCGCGGAACAGCGCAAGGTAGTCCTTCCACGAGGGTTGCAGCGTTCCCGCTGGAGCGCTGTCCGGAGGCACCAGTTGCGGAGCTACTTCGGAAAGGTCAAACACAATGGGAAGTGGGGTTCGCTGGCGCAGGTTTAGGCGAGTGATGTTGGTGGGCAGGCTGTCTTCGAAACGGTAGAGCCAAAAGTTGACGCCCTGCGGCAGGGTATCCAGCCTGCCCGGAGTGTAGGCCACATGGCCCAACTGTGGGGTGTTCTGTGAGAAGTAACGCTGGAGAATTGCGGCGAACTCGTGCGCCATCGCGGCAGACTCGTCCAGATGCTCCTTACCAAAATCCAGGGCAACCGCCCTCAGGCTCCGGTTCCCGCTGAAGCGTTCGGCAAAGGCGGTGAAGCGCTCCAGGATCTTTGCTTTCTGTGACAGCAGGGAGAGGTTCTGGTCCACCTCTTCGGGCAGAGGATAGGCTGCCACCCATTGCAGCCTGGTGCTGGCGAGAAGACTAAGGAAGATGTGATCGCCATCGGCAGGCGGGGTGCCGCGGGTGTAGATGGCGTTGGCTCCGGTGTCGGCAATCAACGGCAAGTCGCGCGCGAGCATGCAGAGGGGGGGGAGGGTATTGGGTCGCGCGCCGTCGGGCAGGTCGTAGGCAATTGCCCGAAATGCGGTTTCGCCCTGAAACAGATTGGCGGAAGACGGCGCGATTTCTCCACGAACGGCCAGGGGCGCCAGCATCCCAAGTGCCGCAACCAGTAGCAGTCGCAGCATCGCGAACAGCAATGAGGGGATTCCGTGAGGGAACAGCATACAATCACCCTTCCTGCGATATAGTCCCCGCACGGGCGAAAAAATCTCAGCAAATTCGCGGAAACCGCCCAGAATTTTGGCAAGGGATTGCCTCGGGACCGTCTATCGTAATCAAGGCGTGGTCAGCGACAATCAAAAACGAGTGGTGGAGAAGCAATTTGTGGTGCGGGACGGCGAGGCGCGCCAGCGTCTGGATGCCTATCTTGCGCCGCGCCTGCCTCTGCTGAGCGGCACCAAGCTGCGGGTTCTTTTCGCGCAGGGAGGCGTGTTGCGCAATGGGCTTCGCGCGACAGGCGGCGAAGTGCCGAAACCGCTGGATACCATTGCCATTCACTGGGACCCGGCGCGATTGCCTCCCGTGCTGCCTGAGCCCTATCCGCTTGAGTTGCCCTGGGAGGATGTGCAGATCTGTGCGGTGAACAAGCCCGCCGGGATGCTAATGCACCCCACGGTGGGGGTGAAACGGGGCACGCTCACGAATGCAATGCTTGCGCTCTGGAATCCCTGGCTGCACGAGGGGCTTCTGGTGAATGAGGACGCTACTCCCGTGGTTTGGCCGCGCTTTGTACACCGGCTCGACCGTGATACTTCCGGCGTGGTACTGGTGGCTCGCGATGCTGGCACGGCATCGCGGCTGGGCAAGCAATGGGCCGCTCGCGGCGTCGCCAAGCAGTACCTGGCGATTATGGAAGGGACGCTTAAGCCCGGCATGCTGGAGGTGGACGAGCCGATTGCAAGAGTGGCGGAAACCAAGCCACACTGGCAGGTTTCCCCGGATGGCGCGCCCGCTCTCAGCAGACTGCGCGCGTTGGCCTGGCAGACCGGGCGCACCCTCGCGATGCTGGAGCCGGTAACCGGACGCACAAACCAATTACGCATCCACGCGGCGAGGCTCGGGCATCCGATCGTGGGCGATGTGGCCTATGGCGCGCGTCCGGCATCTCGCCTCTTCCTGCACGCCCTGACCCTCCGGTTCCCACATCCGGAGAACGGCGCGTGGATGAGAGTAGAGGCGGAGCCGCCGCTGGCGTTTCTGCACGAGTGGGACGGCTTACACTCGGCGCTTAGGCTCAATACCGAACTTTAGCGCCTGGAGTGAGGCCAGGGATGGGGGTGTGGATGACGCCGCTGAAGACATCATTCACGCTGGCCAGAAACTCATTATGCAGCAGGCTGTTGTCGGCGATCAGATGCGGCGAGTCCAGAGAGAACCTGTCACCTCGCATGTCGCTGTAGCCGCCGCCAGCTTCGCTTACCAGCAGCAGCCCGGCCGCCACATCCCAGGGGTGCAATCCGAATTCCCAGAATCCGTCAAGCCGTCCCGAGGCTACGCTGGCTAGGTCAATGGCCGCGGAACCGCTACGGCGGATGCCATGGGCCTTCACGCCAAGCTGATGGAAGAAGTAAACGTTCACGTCTTCGTGGCGCTTTCGGCTAGGGAAGCCAGTAGCCAGCAGGCTCTCGGCGAGCACCGCTGTCTTTGAGACACGGATGCGCCGGTTGTTGAGGTAAGCGCCTGAACCCTTTTCGGCGGAAAACATTTCATCGCGAGTGGTGTCGTAAACCACCCCTGCGATGATCTCCTCACCTTGCAGCAGCCCGATGGATACGGCAAATGCCGGATAGGAGTGGGCGAAATTCGTGGTGCCGTCGAGAGGGTCAACATACCAGCAGAATTCCGACTTGCGGTCTGTACCACTGCCTTCCTCGGCCACCACGGAATGAGCGGGGAAATACTGATGGAGGCGACTGACAATCAGCGCTTCGCTAGCGCGGTCCGCTTCCGTCACCAGATCCTGCTCGCCCTTCACTTCCCACGCGGGACGCTTCTCGAGATAGTTCAGCAGCAGTGCGCCGGCTTCGCGCGCAATTTCCGTGGCAACTTCCAGGTAGGAGGGCATTCCGTTTCCTTTAGGGCGGGTTTGCGGCAGGCAGCCAGGGGGCTGACGGCTAAGGCACAGGGTTCCCCGCCTCCCCATAGTAGCCACTGCGGGTTTGCACCAGCAAACCGGGCCGGGTGGTCTTCAGGCGCAACTCGTGATAACCATCCTTGGAGGGCGGCACTCCGCGCGGGTAGAACCCCAGGAGGTACTGCGTTCGCAGATCCCGTAGGAGTTCACTGAAAACGGCGTCGAGTTGCATGCCTAGAGCTGCCGCGTAGACTTTACCCCCCGTTCTCTGGGCGACAATCTGCAAGGCATTCTCACCGCCAATGCTACGGCCTGCGTGCGCTTGCACGGGAATCACGACAATGGGGTAGACCACGGCATCCACTTCATGCAGTCGCTGGATGGTCTTGCTGATGTTCACGCGGCTGGTGGTGTCGTTGCCGTCGGTCACCACCACCATCACATGCCGTCCCCTTCTGCTGGCGATGGCGTCCGCGGACAGGAACAGCGCGTCATAGAGAGAGGTGCCTCCGCTGGCGCTCAGCTTGTTTAGGGCACGGCGAAATCGCGAGAGATCGCGTGAGAAACCCTGCAGCAGGGTGACTTCATCGTTGAACGCGTAAAGGGCCGCGCTATCCTGCTCGTTGCCGCTGGACAGCAGCGCGCTCAGAAAGCGCTCCACACTGCGCCGCTCTTCCTTCAGTCGGATGGCGGTGGTGAGGCTTACATCAATCAGGATACTTACCGACAGAGGCTGCTCTGTGCGCTTTTCAAACACGGCGATTTCCTGGCGTACGCCGTTATCGGTAATCGTAAACTCGTGCGGCTCCAGGTCTGCGATCAACTGTCCGTTCTCGTCCTTCACAGTGGCCAACAGCGGGACGAGCCTTACATCGCTGCGAAAGGTGGGCGCCATCTCTGGTGCTTCCTTGCGAGTACGCGGCGGTTCTTTCACGCCGCGAAACTGCGCAGCCAGGGGGCTGACGATCGCCAGGCAAAGCAGGAAGATGACAATTGCTAGTCCGCGGGCTTGAGCGCTGGTTCCCATTCGCCCTCCACCCACACCTCACCGTCTTCGAAATGCTCCTTTTTCCAGATGGGCACAGTAGTCTTCAGGCGGTTGATCCCCTCCAGGGCTGCATCAAATGCAGGGCGGCGATGTGGGGAAGTCACCACCACCGCAACGCTGGTTTCCCCAATCTCCAAACGTCCCAGCCGATGGACGATGGCCACCCTGCCCACTTCGTGGGTGCGTGCGATCTCCTGCCCAATGGTGGCCATGGTCTTGATGGCCAGTGCCTCGTAGCATTCGTAGTCGAGGTAGCGTGTCTTGCGGCCCCCCGAGTGGTTGCGAACTACGCCCTCAAAATTCACGAATGCGCCATCTTCGGCACGCAGGATCTCCCGCGCCAGGTGCGTGCCGTCGATCGGCTGGCGCGTAAGCCCGAAGAAGTGTCCCTCCGGTGTGCGAATCTCGTGAAGCCAGGGTGTATCGCTGCCGCCACTCACCGGGGGCAAGAACGCGATTTCATCTCCGTCCGCCAGGATGGCAGGGCCGTGCAGAAACTCAGCATTCCGGGCGAGCACAATGCTCCCGCGCATTGCGGCCACCTTAGGGAACGCTAAGCCGACGGCGCCGAAAAGTTCAGTGCTGGTGCTGCCGGCGGGAAGTTCCCAGTCCATTTCACTTGCGCCCGCCAGTTCACGCAATTGGCCGAAGAAAAGCACGCGGAGATGAATAGATTCAGACATGGATGTTCGCAGGTGGTCTCTTCCATCATAGACAGCATGCACGCTGAACCTGATGTCGCGGAGACGGCTTCACGGGAGAGTTCATCGAGCGAAGGCCCACTCCAGGCGCTATCTGGGTCCAATCGAGAGACGTGATGGGGAGGGCCGGGATTCCCGAAAAAGTTGAAGATCAAGCGGAATTAGTGATTTGGACAGCCAGGGGCGCACCCAGCGAATGGATGCGCCCCTGGCACTTATGCCTGGGGCTAACCGAGCGAATAAGTACGGCCTGCATGGAAGCCGCATAGAATCTGGAACAGTCGGTGCGCGATGAGTTCGTGCAATGTATGCAATTCCTTGTTCGCCTTGAAAATCTCGTCAGGATCAATCGACTTCTTGATACCTCCACCCGCCTTCAGCGCCGCGGTGGCCTCATTGATGATGGGGTCCGTTAGCACCTCGCCAGCCATTTCCCAGAGAGAGATGAAACGGTCTACGGCGGTGGGGAAGCTCACCTCAAATACGCCGAAGTTGGATGTGGTCCGCGGCGGCTTGTAGTCGAGGTTAAACGGTCCTTCGTAGCCGTGGCTGCGCAGTAGCACCAGCACGTTCAGCCAGTCCAGGGGATTCACCAGGCCCACGGCAATGTCGACATCGTGCTTCAGCCGGTAACCGTCGTTGATGTCGAAGTGGAAGAGCTTACCTTTCAGGAGGGCGCGGGCAAGGGCGGCCCGTACGGAAGTGCCCCACATCAGCTCGTGCAGGTACTCAGGATTCAGCCCCACCATTTCCGGGTACTTCAGCAGCCCCGAATCAATAAATCCCAGCATCGCATCGGAGGTGGGCAGCAGGATTTCCGCCTGCGGCTCAAAGGGCTTTGCCTCCAGGCAGTGCTTGAGGGTGGGGCGCTTGCGCTTCTTGGCTTCTTTGATGTCCGCCTCGCAGGCGGCGTTCAGACCCTCGGCATACCACTTCAGCGTCTCGGTTTCTTCCACCGCGCCTTGTACGTAGTAGCCCAGCGAACCGGGCCAGTATACGGCGTAGTTCGCCCCAAGTTCGTGGCCCATCTTCACGGTGTTCACAAGGCGCCAGGATGCGTATTCCCGAATTTCGGGGGACTCGCTGGCCGGGCTGGTGGCGAAAACCGCATGATGGAAGGTTTCGGTGGTCACCATTGAGCAGGTGACGTCTGCCTTCTTCAGCGCGGCCTTGATTTTGTCCAGAATGGCGGCCTGTTTTTCGGTACCAAGGGCCTTGGCTGGAATGACATCGGTATCGTGCGTGGCCCAGGTACGAATGCCCAGCTTGCCGTAGAACTCAATCACTTTCTCAAACGGCACCGGCTTCCGGGTGGGTGCATGAAAAAGTGCGCTGCCGTCATAGGACCCGGCCCATTGCGGACCGGTAATAAAAAACTTGCGGCGCTGCTCAGGCGTATAGGCGCCGCCGCAGGACTTCATTAGTCGCGAAACCAGGGATTGTTGTTTGTCTGGGGGTATAGGTGCGCTCATTGAAGGGGGTCCTCGAAGAGCCATCCTATAACGGTGCCGGGTGCGATTGCCAGCGGGGGAATAACAGTGGGCAGTTACTGTCAAAAAAAATCAGGAACGCAGCTTGCTCGAAAGTCAGCCGCGTTCCTGTTTCAAGTGTGAAAGCCACCTAACTTCTTAAGCGTTATTGGTAGCCAAAACGTGTAACGGCCTGACGAAAAAATCTAATTTCGCCCGCGTCCGCCGCCGCCACTGCGGCTGCCACCGCTAGACATGCCGCCGCCGGAGCGGCCCCCTATGCTGGCGCCACCACTGCTACGGCTCATTCCGCCGCTGCTACGACCGATACTGGACCCGCCATAGCTGCCTCCACCCCGGCTCATGCTGCCGCCGTAACTGCCTGAAGAGCGGCTGGATCCGCCAATGCTGCCCCCGTAGGAACGGCTCGGACGGCTGTAGGATCCGCTGGAGCGGCTAGAGGATCCGCTAGACCGGCCAACGCTGGATCCGCCGTATGAAGGCGCCGTGCTTCTGTAGCTGCCACTGCTCCGAGAGCCACCAGTGCTGCGGTAGCTGCCACTGCTTCTGCTGGTGCTGCCGCTAGAACGGTTGTAGCTTCCGCCCGTCGAAGGCGCGGTGCTACGGGAATAGCCGGAGTTCGAAGAGCCCCGGCTACTTGCGGCGGAACTCCCGCTGAATGTCCGCCACGAATTCTGAGAGCGGCTCGCGCTAGAGGAAGATCGTGAGCTGGAGGGGCTGCTATACGTGCCCGGCGAGGCGCTCGAACGCGATGAACCATACACCTGAACGCCGGAGGAAGCGGCGCCTCCCTCGAAGCGCCGCCATCCGGAACTATCCACACTGCTGCGGTTCGTGGTGCCGCGCCCACTGCTGGAAGCCCCAGGAGTAGAGCGGTCACTGCCTCGGCTGCCCGAACTGGGGGCGGCCGTGCTGCCTCCTCCGCGCTCGCGCACGATGGGTGCGCCCAGGTTCAGCTGCCGCTGAGTTGAACTACCACGGCTTGTGGCGGCGCCACGGCTGGAACCACCACTATTGTCGCTGGGCGCGGAGCGCTGCATGCTCGGCGCAGGGGCCACACGCTCAGATGATCGGCTGCTGGTGGACCCCCGGCTGGAGCTTCCGCGCTCCACCTGGGATCCTCCACTGCGCCCAAAGCTCTGCCAGCCACCTTCCGTTGCGCTGCTGTTGCCGCGCGTCGATTCCGTGCCACGGGTGGCTCCGCCGCCCCGGGTGTTGCCCTGGGAAGGCGTGGTTGTCCGCGCCGGAGCTTCCACTCCACGTCCGCTGCCGTTGGCGCTGGCATCACCGCCACGCGCGCCGCTGGTGCGTCCGCTCGGCTCTCCAAAGCGACGCCACGAGGAGCCGCTTTCGCTGCTGGGGTTTGTGGTAGCACCGCGGCTTGCGCCCCGAGTGCTCTCGGTATTCCCCACAGCCTGACCACGCGTTGTGGTCGCACCCCGGTCAACGCCCTGCCGCGTGACGGGCTCGCCAAAGCGACGCCAGCCACCGCGATCCTGGGCGGTTCCCGCCTCCACGCCACGGCCGCTTACTGCTCCACCACGCGAGGGGCTCTCCGCCACCTGCCCGCGTCCCGAAGCACTTCGGGAGGAAGTCTGCTCGCCGATCGCAGCCTGGGCGTCTCGGCCCATGCCTCGCGCCGGTTGCGTCGTCACGCCATTGCTGGCCCCTCGGCCACTGGCAGTGCTGCCTGTCGTGGCTCCCTCGCCACGCGTGGTTTGACGGTTCACGCTACCTTGGGCGCTTTCGCCACGACCAAAGGCCTGGCGTTGTACCTGCTCCATCGCACCGCGTTGTGTATCAAAGCTGGCGCGGTCCACCCTGGACGGCTGGGTCCGGGTGTGGAACTGCCTGCTCTCCGTGCGGGACAAGCGGGCCTCATACTGGCCCCGGTCCACGTTGCGGTCGCTGTACCGCAGGCTGCCCCGGCCTGGAGGCACCGGCAGTTGGCCGCGCACGGAAGTTGCTGTCCGCAGGCTTTCGATGCCTGCGCCATTGTGGCGGACACTCGCTCCTCGTGCAAAGCTCTGGCCGTCCACCACCGTATAGCCGTTGCCCACGCGGGCGTTTCGGTACACGTTCGTGATGTTCGTGTTGTTCACGATGTTCACGCTGTTGTCAATGAATGTGCGGTTGTTGCGCCAGCCGCCGCCATACCAGCCACCCCAGCGTCCGCCCCACCAGGGGTAGAGGGGTTCAAAGGGAGCCAGCGGCACCCAGCCCACATTGCCGAAGCCAATACCCACGCCTACTCCGCCGAATCCAAACCAACCCACCACTGCCGGCGAGTAGAATTGGCGCCCAAAGCCGCCAGGGTACCAGCACCAGCCCATACCCGGAGAATTGAACCATCGGCCGTAGTGGAAGGGAGCCCATCCCCAAGGGTCGTAGCTCACCCAGTTCCAGCCGTAGTAATCCACCCAGGCCCAGCGTCCGTGGCGGTAAGGAGCCCATCCGCCGGCCACGCGAGGCCGCCATACCATCCCGTAAGGAGCCACATTTACCCAGCTTCCATAGGCGTCCAACTCATAGGCGCCAGGAACACTGCGGTCCACATATCGGTAGCTCTCGCTGCGGCGAATCAGTCGGTCCCGGTCACGGTTCCAGTTGTCGAAATCGTCACGACGCGCCTGTTGCACGTACTGAAACTCGGGGTTGTCGCGGTCGCCCCGCGCCATCATCGTGCGTCCCGGGCCAAGCCGTTCCACCCCGCTGGGGGTGTACACTTCCACCTGCCCCTCGCGAACAGAGATTTCGGAGGTCCCGTCTGGAAACACCGTCACGCGGAAATTGCCGCGTTGCACCGGGCGTACCGATACGCTGGGGGTATTTACCTCAACCTCGGAATCAAACTGATCAATGCGGCTGAAGGCTACCGTGCCTTCGGCCACTGCCACCAGGTAGCGCTCCGGACGCAGTTCCATCATCCGCACTTCGCTGTTCGGCGCGAGACGCAAGAAGTGCGCGAAGTCAAACTGCAGTTCCGCCCTCGATCCGGGACCCGTCAACATGCGGTCCCCGGTCACCAGCGGAGCGTTGATGGCGGCTTCAGTAAGTTCGCCGGAATCGCCACGTTGTACGGTGACGTCTCCGCGCATCAAACTGACGCGCGCCACTCCATTGCCAGCGTCGGTCTGTGCTGGAGCCAAAAAGGACGCCAGAAGCAGGCCAATTGCAGCCATCGAGAATTGTGTTGCGCGCATCATCATGCACCTCCGTCCCGGTATTATGCACTTTCCGTGCCAATTTGTAAGTGTTTCATAAGTAAACACTTAATAGTCAGTCTGCCTGCTGGAAAAGTGGTTGAAATGCACCAGCCTGGTCCACTGGCGGAATTCAGCCGGCATCAGGACGTAGCGCTCTCGTCGGTTGTGCGACTTCCGCTGCGGCGGTGGAACTGGGACTTTCCTCAGAATGCTTTGATTCGGGCAGCTACCTTCCTTTGATACACTGAAATTTGGTACACGCAACCACTGTCCGCTAGCCCTCGATTGCGCTTCCTGCCCAGGGAGCCCGTGGGCCACCACACACGCGAGATTACCCCGCTATTGCAGGGGTTTATCTCTTCCATCGAGCCTGTTTGGCTCTCGTCCCCCGCTTCGAACAATCCCCTGAAATTGTGTGCTGAGGACAGTCCATTGAACTTGAATGACCTTGGTTGGACCCCTTATTGGGAAGGTCTGCTGCAGGAAGCCCTGCTGCGGGACACCCTGTGTACCAGCGCGTCTCCGGGTGAGGCTTTAGGCCGCGAGGACGTGCGGGCCGGTCGCGTCCTTGCGATGCACCGGCAATGGATGAATGTAGAAACCGATGATGGCCCCCTGAATGTACCCTGTTCTCATCCTCCAGTGGAGAGGCAAACCACCGTGGGGGATTGGCTGCTGTTGGAGCAGAAGGCTCCGCGAGTGCTCACGGTGCTTCCACGCCGCAGCCAGATCAGCCGCAAGGTCCCCGGCAAGCGGGCGGAAGAGCAACTGCTTGCTGCGAATGTGGATGTCGCGATTTTGGTGATGGGTCTTGATGCTGACTTCAATCTCCGCCGCCTTGAGCGATATCTGGTTCTGGTGGCCGAGAGCGCCGCACGCCCCCTGGTTGTCCTCAACAAGACGGATCTGTGCGGCCAGGTGCAGGACTTTGTGCAGCGCGTCCGGACGATCGCGCATGGGGTTCCCGTGCTGGCTGCGACTGCGCTGTACGATGACCTCGCCCCGTTACTGGCGCCGTACATCGGAAACAGAGAGTCGGCGGCGTTGTTGGGGTCTTCAGGCGCCGGTAAGTCCACCATGCTGAATGCTCTGCTGGGTGAGGCGCGACAAAGGACCGCCACAGTGCGGGATCACGATCAGCGCGGCAGGCATACAACCACCACCCGCCAACTGATTGCGTCACCCCAGGGATGGTTATTCTTTGATCTTCCTGGCCTCCGTGAGGTGCAACTTTGGGCGGATCATCAAAGTCTGGATGCAACCTTCGCCGAGATTGCGGAACTGGCCACTCACTGTCGTTTCCGCGACTGTCGCCATCAGGGAGAGCCAGGATGCGCCGTAGCAGAAGGGGCGGCCCCGGAACGACTCCAGAGCTATCACCGTTTGGAACGGGAACTCAACGCGTTGGAAGAACGCCAGTCAGGGCTTGCAGCGCAAAACGCTAAACGCAAGTGGAGGCAAATCCACAAGGAGATGCGCAACCACCCAAAATATCGCCGATAACGCCGATAACCAAGAGAGCGTCTCGGGCTAGCGCGTTCCAGGGCAGAAACCGAACAATTTGCCGTGGTGGTCACGACCCTTGAGGTCCGTAACCCACGAGAGTCCTGGCTTGCTCAACCCGGAGGTCCGTTGGGAACGCCAAATTCTTCGGAAACGTCGATATGGTTGTTCCCAGCGCCCAAAACCAAACTTAAACACAGTACAGGCAAACGGGGAGAACAGTGATAGTCAAAGACAAAGATAATTGTGAGTGGCATCTGGCTCTCTTACTCTATTTGCTACGCTGTCAGTGAGACTGAATTCCGTCAGCAGTCGCTGAGCTGCCTGTTTTGCCTCGTCCTGACTGGGTTTGACTATGCCAAGGCTCGCTGCCCTACTTCCGAATTTCTTCAAGTCCTCGGAGTGGGCGTCATTCGTCACGCTGGTGCGGGTTCTGATCTTTGCGATTCTGCTGGTGCCGTCCGCCGTCGCCCAAACGTTCATCGACGAAATCCGCGTGCGCGTCCTCGAACCCTCGAACGGTACCGTCCGTCCTCTGGAAGAAGCCATCCTCGAAGTGCAGGTCTACGGACGCCTCCGTTCCAAAGACGGTCGCGAAACCAGTGGCAGGCTTCCGGCGGACGGCGCATTCCTGGCCCTTGG
>CAZUAX010000003.1:23632-32226 GCA_964618435.1 uncultured Solibacteraceae bacterium
GACCCCTACTTCCCGTTAGTGGAACACTACGCGCCATTCATCGCCCAGGAAACCTGGTTTCATCCTTTGGGTGATGCCATTACCCGCTTCGACTTCGATGGCGATTTTCAGGGCGACAATAACTGGGACAATCTGGGCGAAGGGTCCACCCAGGCCTACGTTTACTATGCCGTGATGGAGACAGAAACCCACTGGTTCCTTCACTACAACTTCTTTCACCCTCGCGACTACTCGGACACCTGCGTTGGCATCGTCTGCCATGAGAATGACAATGAGGGGCTGATTATCGCCGTACGGAAAGATGGCTCCCGCTTTGGAAAACCCGAAGTAATGCAAACTCTCGCCCATGACATGCTGTTTTCGTACGCCAATGACGAGCGGATCCAGAAGGGTGCGCACGAAGTGAAGGCGCCCCTTGTCTTTCATGACGAATCGCACCCGATGGTGTTCATTGAGGCGGGCGGCCACGGGGTGCTTGGAATCGCTGATCGCACTTACTCGCAGTTTGAACACCAGGTGATGGATTGGCTGCCGGGCACGACAGGCATTACGTATGTGTACAAGGGTGTAGCGGAGCGACCATTTCACGCTGGCGCCACCAACGTGGGATACGCGCTCCTTCCCATCTACGAACATTGGTGGCTACGCAGTGATAGCGCCAACCGCTCGGAGCGCACGTTTGCTGATTTCTACGCTTATCAGCCTTTTGGTGATCGGCCCACCCCTCCAGCTTCGTTGCTCGCCGGAGCCTTCCTGGGCGTGAAGGAGTCGCCGAACAAGGCGAAGCCGTTCTGGGGATGGCACGATGCTCGAACGCTGCAGGCGGGGATTCTTGCACGCGGGCAATGGGGTCTGGACCCAGCCTACGGATTTAGTAAGAACCTTCGTTTTCAGCCAGATATGCCGCTTTCGTTGAAGTATCAGTTTAATCCGTATCTGGGCATTGGCACGCCGTCTGGAGCTGTAGTGGCGACGACGACCGGCGTGCGGCAGACGGTCGCTTGGGCGCCTTCCATGAGGCGGCCTTCCCCTCCAACCCTGCCTGCGCCGGTGGCCGCGCCGGAGCCTGGCCCCATTTCCACCACTCGTCAGGCCGGATCTGTTCCGAGCTCAAACCGGCCCTCTTTGGAGGGTTTTCGGGATATTGCCCAGCCCGCCGATGGGTGGGGAACGCCGAGTTCGCAACCGCCCTCAGAAGCACCTCGCGAGGGCATTTCCGGCTGGGACCCTACCCCGAATGGGCAGGCCGCGGAGCCCAACGCTTCCCAACCCAATCCCGACGCACCACGAGGATGGGGTACACCGCCCGGTCCCACACCGCAAGATGCCCAGACTCAGCCGGTGAAGGAAGTCCCGCGTGGATGGGGCCTTCCGGCCAGGCCACCCAAGAACCTGCATGAGTAGCCCAACCGGTGTTCTTGTGCGCGCTCCTAACTGGCTGGGGGATGCGGTAATGAGTCTTCCAGCTTTGGAGGCATTGCGCCACGCGACCAGCAACGAACCGCTGGTGGCGCTTGCCCGCGCCAGCGTGGCGGACATTTACCGGCTAAGCGGGCTGGTGGACGAGGTGGTTGTGCTTCCTTCCCCTCGTGCCCAGGGCGGATGGCTGGCAACCATCGCCGCCGCGCGCGCTTTGCGGGTACGCCGATTCCGTCAGGGCATTGTCTTTCCGAATTCCTTTGAATCTGCCCTTACCCTGCGGTTGAGCGGCGCGCTCGAATGTCTCGGCTATGCCCGGGACGGCCGCGGCTGGTTGCTAACCCGCTCCGCCAAGCCGCCAGCGCCAGGTGATCTTCCGCGTCATGAAGTTTTCTATTACCTCGAACTCCTGCGACGCGTTGGCATCCTTCCCGCGCTTCCGTCCCATGCCCTGCCGGTGCTACACCTCAGCAAGGAAGCTCGAGATCGAGGCAGGGAAGTGCTTGCCACGACAGGGCTTCCCGGCTGTCCGGTGGCGATAAGCCCTGGTGCGGCAAACAGTCGCGCCAAGCAATGGCCGCCGGCCTATTTCGTGGAGGCCGCATGCCTGGCAGCACAAGAATTCCATGCACCCATTGTGCTCTTTGGCACTCCTCAGGAGCGCCAGTTATGCGGGGAGATTGCGGGCGAACTCGCGGCGCGTGGAGTAGATGCCCATAGCCTCGCCGGAAGCACATCCCTTTCGGACTTCGTGTGCGCCATCGCGGCGTGTCGGCTGCTAATTACTAACGATTCCGGAGGTATGCACGTGGCCTACGCGGCTGGTGTGCCCACCGTGGCCATTTTTGGCCCCACCATTCATGAAGAAACGGGTCCGCTGGGTCCCCACTCTCGCGTGGTCCGCGAACCCGTGGACTGCAGCCCATGTATGCTGAAAGATTGCCCTATTGACCATCGCTGCATGACGCGCGTGAGCCCGGAACGGGTGGTGGAACAGGCTCGGGAACTGGTTCAATTGCAGTGACATCAGGACAATCCAATTCGCAGATGGACGCGCCAGCCGTTGACTTCACCCGTTACCGGGTGTTGGTGGCGGGGGAGTTTTCGGCCAGTCTCAAGCAATGGGCTGGCCTTACGGAGTTGGGCGTACGCGTGACGGTTTTGGGCATGGCTAGCGAAGCCGTGCGCCGTAAGCTGGATCAGCTGGAACTGGACGAGCGTCTGTTCGTGGAATCCGTAACAGATCTCCAACAGGAAGCGTATGCCCGTTGGCCCGGCTACGATCTGGTAGTGTTGATTGGCGGATTTGCTGACGATTTGGAAGCGCTGCTGACTCCCTGGATGGAAGAGGCCGCCGCCTCAAGTCTGCAGCCATTGTTGCCATTGGTGCGGCTGGACGACCCCGCTCTGCGCTTCCTCCGCACCGGAGAGCAATGGGCCTTCTTTTTGCTTGGCCGCACCCTGGGTTTAGGGCAGCGCCGGGCTCGTGAGTTCATGGAAGAGTGCTGTGGATACCCGAAACAAAATTCTTGATACCGATGGCGCCTTTCGCGCCGCGATGGAAGCCAAAGCCGACGGCAAACGCCTTGTGATTTCGATGGGAGAGTACGACCCGGTGCTTGGCAGCCATGCCGAGAGGCTGGCGGAGCGCCGCTCCGACGATGCCTGGCAAGTGGTGGCCGTTGTTCCGGGCACTGACCCCTTATTGCCCTTGCAGGCCCGCTGCGAACTGGTGGCCGCGCTGGCGGCGGTGGATTGCGTCACTCCCTTTGAGCAGGATCCGGCTCTGCTGGGGATGGCCGCAGGCAAGGCCGAGATTCACGACGACCGTAAGCTGGATGCCTCCGCCCGCGACGCACTCATCACCCATGTGCACGCCCGGCAGAAGTTGGCTTCGGCGGAATAGCTAATGTTGGCGCTAATTGGCAACGAGCGTTTGCTGGTGCTGCGCCTGGGCGCAATGGGAGACGTGCTGCACGCCCTGCCCGCTGTGGAAGTGCTGGCTCGCAGCTATCCGCACCTGCGCATTCACTGGCTGGTGAAGCCGCAGTGGATCCCTCTCCTGGAGGGGAATCCATCCATCGCGCGGCTGATCCCCTATCGTCGGGATTCCTGGGCCACCCTGCGTGCCCTTGCCGGGGAACTGCGTGCCGAAAGCTACGACGTTGCGCTGGATATGCAGGGCTTGCTGCAGAGCGCGATGCTCGCTCTGATTTCGGGAGCGCGCCATCGTGTGGGCTACGGGCCCAAAGCGGCACGGGAAAAGTGGGCGTCCGCGTTGTTTCAGTCGAAGTTGGAGCCCACTTCCACACACATCGTGAAACGGCATCTGGAACTTGTGAGGGCATTGGGCGCCACGGCGGATACCGCGCCCTGCTGGATGCCGATGGGGAGGCCGGAAGATCCACTGCCCGATGGGCCCTATGTGCTGGCCGCCCCCTTCGCAGGTTGGGTGAGTAAGCAGTGGCCCTTGGAATACTACCAGCTACTCGCTGCACTTCTTCGTGAACACGGCCTCACGCTGGTATTGAACGTGGCGGAGCGCGACCGGCCGCGTGTGGCTGCCCTGAGCGGGGTAAGGGTGCACTGTTCCACCATCGCGGGACTGATTGATGCGACCCGCCGCGCCAGCGCCGTTCTTGGTCTCGATAGTGGCCCAATGCATCTGGCTGCTGCCCTGGGAAAGCCGGGTGTGGCCATCTTCGGGCCTACTGACCCTGCTCGAAACGGACCGTATTTGCTGCATGGTGGCCCCATCTTCGTGCTTCGAAGCCAGAATGCCGTCACTTCCTACAAGCGCGGGAATGAGATCCTGGAATGCATGCGCGGGTCCACTCCGGAAATGGTTTGCGAGGCGCTACTGTGCGCTCTCACCGCGGAAGGCCTGTCCCGGGCTCCCGCAGAATGAGGTTCATTGATGCCCAAGCCCGTCACATCTCTGTTTCCGAAGCCTTACGCGGACCTGGTTGCCCGCCTGCGCGTGCCTACCGGCTTCCTGCTGGTTGCGGCATTTGCATGGTTTTCCAAGCCCACGATGGAGAGTGTCGCCATAGGTTTCGCATGTGCCCTGCCTGGGCTGCTGCTCCGGGCCTGGGCTGCGGGTCATCTGCGCAAGAATGCCACCTTGACTACCAGCGGACCTTACCGCTTCGTCCGCAATCCCTTGTATCTGGGAACGCTGATCGTGGCCATGGGACTCGCCGTGGCTACGGCTGAACCCTGGCTGGCGCTGCTGTTTGCAGCTGTATTTCTGCTGGTTTACCTCCCCGCGGTGATGCTGGAGGAGCAGCACCTCCACCACCTCTTTCCTGACTTTGAAGCATATGCGCACAAGGTGCCGCTATTCATTCCTTACTGCCGTCCCTACCCGGCCGGTGCGCGCTTTTCGTTCGCGCAGTACATGCACAACAGGGAGTACGAAGCTGCGATCGGCTTCCTGGCAGGGGTTGCGTTTCTGGTGGCCAAAGCCAAGCTGGCAGGCTGATGCAGACGCCGTACTGCCTGTGAGCCATGGGCGGACCTGGCTGTAGCTCTGGGGCTTGTGCTGCAACTCGTCAGGCTGGGAACTACATGCGAAACTGGCTCCGGATGGCCGTGAGGTTCTGCTTCGCCTGAGCCTGGTAAGGGCTGTTCATCTTGGCGCACAATTCCGTGAATTTCACGGCGTCGATGATTTCTTTGTGGTCCTTCGATCGTTTCCCGATTTCGAAATTGGCCACACCCAAATAAAAGTAGGCGGCGGCCTGCATGGCTGCATTTCCACCTATCAGCGGGAGGGCATTGCGCAAGCTCTTGTTGGCTTGCGGCCAGCGGCTGCTGGTGGCATAGTGGAGGCCCTGTACCCAGTGTGCAAGGCCCGCAGAGAAATCCTGCTGCTTTTTGAACTCTTCCTCGCTGACTGTCTCCGGACGCGCTTTAACCTTTAGTTTCTCCAGTGCGGCGTCGGTGTAGGGAACAATCTTGTCCTGCTTCTGTTTGGTCTCAAGGTAGACGCTGGCGAGATAGAGCAGGGTCTCGTCGTTGCCCTTGTCAGCTTCGGTGAGGGCTTCGGCGGCGGGCACTGCAAGGTCGCGGTTGTTGGCTGCCCGTCCCACCACAAACTGGCGTTCCAGGACGCCTGCCAAGTATTCACTTTGGGGGTTCAGCGTCTCGAGGGCAGCGGCGTAGGCGGCCACCTCGGTAGCATCTGTGGATTCTGAGGCTTTGAGGAGATGGACATAATCTGCATACTGCGCCACCTGCCTCGCGTAAGTCTGCTCCGCGGCCCAAGCGTCTGTCTCCATATCTTCAGGCGCTTCACTGGCAGCGAGGGTGGCAGCAGCCTCGTGGCTATGCTTCGCCCATTGGATGATGGCGTCGCGCTGGCCGAGTGCCTCCGCCGCCTTCACACCAGCAGCGGAGGCGCGCACGCGATGGGTGACTCCTGCCTTCGCGGTGTCCATGGCAAACAGCTTCCCGGCTGTGACGAGCACCTCCTGATGCTCTTCTCTCGCGGCATGAATCTGCACTTGCTGGGCCAGCACCCACCCTACGCCTGCATGATTGGGATAGGTTTCGACGAATTGCTTCAGTCCGGCGAGTTTCTCTGCGGGGTCGCTGGCGAGACCAATTTTAGCCAGCAATTCGCCTTCAGGGGTGGTGGCATCGATCTCGGGAACCTGTGCAGAACCCAGCGTGCACAGAATCGCGAGCAAAAGCAGGAAACCGGTGAATCGCATGGACATGATGCATTTCTCCAGCGGGGGACCCAGATTTTTGCACGATCCTATCACAGCTGCCTGGCGGATTGGACTGCTGGTTGCTGCTGGTTGCTGAAGGTTCACGGTGGGACGAAGCCGGATGGGAGCGCCGCGTTAAGATGTGGCCTATGGCTACAGGATTTGGTGGGCTGGATTGGTTGCCCGAGATATCTTCCCTGGCGGCGCTACCTGCCTCCTTTTGGGAGAGGATGCGGATGCGTCTGGATGCACTGGGCTTGAGCGAAGATGCCTTGCGCCAGTTTGATTTCGTGGGTCCGGATCTTGGAGATTCTCTCAGGCTGCCTGTGCAGCAGTGGATGGCCCGTGCGGAGGGTAGCCTCACGGCCCTTGCTGTTTCGTTTTTGAGGCTGCAGGAGCCGGTAAGCTGGAGTGAGCTTCAGCAGCTCTTTGGCGGAGATCTGGCGGAGCAGATGCGGGCGGCAGGCCTTGTGGGTGAGGACCAGTCGGGCCACTTCTCGTTCACCTTGCGGCTGGGTGTACTGAACGGCCAGCTCATTCTGGCAGACCGGCACCTGTTCCATCCAGACGCGGTGATGGGGTCGTCGGCGGCGACTTCGCGCATTCATGTTGCCGCCGCGGTGGATGCAGCTCCGTGGGCCGGCAACGCATCGTTGCTCGATCTGGGCTGCGGTGGAGGAGCCCTGGCTCTGGCACTGCAACCGATGGTGCAAAGCGTTGTCGGATGCGATATCAGCGAACGGGCGGTAGCGCTGGCGCGCATCAATACGCTGCTGAATGGGCTGCCCCAACAGGCAGCGCACCCGAGTTTCCTCCGTGGGGATCTGTTTGCTCCCGTTGGTGAGCAGCGCTTCACGCGCATAGTGTGCCAGCCGCCCTTCATTCCGGAAGCGGGCACCGCCGCGACCTTCGCCAGCGGCGGCCCCCTGGGGGATGCCATCACGCTGCGCATCCTGAATCAACTGAGTACCTATCTTGCCGAAGGGGGGCGCGCCGTCCTGTGTGTGGAATGGGCAGGCGGGGACGCGCATCCCTGGAGGCAGCGTGTCCAGGAGGCACTGGCGGGCCAGCCTCTGCGGGGGATCCACTGCGAACTATTCCGGACCCCGATGGAGGATTACTGTGCGCTGTTGGCACCGTACCTGTTTCCTCCCGCGTTGCCCGGCTATGGAGCCTATTTGAAGCAGATGCTGAACCACTACAGACAGGTAGGCATCGAGGCCATTGACTTGGTGCTGCATTTCCTGGAGCCCGCTACAGATGGCGCTGCGCTGCAGGCTGTGCGCCAAGTACCCCTGGAATCTCTTGACCATGTCACCGCCGGATACGCGGATGCAGCATTCCGGGCACTGCGCTTGTCGGCTGCTTCAGAAGATGAATTTTGGACAGCGCGGCTGCGCGCACCCGCTGGCTTTCAGATCGCGCCAGGCGCTGAGCCGTCTTCCGTTGTGCCCGTTCGGTTCTCGCCGGAATCCTTGTTGCCCGGCGGTTCTATGCCTATTCAGGCCGTCGCGATTTTGGACGCCACTGTGGATGGGATGGAAGCCAGCGAAGCGCTGGCCCTGCTGGACGGATCCCAGGAGGAAAACGGAGTACTTATGCGGCAGATGCTGGAACAAGGGCTGCTGTTTGCCGAATAGGAATAGATAACAACCCGAATGCCATCCTTTTCTTTGCAATAAGTTCGAGGGGGGAGGAAATTTGTAAGGTTTCGAAATGATCCATTCTTCTGGCTTTGAACCGCCTAAGAGATTGTGAGCGACAGCGTGTGTAGCGACAAGGCTGCATCACCGGACTGTTGCGCTCAATTCCAAGTTAAAGATGAGGGGTTCGAAAAATGCCAGTCTTCATGAAGTTAGGCGATATTAAGGGCGATGTGGTTGCCAGCCGGACGGAGTCCACCATGGTGGCGACCGAGTTACTGTCGACGGGTTCCGGCGGCGCACGCATTGGTTTGCTGCTTCCGGCGGTACAGAAGGTACGCGAGGCGGCGGCGCGTTCGTCCGCGGGTTCGACGGGAGCCACAAATTTGCAGGCACCCCCGCAAGCGCCTCAGTTGATCGGGTTGCTGCTGCCCGCCGTGCAGAAAGTACGCGAAGCGGCCGCGCGCAGCAATCATGGTGCCCTTGGGACGATCACTCAAGGCGGAACGCAGACCGCCGGACTGCTTTTGCCCGCCGTGCAAAAAGTACGCGAAGCCGCAGCTAGGAAAGCGGGAGGCGCCGTGGCTGTGCACCTTCACTCCGCAGGGAACGCCGGAGTATTCAATTCCATCAAGCAAACAAAGGTGGTGAATGCCACATTGACTTTGCCGGACGGTACTCACGTAGAATTGGCGGACGCGTTAGTCTTCGATGTTGCTCCCGCAGGCAGGGGGCTGGACGTGGTGCTTGGATTCGGCCGCGCCTGGCTGCATGGTGCTGGTACGGTGGCAGGCTAGTCCTTCGCCGGTGGCAG
>CAZUAX010000003.1:32326-35974 GCA_964618435.1 uncultured Solibacteraceae bacterium
CGCAGCCAGGCGCCGTCATCCGCAAATGCCCCGTAGTGAGCAATGGCTGCCAAGCCGCCGATCACAACTAAGCCCAGCACTGCGTTCCGCAAAAGCTTGGCTAGTACCTGGTTTAGTGAGCCAGGGTGGATGGTGCGCTTTACATCGAGAAGGGCGTTGGCGAGATCAATGCCGTGGATGTCGGCGCGATAGTTGCCGAAGACGGTTACCGTGGCTCCCGCTTCTACAACAATCTCCTGTGCCCAGGCGTTTTGCTGCCGCAACCAGTGGGAAATCCGTTCTACAAGTTCGGGCGCATCAGGTTCCCTGGACGCTTCACCGATGGGCGATCCCTCGTCACGGATACGTAAGGGGAGGGTAGACTGCGGATGCACGTAGCGTTCTTCCGTGCTGGTCTCGGTGGCGCTGTAGAGTGTATTGATCTGGCGGAAGCTGTCCAGCACAGATCCACCACCGCTTCTGGTCCAGGAATGGGACGCTATGTAAAGCGCCGCTTGCCCGAGGTCAGCATTGCCCTTGAAGACATTCTTGGGGAAATAGTTAAGCGGGGGATAGCCGATCAGGCGCAGCATGCCAGTGTTTGTGTAGATGCCACACGGAGACATCCCATGGCTACCGAGTTCGGTGCGTTCCGAGTCCTGCGACTTCCCGCTATTTGCCGGGCGGAGTACGCGGAGTTCATAGATCACCACCTTGCGCCCGGAGACCGGGGCCTTCAGGGACTCGCGCATTGGCTGTATGGTTCCACTGGTGGCCACAAGGTCTCCGTCTCGCCAACTGATGGGATCGCGCAGGGAGAGGCGCCAGCGACCGAGGGTATGCCAAAGGCTCCAAGTCTGGCTAGCCAGCAAGGTCACGAGAAAAGCAAGTGCGATAGAGAATTGCCAGCGGAGCGGTTCCGCAGCCTGCGGGAGCAGGGTCCACTCCACCGCAAATGTGATGGCGAAGAGAACCAGAAAAAGGAAACAACCTTTCCACATGGGTGCTCTCAAGCTTAACTCAGAACAGGTGGGCTGGCCTCGCCATACGCAGGCAAACATGTGCAGTGCTGGCTCCGTGTGCTCTCCCGAGCGCGGAAGCAGGCGTGTGTTTTGGTAGGCTGAAAATCAACGTGGGACATCAAGGGACTGGGAACCATGTCGGACTCTGACGGACTGCCTGGGGACATTACCATCCTGCTGCGTCGCTGGCAGGATGGCGATGAAGCGGCCAGGGATCAACTGATTGAACTCGCTTACGAGCAGCTTCATTCGCTGGCAAGGCGCTTTCTGCGCGGCGAGCGCCAGGGCCATACCATTCAACCTACGGAACTGGTGAACGAAGCGTTTATGCGGCTGGCGCGGTCGAACCCCAGCCTAAACGATCGAATCCACTTCTTTGCCGTAGCGGCCAATATCACGCGACGGATTTTGGTGGACCACGCGCGAGCAAAGCGCCGGGAAAGGCGTGGCGGTGGCGTGGCGATTGTGCCATTTGAAGACGCGATTCAGGCGACGGAGGAGTCGTTCTCGCAGGTGGTGGAGATGGACGCAGCCCTTGATAAACTCGCGGCCATCGATCCTCGAAAAGCGCGCATCGTGGAACTGGTGTTCTTTGGCGGCCTCACGAAGGAAGAGGCAGCAGTGGCGATGGATCTGTCGCCTTCCACTCTGTTTCGTGACCTCAAGTTCGCGAAGGCCTGGCTCGCCAAAGAACTTTCTGTGCGGCAGGTGAGTGAGGAAAAGCAATGAATCCGGCTCAGTGGGAGCGAGTTCAGGAACTTTACCACCAACTTTGCAACTTACCGCCTGGCCAACAGTTGACTGAGCTGGAGTTGGCCTGCGCAGAGGATGCTCTGGTCCGCGAAGAGGTAATGGAACTTCTGCGGAACCCAGGTGCGGATGATGTCGAGGAGTCCTTGGATGAGGATCGATGGGGAATGGCAGTTCAGAGGGTGGCCTTCGATGTGGCATCTCACGGTGAGGATCGCGTAGGGCCTTACCGGTTGGTGCGGGAGATCGGCCGAGGTGGGATGGGTACGGTTTACCTGGGTGCCCGCGACGACAACGAGTTTGAACGCAACGTGGCCATCAAGTTCCTCAATATCGGCCTGGATCGTCCGGAGTATCAGCGGCGCTTCCGCCAGGAGCGACAGATTCTAGCGGACTTGGAGCACCCGCACATCGCGCGTCTGCTTGAAGGGGGACAGACCGCCGCGGGAATGCCCTACCTCGTGATGGAGTACGTGGATGGCAAGCCATTTTTTGCCTACTGCCGCGAGAAGCGGTTGAGCCGTGAGCAGTCGCTGGAACTGCTGGCGAAGATCTGTGATGCCGTGCAGTATGCGCATTCCAACCTGGTGGTCCACCGCGACCTTAAGCCTTCAAACATTCTGGTGACGGAGGAAGGAATACCCAAGCTGCTGGACTTCGGCATCGCGAAGGTGCTGGCCAGAGGCCCGGAAGACACGCAGCCGCTCACGCAATCCACGGCACAGCTTTTGACTCTGGACTACGCCAGCCCGGAACAGATTCGCGGTGAGCCTATTTCCACGGTGTCAGACGTGTACTCGTTGGGTGTAATCCTCTATGAGTTGGTGGCGGGAGCAAGGCCGTTTCAGAGCGCGGATGCTGCACCTCTGTCGTATCGCATCCTTCATGAGGATCCTCCACGGCCAAGCCTGAAAGCGCGAGAGACCGGCGCGCCGCCCGTGCCCGGGGAACTCGACAATGTTGTGCTGAAGGCAATGGCCAGAGACGCTGACAGGCGCTACCACTCGGCCAATGCGCTGGCGGACGATATCCGCCGGCACCTTAGCGGTCAACCAGTGCTGGCCCATGGGGATTCTGCCTGGTATCTACTCTCGAAGTTTCTCCGGCGGCATCGGATAGCCGCAGGTTTGGCGGCTGCACTGGCTGTGGCCGTGGCTGGTTTGAGCATTCAGTTGGCAATCGCCAACGATCGCCTGGCCAAGGAACGGGACCTTGCCCTGAGGGAGCGCACCAACGCGCGGCAGGTGAGCGACTTCATGGTGGATTTGTTCGGCAATGCAGAACGCCAGCCCACCGCCGGGAAGGAGATCACTGCGCGAGAGATGCTGGATATTGGCGCAAGAAATCTGCTGGCAGACCAGGTGAAGGACCCGGAACTGCGTGCGAATCTGCAGATGGGGGTTGGTGCCGCCTATCAGCGCCTGGGTCACTGGCAGGATGCCCGCCTTCACCTGGCGGAGGCGATGGAGCTGCTGCGTGGTGTGGGCGAGAGCAGTGTGGATATTCGTATGGCGGCACTCATTGAGTACGCCAACCTCCTGGAAAGAGTAGGTGAACTGAACGAGGCAGAGGCTACCGCGCACGAGCTGGTGGATGTGGCTCGGCGGTACCGGCCCCAGCGGCTGAAGAGCGCGCTCCTTGTGCTTGGCAATTCGCTTGGCCATCAGATGAAGCATGCTGAGTCCGAGAAGGCCTACCGCGAGGCGCTTTCCTCGGAAACAAAGGATAACCGAGACGATATTGCGCTGAAGGCCAACCTGAATATCGCCCTCTTCCGGCAGGGCAAGTTCGACGAAGCACATGTGCTGGTTCAGGAAGTAATGGAAATCATGAAGACCGAGTGGACGAACCACCCAAAGATGCTGATGTTTCCCTACGACACGCTGGCGAACCTGGA
>CAZUAX010000003.1:36074-72329 GCA_964618435.1 uncultured Solibacteraceae bacterium
CCTGAGTATGCCGAACTGATGCTGGAGGCGGGACGTGCGGCGAAAAGGGCGGGACGCTACGCGGATGCGGAAACCCGCGTACGCAATGCCTTGCGTGTGCAGGACTCGTTGCGCATGGCGCCGGCACTGCGAGGCGGAACCCGCGTGGAACTTGCGGACTGCTTGCTGGCGCAAGGGAATCGTACCGAGGCGGAACAGATGGTGCGCGATGCGCTGAAGCTCTACCAGGAGCGTCCGCCAGAGGTGAAGGGCCAGCGCGAGCAAGCTGAGAGCCTGCTGGCGCAACTCAAGCAATGAGAGCGCGAAGAGTGGGCGTTGCGGTAAAGGACTAAAACGTTCGTGCCGGCGGGGCAAACGGGAAATGCCGGTGACGCCACCATCGTGTGGTCGCCACCGGCATCATGAACATCGCAAACTATACGGTGAAGGCCTCGCGCAGTGTTCGGTAGGCTTTGGGAACCGCCGTATCGGCAGGCTCCTTGCCTTCCATCTCCAGTGAAATCCAACCCTTAAAGCCGGCTTCGCGCAGGATCTTGGCGATTCGCTTGTAGTCGAGATCAAGTGTGTACCAGACGCCGCCACCCTGATAGGTCTTGGCCTGGATGATGTGCGCGTAAGGGGCGAGTTTCTGAAGACCTTCGTAGGGGTCTCCGGGATAGTTGCCGGTGTCGACGTTCATCTTCAGCCAGGGGGAGGCATTTTCCTTGTAGATGCGGATGAGATTGTCCACGGAGGTGGTGAGGCCCCAGTGATTCTCGATGCACATGGCCACACCCTCGCGCTGAGCGGTGGGAAGGCAGCGCTGGATGCACTCGCCCACCCACTTGAATGCATCATTGTCGGTGTAGCCGGGCAGTGGCGGCTCAATGCCCTGCTTGGTCATGAGTTCGTCGAAGGTCTTCGTGGTGCCCCAGCGTCCGCTATTCAGCCGGATGGCGGGGATCCCCATGCGGGCGGCCAGCTCAATGCACTTGATGGTGTGCTCGATGTTGCGTGTGCGCTCATCAGCTTCTGGTTCCACAAAGTCCTGATGGATCGAAAGCATAGGCAGTGAGAGGCCATAATCGAACGCCATCTGCTTCAGGCGCATGCAGTAGCTTGGCGTTTCATCTGCCATCTGCCGGTGCAGGATTTCAACACCTTCAAAGCCGATGCGCGCTGCGCTTTCGATCACTTGTTCAATGGGGTACTTCACCGGTTCAAAGTGCCAGTATGAGTATGTGGAGACAGCAATCGAATAACGCTTTGGCGTTGGACCGCCTGCCTTGTTGTCTTGCGCCAAAGCGGCAACGGCGGGAAGCGAGGCCATGCCCGTAAGGGCTGCGAAGGATTTACGACGGGAAATATTCATCTTCCTTGCAGGTTAGCATGCGCATGGAGGGTTTTCGGCCCAATGGCGACACCGAATATGGCCCCTCAATCCACGGGTGAGGCGTGATGCAAATTCGTGATGTGTTACTTACGCGTCATGAGTTGGACAATACCTGGGTGACGGCTGAACTCCTCGTGAATAGCATGCACCGGTTGAGCCAGATCACCACAACCGCGGCAGCGACAAACAGGAACATATCGTAGGGTTGAGCATCTGGCCAGAGAGGATTGTTGAGCTGAAAGTGGAGGAGCGCCGGTAGCAGGATGCTGCCGCGAGACTCATTAAACAACGGCGTCACGATGATGCTTACCGCCACCGATCCCGCGAAAAAGGGGCCGAAGGACCACGCACTTTGTGGGGTGCCGCTCAAAAGGAAGGCAGGCAGGTGCCAGAAGCCCCAGATGACGCCCAGAATCGACCCCGCCCAAATGGGAGCAAATCTCCGCTGTAGTAGGGGAAGAGCCAGGCCGCGCCAGCCGAACTCCTCCACCGGACCCTTGATGGCAGTGAGTACCAGCGCCAGAAGGAACGCACTCAGCGAGGGGAAGGGAAAGGGGTCCGCCAGAAACTCTCCCTTCCACGCAGAGCCCGCGAAGAATAGCAGCGGAATTCCCAGCACGAGGAATGCACACCAGGCGGGAGGGCAACGCCACAGAATTGTACGCTTCAGAAAGCCCCGAAGACCTTCGGCGCCGGCGTGGAAGCTGACGATCAGGAACCCCGCGATCGCGGGGGAATAGACAGCCAGGAAGAAGAGCGGGTGATCGCCGGTTAACTCGCCCACGGCGGCTGCCATCTGCTGCGGGAGCAACACGAACAGGGCGATAATTCCCCACGCCAAGCCGAACGCAATCAGCAGAAACGGGATCAGGGCGCTGACGGGGATCGGGTCACGGTTGATGGTTGACGAGCCTGCACTCATGAATGGTCTTCCGGGACGAGCCTATCAGAGAAACAGGTCGGATTTGTGATTTAGGTTGCGGAGTCCTCGCCAGGCGATGGCGGGGCGTGTTGATTTGCGACAGGTCTAGAAGACCAAGCTCATCTGGAAACGAAATGTGCGGCCGTCGTTGAGCGTGTTGGTGATGAACCCAAAATTCGGGTCGATGAGGCGAAAGCCTGGCGCATCGAACTGCGGCGTGTTGAAGAAGTTGATGCTCTCGGCCCGGAAGCGAAGCTGCATGTCGTTGCGCACGGGGAAAGTGCGGGCTAGTGCGGCGTTCACGTTACGGATGGGTCCTTTGCGGAAGGCGTTTCGTGAGAGATTCCCGGCGAGTTCGCCCTGACGCACATCAAAGAACGCAAAGTTATCTCGCGCCAGAATATCGCGCGACACGTCCGGGTGGCCAACCGTGCTTCCCAGGATGGCGGTGTTCACAATGTGTGGCCGGTCACTGTTGGTGCCATCCACATTGCCGAAACCGGCTGCGTCGGACCCGGTCTGCACATTAAACGGCGTTCCGTTCTTCACCAGAGTGACAGTAGAGATGCTCCAGTTGCTGAAGAGATGTCCCGCAAGTCCGCGCAACGTGGGTGTGTCGTAGTTGGCGCGTAGCAAGTAGGCGTGGGGTTGGTCAAACCGACTGCGGCCTTTCTGCTCGGCGTGTACGTCCTCTTCCCACTGGCTGCGGATGCGAAAGGAATCCGTATCGTAGGCGGTGTTGTTGTAGTCGCTGCCAAGGTCAAGCGCCTTTGAGAACCAGTAGGAGCTTTCCACGGTAAGCCCATGCCAGTTGGCCAGAGTCAGGTTCGCCTTGAACGCGTCGAACCAGGCGAAGGAGCCGTTCACAACGCGCCGGATATCCAGCCTGTCCTGGAGCGGGCGACGCTGGTTGATGGTAGCGGTGGTGAGCGGAACACCCTCCACCGGGCGGGCCCGGTTGAAATACCAGTGCTGCAGGAGTTTGGGCGAGCGCGAACCAATGTATGCGAACTGCAGACGCCAGTTGTTGCGCGGTTCAAATTCCCAGGTAGCGTTGTACTGGCTGGAGTATGGGGTGGCGAGGTCCTTGTCGAGGTCATAATCCACTGCGGGGGTACCCTGCAGACTGTCCAGGTTGAAGTTGCCGAGTGGGTTCAGGAAGTCCGGGTCGTTGACAATCAGCTTGAAATTCAGCGGCGCGTTCAGCCGGATTTGCTGGTAAGTGACGGGAAAAATCTCCCCATACTGCAGCGTATATGCGGCGCGGAAAATGCCCCACTGACCTGGCAACCGATAAGCCAGACCCGCGGTGGGGCCCACGTTGTTCCAGTCACTGCGATAGGCCAGATTATTCTTGCCATTTACTTCGTAGGGCCGCGTGATGGGCCGCCAGCGGATACCAAAATTTAATGAGAGGCGATTGGTGGCGTTCCATCGGTCCCCGGCATAATAGGCCATGTCCCAGTTGCGGAAACCGCGGTTCACTTCCCCCACTGAGCGGAAGTAGGTGCTGGGGAGCCCCAGACGCAGGTTGGTGAGCGTATCGTTGCCGAAGTTGTTAAAGAACGAGAACGCGCCGAGCGCGGTGTCGGATTCCTCGCCGTTCAACTGGCGCCGCAGAATGAAGGCTCCAGCAGTGAAAGAGTGGTTGCCGCGGACATGCTGCACCTGGGCCGCGTACTTGAAGTCATTCTGGGCGCGGTCAATGGGAATGACGGTGTTGCCCAGTAGGTTCTCGACGACGCCTGACGTGAAGATGCTAAAGCCGATGGAATTGCGTTCCGGCACAATCAGGATGCCTGCACGGTCGAAACCTGCGCTGAAGCTGGTTACCGTTCGGGGACTCCAGGAGCGGTTCCACGACATGCGGGCGCGGTGAGACCGTGTGGTGGTATCAGGGTTTTGCCCGCGTACCAGTTGGAATGCCTGTACCTGCTGGCCGATGAAGGTGTAGTTCAGCACCAGTTTGTCGTTTTCGCCCAATTGCTGGTCTAGGGTGCCGCCCACCGTGTTGTTGTTCACTGTTTGCGGGGAATTGGTATTGAGCATGCGCTCGTTGATGTCGGTGCGGTTGGGTTCTTCAAGGGGATAGGCGTTGAGGATTCGTGCCACAAACTCGCCAAGTGCGGGGTCGTTGGTGAGGGGGGTGCGCTCTCCGGCTTTGGGCACCAGCACGTTCCCGTTTACGTTTCCTCGAATCTTCTGCTGATTGCCATTGAACGTAAAGGCTGCGCCTCTCCAAAGGTCCACGCCGATGGTGGCGCCCCACTCGTTTTCACGCGCAGGCTTCACCGCACCCACCTGGAAGAACGCTCGTGCGCTAAATATGCTGTTCAGGTGGCTGTAGTTCAACCGGCCGTGAAAACCACGCAGCGGAGTTCCCGGCAGATGAATGGGCGAAGCCGGCGGGTTTCCGTATTCCGCGCTGAAGTAGTTGTTTTGTGGCAGGAACTCAGTGACGGGCGTGGGTGTGGTGCCTAATCGCTGATTGAGTTCCTTCAAGGCGTTGTTGTCGATGAGGTTGAACTGGACATTTTCGTTGCGGCGGCTCTCCCCTGATTTGGCATCGGTTTGGCCCAGCAGGTTCAGCTCCGTTCGCAGGCTGGCAGGGTCGGTTTCCTGGGAGGCAGGTGTGGCGGGTTCCGAAGCAGCGTTCGCATCGCCAGGCGCGGTGGGGTTCTCTCCGGAGGATGTGGGGCTCTCCCCAGCGGCGGCGCCGGGCGACTCTTCCGCCAACTGTGGCTTCTCGATGGGAGAGGCCTCGGCCGACTTTCCCGCGCTGTTCGTGGCATTGATTCCAGAAGTCTGGGCGCTCACCGTTAGGATGCTAAGCGCAACCAGAAGACACATGCCTGGCAGAAATAGGAGACTGTGAAAAATCCGTTGCATGAGGAACCATAGCGCGCACGCATGGTGCACGTAGGACTGGCCTACCAAAATGTTGTCGAGAACCTGGAAGCCGGTAGAACGAGTGGTGGCGCGAACGCAGCGCCTGCCCCGCGGAAACAGGTCCGCGAGTCACGAAACCTTTCCATTGTTGCACACCAAAACCCGCAACGAAGTGGGCGCGCCTGGAGGACGGATGGGGAGCCCGCCTTGCGCAAGTACTGCGGGCCGCAATTGTGTGTTGACAGGATGCGAAACTCCGGTTAACGTACCCGTATGTCAGGATTTGAAAGGACTCCGGTTCAAGTTCGTGAGTCCTTTATGGAGGCAACCGTAATGCGCGGAACTGGCAACTGGACACGTCGGGAATGGATGACTGCGGTGGCGGGTGCGGCCATGATGTCGGGTGTTCGCCACGGATACGGCGCAGTGCGCAGTTCCCGTTTGGCAATGCCTGGTTTGTTGCCCGGGAAAGTGGTGGCCGTGCGGCATTCCGGTTGCGTGGTGAATGGCGTAGCGCAAGCAGAACCAGTGCAGGAGATGATTCGTACAGGAATGCGCGCTCTCACCGGAGCACGCGACCATGCGATGTCTTGGCGCCGTTTTGCTGGTCCCAAGGATACGGTGGGCATCAAGGTGAATCCCAATGGCAATGACTTTGTGCGATCCTCGCCGGCTTTGGTGATGGAAGTGGTGGATGGTCTGCTACGTGCGGGCGTGAAGCCGGAGCGGATCATTGTATTTGAGCGCTACAACTTGATCCTAAACCGGATTCGCGGGTGGTTCCCCGAATGGCTGCAACTGCAATCGGCCGCCCAGGAATGGACTCACTTTCAACAGGAGACCGAAAATTATGATCAGAATCACTTCGTGGAATATCCCGATGTGCTTCTGGAGCAGGATCCAAACGATCTGGTAGCGCGGCGGTCGTACCTCACTGAGTTCGTTACGCAGGGGGTCACGAAGGTCATCAACTTGTCGGTGCTGAAGACCCACCAGGCGTCGGGAGTAACGCTTTCGCTGAAAAACCTCTCCCACGGTTTGGTAAATAATGTGAACCGGAGCCACGACCCCATCACGCGTAACCTAACCGGCACCTTCATTCCGGCGGTAGTATCGCACCCGGTGATTCGCAATAAGTGCGTGCTTCACATTATCGATGGCTGTAACGGGCTCTACCATGGTGGTCCATACGGTGCAACCCAGCATGTGTGGCCGCACAAGACCATTTACATCTCGACCGATCCTGTGGCTGCCGATCGCACCGGCTGGCGGGCAATCGACGAAAAGCGAGTAGCGATGGGGTTGCCGCTGCTCGCCTTTTCCAATGCCGACCCGCCCTACTTCAACTTTGATCAAGTGCAACCGCAGCACATCGAACTGGCAGGCGCGCTTGGGTTGGGGGAATGGCGGGATGACCGGATCCAACTGGTACAGCGGGAAATCGGATAGAGCTGTGGGTGGCTTATCCCCGGCTGGCTGAAGGGATGGGTTACCGCTGAACGGGCGTAGGTTTGGTGTTCCCAGAAATTGGGTGCGAAGGGGTAGCATAGAGGATTGGAAAGCGGGGCGAAAGCAGCCGCGATCCGGATCACTATGTGGCAGGTCCCATCCCGATGAAACTTTGGAAACCGGTAGTTACTTTTGGCGAGATCATGCTGCGGTTGACGCCCCCTCGCCTGGAGCGCATCCTGCAGAGTCCCGCCTTCGATGCGAGTTTTGGAGGCGGGGAAGCAAACGTGGCGGTAGGCCTGGCTGGCTTTGGCTTTCCGGCGCGTTACGTAACGGTGCTGCCCCCTCATCATCCCGTGGCCGATGCCTGTATCGCGTCGCTGCGCAGCTTTGGCGTCGACACATCCTACGTGGCGCGCGGACTTGGCCGGATGGGCGTGTACTACCTGGAAACGGGCGCCAACCAGCGGCCTTCGAAGGTCACCTACGACCGGGCGGCGTCCAGCATCGCCCTTGCCAAACCTGGAGATATTCCATGGGCGCTGGCCTTCGAGGGCGCGGGCTGGTTTCACATTACGGGTATCACCCCAGCCATTAGTCAATCCGCGGCGGATATGTCCATTGAAGCCCTGCAGACCGCGCGGGACCTGGGGCTGCAGGTGTCGGTGGACCTGAACTACCGCAAGAATCTCTGGAAGTGGGGCAAAAAGGCGCACGAAGTAATGCCGCAACTGGTGAAGCTGGCCGATGTGGTGGTGGCCAATGAAGAGGACTGCCAGAAAGCCCTGGGAATTGAGGTGGAAGCGGACGTCCACGCGGGCAAGCTCGATACCAACATCTTCGAGGGGCTGGCTTCCCGGGTGCTGGATGCCTATCCGAACCTCAGCACGGTGGCGATCACGCTCCGCGAAAGCATTTCCGCCTCGCACAATGGCTGGAGTGCATGCCTGCATGATGGGACGAACTTTCATGTGAGCCGTCGCTACGACATCACGCACATTGTGGATCGTGTGGGCGGGGGCGACAGCTTTGCGGCGGGGCTCATCTATGGATTGCTGGAACTGGACAGCGCGCCCGAGGCATTGGAGTTCGCCGTCGCGGCGTCCTGCCTGAAGCACAGCATTCCGGGAGATTTCGCCCGTTTGAGCGCGGAGGACGTGCATGGGCTCCTGAAGAATGGCGGCAGCGGCCGCGTGCAGCGTTAGCGCCCCGCGGAGTGGTCTCCGCTGGCAATGGCCGGCAACCTGCTGCGGCTGTCACTCGTATAATAGTGGTCACAAGGAACTTCGTCCGTAACCTGCACGCTGCGGAAATCCGCGGGGATTCGCCGGCGGCAGCATCTGGTTCGAGCATCTACCTGGAGCCTCAGCTCGGTGTTGCCGGTTCGCGACGAAGGTTTGAGAAGGGGCCTTCCACCATGGAAATGCGTTCACGCTATCAGTTGAGCGGCTGTTCGTTGGCGTCCGGGCTTTCCCGAACGGCGCGGGGAATGCTGGCCGCGCTTTTGTTGCTGGTGGTTCCGGCGCTCGCGCAGGATCCAGCGTCCACGCAAGCCGCCGCGCCCGCCAGTGGCGTTCCGATGCGGGTGAGCGTGAATGAGGTGATTGTGCCGGTTACGGTGACTGACCTGCAGGATCGTTTCGTATCGGACCTCGACCGGGACGACTTCCGCATTTTCGACGAGAATGTGGAACAGAAGATTTCCTACTTTTCCCGTGATGGCAAACAGCCCGTGGTGATCGGCTTTCTGATCGACATGTCGAATCGTAACGTAACCCACTGGAAGACGTTGCGCGAGGCAGCCGTGGAACTGGTGCTGAACCTGATGCCTGATGACGATCCACGGTTTTCCGGCTATCTTATTCCCTACTCCACCACGGCCGAACTGGCGGTGGATACTACAGACCGGGCAGACAAGCTGGTGGAAAAGCTGGAGCAACTGAAGCCGGGTGGCGGCGGCGCACTGTACGATGCCATCTACATGGCTTGTACCCGACGCAGTCTGATGAAGGGTGAGCCGATCGAGCCGCGCCGCGTACTGATTATTGTGGGTGACGGCACGGACACGGCTTCTGAACACGGACTGGAAGAGGTGCTGGAACTGGCCCAACGTAATCTGGTGACCATCTATGGCGTAAGCACCGTGGCCTTTGGATTCGGCTCCGATGGTGAAACCAACTTGCGGCGCCTGGCCGAGGAAACCGGCGGGCGTGTGGAATACCCTCTGGAAGGGGTCTACAAGGATGTCACCGGCTATCTGTCGAAGCCCTCGGATGAAGGCAACTATGCGCTGAAGGTGGGAACTGGAGGCTACGCAGCAGCGCTGGCGCAAAGCCTCTACCAGAGTGTTGCCGCGGTGGCCGGCGAAATTACCACGCAGTACATTCTGCGCTATGTTCCGTCCGATTCCGATTCGCCGCGCGTCTTCCGGCGCCTGCGGGTGGAAGTGAATCTGCCCAATGTGAATATCCGCGCACGCAGCGGATATTACCCCTACAACCCTTAGCAAGCTTCTCCGCGAGACTGCTAGGCGCGTCTCCTGTCGGCGGGCTATTGTTGTTTGCTGGCTATGGTTGCGTTCCACTTGCACCGATAGAGAGGTGGGAGGCCATCAGGCTTGCGGATGAGTTCCTGGCCACCCGCTGGTGGCAGCATCCGCGAAACCGAGATTTCTGCGGCCACCCTTGGAAGCGGTAAGATGCTGCTATGGCGCCTTTGTCCAGTGCGGTTCGCGCGGAGACAGTCCGGGGCGAGTATGTCGTTCTGGAACTGCATCCGCCCGGCATGGCGGATGGGGTCCCGGTAGGGCTGCTATTGCTTGACCCTCTGGACGACCGTCTGCACGTGCGCATTCGCGAGCAATGGCCAGCCTCGGTGCAGCCTGCTGACCGCGAAGTGTTGCAGGGCATTGCCTGGGATCTCCGTGACCGGGCCGCCTCGGAGAGTGGCGCGGCGCTCCTGCACTGGCTGGAGGACTCGTTTTCCCACATGCTCCGGGTGAGCGAGCGGCAGTCTGTGCTGCTTGCGCGCGGCGACCGTGCAGCGATGGCGGAAAGTCAGGCGGATGCGCTCTTTTCCCGCATCGCCGCGGGGACGAAAAAGCCCCAGCCGGCGCCAGCGGAAATCGTTCCTTTCCAGACGCACCTGCCGTTTTATCCCATGCGCATCGCCGCAGGTGTTTTCGGTGGCGATACGGAGGTGGACGTGGCTGGATGGGTGCCTCTGCCCGAAGGGCTGCGCCCCGACCGCCGCTACTTTGTGGGCCGCATTGAGGGCCATTCCATGGAGCCTGCCGTTCCCGACGGCAGTTTCTGCCTGTTCCGCGCACATCCGCAGGGCTCGCGTGAAGGCAAATTGCTGCTGGTACAGAAGCACGGAGCATCGGAATCGGGCGGCGAATTCGCCATCAAACGCTACCATTCTGAAAAGGCAGTGCTTCCCGCGGGCGCGGTGGAGGAGTTTGACGATGCTCCTGAATGGCGGCACAGCCGCGTCCGGCTCATTTCCCTGAATCCAGATTACCCATCCTGGGACCTGGAAGCCGACGAGTGCCAGGTGATTGCCGAGTTTGTCCGCGTGATGGATGAAGACGAAGTTCCCACGCAATTGCGGGCAGACTAGCGCAGAGAGCAACGTTCCGGGTAGTGTCGCCAGTGGCGAACGGCATGGCAGGAACCTGTGTCGCAGGAATCTGCTTCCAGCCCATGCCTTCGCGATCGAATTAACCTGGATGGACGTAACTGGGACCGAGTTCCCGGAATCATGAAGGTGATGCACGCGACCCTAGTAAGCGCGCCCGGAGTGCGCACTCCTCATCCAAATCCACGTCGTGTGCGGATATCGCGCATCGCTATTCTGGCAGCCGGAATGATTTGCTTTCTGGGCCTGTGGGTCACGTGGCCGCTCTCCGCCCAGACAATGGACGGCGGTAAACCGGTGCGGCTGTTCGAGGGGGCAGCGCGTTCTGGCCTGGGGGCGGTCGCCTCTTCGCCTGCGCCAGGATGGCCCGATGCGCCACGAGTTGTTCGGGAACAGGCCATCCAAGCGGAAACTTCGGTGGTACGCCAGGTCTTCGGCAGGGAGTTGCCATTCACGCGAGGTGCGGGGCCAGCATCTGCTGGTTCTGGCTCCCTGCGCAGTTCGCGGCGAGAGGCAACCCTTCCTTCCATTGCACTTCCCCTGTTCCCCGACACGGTATTCGTCATGCAGCCCGAACGGGTGACTGACTTTGAGGGCTCGCCCGGAGCCTTCGCTCCAGCACAGGGCATGCGGGGCAGGACGATTGTCGGCCCGCTGACGTCGGGCGGCGAGGGTACCGCAATTCTAAGTGAATACGGAGGTGCGATTTCAGCCTCGTTGCGGTTGAGCAATGGCGAGTTCTACGAGTGGGAGATGTTCCCCGGCGAAGAGGGGACCGCCGTGGGCACGGTGCGGCAGATGGAAGGGACAGCCCGCTGGCCGGGTAGCGATGAGGTGGTGATCCCGGACGAGGATGAGGAAGAGGGAAGCGGCCGATCGACTGCGAATATCCCGCCATCCAGCGCATTGCACCAAACCAGCCTGCTGGAGCAATCAGGCGCCTTGTTCTCCGAGGGGGAGCAGGTAATCACGGTGGCTGCCTACTACACGCGCCGGGTGGTGGAAGCGCGGGGTGGTCCGGCAGGGTTGATGGCCTGGCTACGGCGGGTGGAAGCGGAATCGAACGAAGCGCTCCGAAACAGTAACCTGAACCTGGAGTACCGCTTTGTCTCCGCAATTCTGGTGGATCACGACGATTCCAGCAGTGAGATGAGCTACAGCGCTACGCTGCGCAGCCTCAGGCACATCTACGATGCGGGCGCGCAGCCAAGGGCGCGTCTGGCGACCCTGTTTGTGGCTCCGCCCCTGCCGGTGAGTAGCAGCTTCACCGTAGGCATCGCCTATTTGCGCATTCCAGAGGAAAATCCCCAGCGGCATTCCGTGAACCACCACCTGTACGCGGGCGGGCTGTCGTTGACCTTTGCGCACGAAGCGGGGCACAACTTTGGCTGTGTGCATGACGTGGACAATGGCGGAGAGAACGGTGGGCTCTACGGTGATTCCCGTGGCTATCAGCAGCGTAACCAGGAGCCCAAGTTTTTCACCGTGATGGCATATTCCTGCAGCGGCTGCCGGGCAGCGCCGTACTATTCCGAACCCAGTGTGCTCTACGAAACCATCCCTGCTGGCACGCAGAGCACTCGCTGCGCGGCAACCCTGGCGCGTGAGGCCGTGGACCTGTCGTGGCAGGGCGCGCCCCCACCCGCGGGCTGTGCGATTGAGCTGTATCCCAGCGAACTGCGGTTGAGTGCGGTGGCCCAGGACGTCCAGGTGGAGGTGCGAACCCAGCAGCAGGGATGCGCGTGGCGTGCGGAATCGAATGCCGGCGCGCCGTTTGTGGAGGATTTAGATGCCAGCCAGACGCGTACCGGCTCAGGCTGGCTAAGGTTGCGGATTCCGGCCAACAACGCGTCCTCCCGTCGCATGGAACAGTGGGATGTGCGGGGGGTGTCGCTGCGGTTGACGCAGAACCCGCCAGGTGAGCCGGTGTTTTCCGCAAACCTGCCCGTCCTGCATTTCCAGGCATCGTTGCGCCCTGATTCCGTGCAGGAGCGTTGCCTGTTTGTGAACTCTGCTCCGGGCCCCTCTGTGCTTGAAGTGCGGACGGCCGGTTTACCCCGATGGCTGAACTTTGACCGCGATCGTGTGGATGTCCCCGGCTATCTCTGCGCCCGCGTGGACGCCGGCGGCCTCAGTGCGGGAGATTACAGAGCTGCGCCGCTCCTGACCACCGGGGGAGAAGCGCCCACGGACCTGGTGCTGTCGGTGGAACTGCAAGTAACGAATGCGGTGCTGCCCGTTCTCTATTCACCGCGCGCGATTTCCTTCCGTACGTTCCCATCTCAGCCCATTACCGCCATTCAGAAACTGGAGATCGCCGGTCTGGCTGACCTGGTGCTCTCTCCGCTTAGCGGGCCACCATCCTGGCTGAAGGTGCAACCGGAGCGAAATCCCGATGGCTATCGGGTGGATGTATGGGCGGACGCAACAGGCTTGATGCCGGGTGTCCATACGGCGCGACTGTTGATTGGGTGCCCCGGCGACGCCTGCGCGACGCGGGTGGTGCCCGTGCATCTGTCGGTAGAGGGAATTCCTGCGGGCGGGCCGCGCATTGTCTCGGGTGGCGTCGTGAACGCGGCGGGTTTTTCTCCAGGGCTCAGCGTAGGCTCCTGGATGAGCGTTTTCGGTGTTGACCTCTCTGCCACCACGCGGAACTGGGCCGGTGCGGATTTCCTGGGCGACTTGCTGCCCACGGCGCTCGACGGGGTGCGTGTGCTGGTGGATGGCCTGCCGGGGGCGATTTCGTTCGTCAGCCCCAACCAGATCAACTTCCAGGTTCCCGAGGTGGAGCGCACGGGCTGGGTGCCGGTGGAAGTGGTTACGCCCGCCGGAAGGGATACGCACTGGGCCTATGTGGAGTCACTGAACCCCGGTATCTTCCTGCTAAACGGGGTGGATGTGGCGGCGCTACACGAGGACGCCACGCCCGCGGCGATGGAAGGCTCGCTGGGCCCGAATGCGCCTACCCGGGCGGCGCGGCCGGGCGATTTGCTGGCGCTCTACGGGACAGGCTTTGGGGCCACATCCCCTAAGGTGTTCGCGGGCAGGCTTTACCAGGGTGCGGCGCGCATTCCATTCAGCAATCCCGTGCGGGTGACCGTGGGCGGCCAGGAAGCGCAGATTCTGTTTGCCGGACAGTCCGCCGCGGGCCTCAACCAGATTAACCTGCGCGTGCCAGACCTGCCGCCGGGCAGCCATCCGGTGCGCGTGACCGTGGGCGCCACGCCCGCTTCCTGGCATGGCAGCCTGCGGGTGGAATGATCCGCCCGCGCCATGAATTCGGCGGGTGAAGCGAATGCCCGTCTACAGGATCCGGAGCGCGCCACTCACTGAGATCTGGCGTTCGCGGGTGAAGGTCATGGGCGTAGTGACGCCCTCTCCCGTGGGAGTGGCAATGCTGAAGCTCAGGTAGCCCGCACCACCTGCGCCCAAGGCCGCCGAGCATGGTGCATTGTGCACGAAAAGGGTAGTGTTCATGGCTTTCGCCATGCGGGTAACGGTCTCCACATTGCGGGAGTGGATGAGCGCGGTGTGGCGGTAGCCGTGTTCCGCCTTTAGCGACGCGGCAATCCCTGCGTCGGCGTCCCGCACGCGTACCACCGGCACAAACGGCATCATCTGCTCTTCCTGCACAAAGGCGTGGTCTTCCGTTGTCTCGCCGAAAAGCAGCGGGCTGCCCGGAGGAACGCTAACGCCCGCGGCGGCGGCAAGCACCGCTACATCTTTGCCCACCAGATCCTTCTTAAGATGGGCTCTGCCGCAGCCCACGCCCTCGCCGTCGAAACGGAAAGCAGCCTGCGCCAGGCGCTCAACGGCGGCGTTATCGATGCGTGTGGCCCCCGCCCTTTCCATCGCGGCCATGAAGGCATCCGCCACGCTGGCCACGACGAAGACCTCTTTCTCGCCAATACAAAGCAGGTTGTTATCAAAGGAGGCGCCCGCAATGATGTCTCGCGCTGCTTTGTCGAGGTCCGCGGTTTCATCCACCACCACTGGTGGATTGCCAGGGCCAGCGGCAATCACGCGCTTGCCGTGCTTCATGGCGGCCTTTACTACCGACGGACCCCCAGTTACGCATAGCAGGGCGATGCCTGGGTGCTGAAACAACTGCTCGGCCAACCGAAGCGTGGATTCACTGGTGGTGCAAAGGACATTGCCAATGCCGGTTTCGCGCTCAATTTCGCGATTCATGTGTCGCAGCGCGTGGCGCGCGCACTTCGCGCCGGAGGGGTGTGCTCCAAAGACGGGCGTGTTTCCAGAGGCAATCACGTTGATGGCATTGCTCGCCATGGTGGGGATGGAATGCGTTACCGGCAGCACCATGCCGATGACGCCCCAGGGCGCGTGCTCAATCACGCAAAGTCCGGCGGCATCGCTGCGGGCCTCGCTGCGCATCGCCTCCACGCCCAGTACCTTCGGGATGAGTTGCAGCTTCTCGATCTTGTGGTCCAGGCGACCCAGTTTCGTTTCTTCGAGTTCCAGGCGTGCCCAGGCTTCCGCATTCTCCACGCACAGGCGGCGGATGATGCCGATGATGCGGTCGCGTTCTTCCAGGCTGAGCGCAGCAATCCGCTGCTGCGCCAGCGCGGATGCTTTCACGGCGTCGTCCACGGTTTCAAAGACACCGTCACCCAGTGCTACTGCAGGCGGCGGCAACGGAAGAGTGGGGCTCAGGCGACCCTGTTCCTGCCAGCGGCGCAAGACCGCATCGACGGTATCTGCAATGGTAATGTCCCTGGTTGCCATGGTTGCAAGGTTCTCCGCAGCCTCTATTCTACACGGTGCTTCTCGGGTTCCTGGCAGGGTCAGTGGAGGATGAGATAAAGAATGAGGAGGATGCCGAGACTGGCCAAAACACCCGCCAGGCCCATGGCAAACCCGGCTCCATTCACCTCACGAAACCGGTTAGCGGTTAACGCCTCAATATATCTCCGGTGGCGCCACACGGAGACAAGCAGCACCACAATACCGGTTACCGCCAGGCTGATTCCCAGCAACAACGAAAGCGTGGGCGAAGCCGGAGATCCTCCCGCAAAGCTGCTGAGGCTTGATTGCGCTACCTCAATGCGCGCGATCACAAAGCCAAAGGCCATCAAGGCGATCCCCGTCCGGATCCACGCGAGGAAAGTGCGTTCGGCCGCCATGTATAGCCGCGGGTCAACGAACTCTTGCCGGGCTGCGCTGGTGATGTCTGTTTCGCTGTGGGCCATGTTCCATTGTTCGCATGAATGGGGCAGGGAAGTGCCTGTCAAGCGAGCGCCAGATGCGATATTGTGGTGAGCCATGGCAGGGCTAACGGATTCCTCACTCAAACCATCGAGACGATTCTTCCTCGCAGCGGCCACCGCGGTGGCGGCAACCCGGGTAATGGGCGCCAACGACCGCGTGCAACTTGGGTTGTTGGGCGCGGGTGGACGGGGGAGTTATGTGACGCGTACAGCCAGGGAGCACGGCGGTGCGGCAATTGTGGCGGTTGCCGACATTTACGCACCACGCTTTGATGCGCTGCGCAAGGGGCTTACCGGCAGCGAGCAGGGGCCAGGGCCAGACGTGCATCGGGATTTCCGGGAACTGCTTGATCGCAAAGACATCGATGCCGTGGTGATTGGCTCTCCTGACCATTGGCATGTGCCGATGACCATTGCCTCCGTACAGGCGGGCAAAGACGTTTATTGTGAGAAACCCCTCACGCACTCGATTGCCGAGGGGCAAAGTGTCATCGATGCGGTGGAGGCATCCGGGCGCATTGTGCAGATTGGCTACCAGCAGCGCAGCTATCCGCACATCCAGCAGGCCCGTGAGTTCATTGCCGGCGGAGGCATCGGGCGCGTAACGCAGGTGCTTACCTGGTGGAACCAAAACTACAACGCCAGGCAGGTGCCGCCGAACATCAACGCGGCGGAGTTGGACTGGCCGCAGTTCTTGGGCTCTGCCTGTCCGCGACCCTATGACCCTTACCGCTATGGCAACTGGCGCTGGTTTTGGGACTATGGCGGAGGCACGCTTACTGACTTATACAGCCACTGGATTGAGACCGTGCACTGGGTGATGGGCGACACGGTGCCCGTGGAGGTGCGTGGCCAGGGTTCCAAATTGCAGGTGCAGTGGTTTGAGACGCCGGATACGGTGAGTGTGGCGTCTCTCTACCCCAAAGGATTCCAGGTTTCTTACGTGAGCACCATGGTGACCCGGATGGAGGATGGAGGCATCCTGTTCCGTGGCACTGGCGGCAGCCTTAAGCTAACGCGGCCGTACTTTGAGGTTTACCCCGAGGGTGGCCAGTTTGACCGGCGTACCTTTATGCCGCCGCCCTCGTTGCGGGTAGATGCGCAACGGGAAGGCACCATCGACCATGTGCTGAACTGGCTGGATTGCATCAAAACCCGTAAGGCGCCTAACACCAACGTGCGCGAATGCGTGGAGGCGGCAAACGCGGCACACTACGGCAACGAAGCAATGCGCAGTGGACGCGTGGTGGAGCCATCACGGCAGGCGGGAGCGTGGCGGCCGCTGTTCGATGGAAGGTCACTTGACGGTTGGGTGCAGGACACTCCTCAGGTGTGGAGCGTGAGGGATGGCATGATTGTGGGCCGCCACGAAGGTCTGAAATGGAACGACTTTCTGCGCACCCGCGATCGCTTTGAAGATTTCGAATTGTCCTTGGAATTCCGCCTTCTGGGCGGCAAGGGCAATAGCGGGGTTCAGTTCCGCAGTATTCCTGACCAGAAAGAACACGAGCTGTACGGCTATCAGGCGGATATTGGAGAGAATTACTGGGGCAGCCTTTATGACGAATCGCGCCGGCGGCGCGTGCTTATGCAGGCGCCTCAAACCGCCATCGATAAGCTGGACAAAGATGGCTGGCATACTTATGTGATCCGGGCGCATGGGCGGCACATCTCGCTTACCATCGATGGCATGCGCACGGTGGATTACACAGAAGCTGAGCCGGGCATCCTGAGTCGCGGGCTACTGGCACTGCAGGTGCACTCCGGACCGGGAATTGAGGTGTGGTTCCGGAATATCCGTGTGCGCGAGCTCTAGCGCATGGTCTCGGGTGCAGTGTCTGCGCGAATTGCGCCCAGCTTTGCGGCTCCCGAATTCGCTTCCTTTCGCATTCACCCAGGAATACACTGAAGGTGGATACGTAGGAGGTTGCAATGCCAATCTATCTCGTTCTGCTAGCTTACGGGTTGTCAGCAGGTCTAGCGCTGCTGCTCCTTTACCGTTTTGAACCCCTGCATTGGACGATGCACCTGGCGAGCCTTCTGGTGGCGCTCGGTATCGGAATGGTGCAATTGCCTCCGGCATTAGCGACGCCGGAAGGGACTCTGGCGGTAGGCGCTGTCTTCCTGTTTATGTTCACCTGGGGCGCGTTTGCTCCGTTCTTCCATCGCTGGCACCATCACGGACATCATCATCCGGTTGGTGCGCACAAGAGATAGTTGTTACGGGTCGGCCATTGCTGGCGGGTGCGACAAGCGATCCCGGTTCGGGTGTGCTTCGGCTTGGCACCACCGTGGATGCTATACTCACAGGCCATGATCCGGATCTTTTTGCTCGTGCTTGTGGCGGTATTGTGCTTCGCCCAGGAGGTGGAAAAACAGCCCACCAAGGAACCGCCTGCCCCTCCGCCTCCGCCCCGTCGTGATCAGGCGCGGGCGCTTGTGGTGTCTCAACAGGGCATCGTGGCCGCATCGAACTTCCTGGCTTCCTCAGTGGGTGCGAAGATTCTCGAACAGGGTGGCAATGCTGTGGATGCCGCCATCGCCGCCAATGCCATCACCGGGCTCACGCAGCCTTTCGTGAATGGAGTAGGCGGCGATCTGTTCGCCATTGTCTACGAGGCCAGCAGCGGCAAACTCTATGGGCTGAATGCCAGTGGCTGGAGCCCCAAGGCGCAGACCATCGAATGGATGAAGGCCAAGGGCGTTGAGAAGATTGATCCCATCGGAGTGCATACGGTCACCGTTCCAGGAGCTGTGGGCGGTTGGGTGGCCTTGCGGGATCGCTTCGGGCGCAAGAGCCTGAAGGAGTTACTTGCCCCGGCCATCCACTACGCCGAGCAGGGCTTTCCTTTGTCGGTGGTGAGCGCGCGATCCCTGCCCCAGAAGAAGTTCTTTGACCAGCCAGGCTTCAAGGCTACTTACCTGGCGGCTGGCGAGAAGCCCGAGGCCGGAGATATCTTCCGTAACCCAGCTTTGGCCAAAACCATGCGGCTGGTGGCCGAACAGGGTCACGACGGGTTCTACCGTAGCGATTTCACCCGCGGACTGGTGGCCTTTCTGGGCGAATTGGGTGGTGCGCACGCCTATGAGGATTTTGCCGATTGGGAACCCGAGTGGGTGGATCCGGTTTCCACGACATACCGTGGCTGGACCGTCTACGAACTCCCTCCCAACGGGCAGGGTATTGCCGCACTCTCGATGCTGAACATCATGGAGCGTTTCCCTCTCGGGGACTATGGACACAATTCCTCGGCTGCTCTCCACGCCATGATTGAGGCCAAGAAACTGGCCTATGCCGACATGGCGAAGTATGTGGGCGACCCTCGATTCGCCAAGATTCCTACCGAGACGCTGATTTCGAAACAGCTGGGCGACCAGCGAGCCAAGCTCATCGATATGCGCAAAGCTACTTGTGAGGTGCTTCCCTCTGACCTCGCGCAGACTCTGAGCTCTATGGGTCGCGAGACCATCTATCTTTCCGCCATCGACAAGGATGGCAACATTGTTTCCCTGATTCAGTCGAACTCCGGCGGCTATGGCACCGGTCTGGTGGCGCCGGACGCGGGTTTTTCTTTTCACAACCGTGGCGCTCGATTCGCGCTGGAGCCGGGCAAGCCGGATTCGCTGGAAGGGCGCAAGCGGCCTCTGCACACCATCATCCCGGCGTTCATGGAAACGGACCATTTGAAGATTGGCTTTGGCATTATGGGCGGCTGGAATCAGCCCCTCGCGCACGCCCAGTTTGTGGCGAATCTTGTGGACTTTGAGATGAACGCTCAGGAGGCGCTGGAGGCTCCTCGGTTTACGAAAATAACATTCGAAGGCTGTGACGTGATGCTCGAAAGCCGGATTGGTGAGGCTATCCGCTTTGACCTCCGCCGGCGCGGCCATCTGGTGAATGCCGTGAGCAACTTCAACAGCGCAATGGGCTTTGGCAGCGCGGTGATTCGCGATACGAAAAGGGGAGTTAACTTCGCGGCCACTGACCCTCGCGTGGACGGCGCGGCCATTCCGGAAGAGCCAGTCTATCGCCCCTAACTTTTCGTCCTAGCGGTGTTCGCGGGTCCGTTGGCCTTCGATTAGCGTTTCTTGCGAAAGTCCTCTACCCGGTGAAAAGTGAGGAAGTTGGCGTCGTGGGCGCGATGCGCGCCGCCATACACGTCATCGAATGCGGTGCGTGAGGCGACCACCAGATCGTTACCGTCGAACTGCCAGTCCACGTACTGGAACGCGTGGTGGAGCGGGTCCGGATGCGAGAGCACAGTACGTTCCACATTCCACTTCAGGAGATCCTTCGACGACATCAGCACCAGGGTGTTGCGCACAGAGGCGGGGTCTGTGGCCGAGCGTTCGAACTGGGGCAAGGCCGGGTTAGACAAAGTCCAGTAACGCTTCGTGCGGGCGTCGTAGCGAATGGTGAACTTCTTTGCACCGCCCGGAAATGGAATAAGCCGTTCGAAGCGGAGCTTGTCTCCCGTCACGCGAACCACTGCGGCCTTTTCCAGATTGGCCACCCGCAGCAGCAACCGGAGCTCTCCCTTGCGGTCCACCAGGATGTTGCCTTCCAGCCAGTGCTCGCCCTCGCCTGCCTCAGCCTTGGGGAAGGGCAGTCGCTCCGTCATGCTCCAACTGGCCGCGTCCATCAGGTTGGCGTCGACGGGTGCGGACATCACGAAGGCCTCGAAAAAGCCCCAACGTCCGGGTGGATGATACTCCATGCCCCGCCAGATTCGGCCATCCTTAAGGGCGACCGGAACGGGGGCGGTGTGGTAGCCGGTGTCGTCAGTGAGGTACGAAGGATCGCTCCAGGATTCACCTCCATCTTTCGATTGGCGAATCACAATCCGTCCGTACTCATAGGTGGTGCCCATCAGGTAGAGGCTGCCCCCGTGCACGAACAGGTTCGACCAGAACTGGTCTTGGAATTCTGCCGTGCGGTGCCAGGTCTTGCCCCTGTCCGAGGAAAGGAAAACACGGGAAACCACTGACCGGTCCTGCGTGGAGCCTTTGCCGAAGAAGTCATGCGAAGCCACATAGTTCCCATCGGGCAGGATGGCGATGGAAGGAGAACCGATGTATTGCTGAGTGGTGGCGGGTTGATGATCCAGCACCACGCCTGGAGGGTTAAGTGCCAGCAAGAGCAACCAGAGAATAGTGGATGTCAGCATGATTAGGTGTGAGGAGCGAAACGGTGTTTCCGGGAACTGTGGCCGCCTGCCATTCTACCGGAAATGAGCCTCCGAACAGAGAAACGCTGGACGAACAGTCCTTACCTCCAGTTACCGGAAAGTGTCACCAGCAACATTAAAGTTCTTCCGAAAAATAGTACGATATTATTCAGCTCCGGGCCAAAGATTCAGTTCGCTGCGAAGGTGGACTTCAGGTTGGGTTTTGGGATTCACTCAGCGGTTGACAGGATTGTTTAGCTTTGTAAAGCCTCGAATTTACCCTTTATGGCAATCGGTTTTGCCCCAGCCTCAGCGCTCGTCGCGGTTCCCATGGTGGACCTGCGTGGCGCACTTACTGCTGCCGCGGACAGCATCCGTCGGAATCTCGACGAATTGCATGCGCGCGGCCACTACATTCTCGGCCCGCAAACCCACGCCTTTGAGGAAGCCTTCGCCGCCGCGATGGGCGGAGCGTTCGCGGTAGGGGTGGGCAGCGGCACGGCTGCGCTGGAGCTTTGTCTGCGCGCGGCTGGTGTTGGCACACACAACCTGGCTGAACCTGATGCGGTGCGGGATGAGGTAATCGTCCCCTCTATGACGTCGCTGTTTACGGCCCAGGCGGTGCTGGCGGTGGGGGCACGAATCCGCGTAGCCGACGTGGAGCCGGACACTCTGCTGGTGACCGCCGATCAACTCCGCCGGGCCTGGACGCCACGGACGCGTGCGGTAATCGCGGTTCACCTCTATGGGCAACCCTGCCGCTTGGATGAAATTGCAGCGCTTTGCAAAGAGCGGGGAGTGGTGTTGGTGCAGGATGCCTGCCAGGCCCATGGCGCGCGCTTCCGCGGGCACCCTTTGACGGATTTCTCACCCTATTGTGCCTACAGCTTTTACCCCACCAAAAACCTTGGCGGCCTCGGCGACGGAGGTGCGGTGGTTACGGACGATCCAGAGATCGCCGAGCGGCTAAAGCAACTGCGGGATGGCGGACGCCTCGGCGACCAGACTTGCCGCATGCCAGGCCTGAACTCGCGATTGGACGAAATGCAGGCCTGTTACCTGCGCGCCTTCCTGCCCTTTCTTCCCGCTTGGAATGCACGGCGCAGACAACTGGCAGTGCAGTATCGCGAAGCGCTGCATGCATGCGATTGCCCGCTGCTAAGCTTTGACGAGGATTCCGTTAATCATCTGGTGGTGGCACGTAGCCCTTCCCGTGATGCCCTTCGCCAGCACTTGGCTTCCTGCCTGGTACAGACCGGTATCCATTACCCCGTTCCCATCCACCAGCAACCGGGGTTGCTGCCGTTTGCGACGTGGGCAGAAGAACCTGAGGTGGCCACCAAGGCAGCACGGGAGATTCTTTCGCTCCCCGCTGCTCCGCACGTGACCGACGAGATGGCGGAAGCAGTCCTCCGCGGAGTGATCGGTTTTCAACAATGATCCTGGAAGACCAGCTGAAGAGTGCGTACGCGGGACGCCAGGTCCTGGTGACCGGTGGACTCGGCTTCCTGGGCTCTAACCTCGCCCTTGCGCTGGATACCGCGGGTGCCCAGGTGACGGTGCTGGATTCGCTGGCTGACGGTTGCGGGGGGAACCCGCGAAACCTCGCGGATGTGGGAAACAACGTTCGCGTGGTGGTGGCCGACATCGCCTGCGCGGAGGCGGCTGCGGATTGTCTTCGAGGCTGTGATGTGGTGTTTAACTTGGCGTCGGAGATCGCGCATACGCCGCAGCTTGGGCCGGCGGCGCGAGATCTGGCCCTCAATGTAACCTCCCAGCTCGCATTTCTGACCCACTGTGTGGAGCATGCTCCTGGCGTGAGAGTGGTTTACACCAGTACACGGCAGGTCTACGGAGTGCCGCACTATCTGCCCGTGGACGAAAAGCACCCCATGCATCCGGTGGATTTCAACGGCATACATAAACTCGCGGCCAGCCAGTATCACTTGCTGTTGTGGCGCATGCAGCGTTTGGACTCCGTTGTTCTTTACCTCACAAATGTTTATGGCCCGCGTATCGCCCTGCACCTTCCTCAACAGGGTTTTCTGGCCAACTTCCTCGCTCGAGCCCTGAAGGGCGAGCCGCTGGAGGTTTTTGGGGACGGGCAGCAACTGCGAGATCCCCTTTTTGTGGAAGATGCAGTACGCGCGATTCTGCACGCCGGGGCCATTCCTCTGGGAACCAATAGGTCGTTCAATATCGGCCACTCCCAGACGCACAGCGTCATGGAAATCGCACGGTTGTTGAGCCAGCTTGCGGGATTGCCGGATCCGATAGTGACGCCCTACCCGTCTGCCTTGCGTTCCATCGACGTAGGCAGCTACCGCACGGATGTTCGCCATGCGGAGGAGGTGCTTTGCTGGCGTGCCAGGGTATCGATTGCGGAAGGTCTGGCACAGTCCCTGCGCTTCTACGGGTTGGCCGCGGCTGGTGAGGATAGCCGGGGGCTGCCTGGCGTCGAGTTCCAGGAGCAGGAACGAATTGCATGAGTGCGCTCCACACGACGCCCCCCTCTGCGGGCATCAATCCGGCGGAGTTCGCCCATATTGCAGCCACGGAGGAAAACTTCTGGTGGTTCAAGGGTATGGATCGCATGCTGTGGGACTTCCTGGCCAGCCATCAGCAGTCCTTTGTGGGTTCACCAGTGTGCGAAGTGGGCTGCGGCACAGGCTGGGTGAGCGCGCAGTTCCAGGACCGATACCCCCAGTGCGCCTTAACCTCTCTTGACCTGGAGGCAGAAGGTTTGGGCTACGCGCGCCGGCGAGGACTTCGTCAGTTGGTGCTGGGCGATATCCGGCGTCTTCCACTGAATAGCGAGGGTTTTCGCATGCTGCTGGCGCTGGATGTGATTGCGCATCTTGCGTCGGGGGAGGAAAGGCAAGCCTTGGCAGAGTTCGCCCGGGTGCTGGCGCCTGGCGGTTTGCTGGTGTTGCGAGCCTCTGCCTTCCGGTGGCTCCGCAGCCGCCATTCCGATTTTGTGCATGAGCGTCAACGCTACACCAAAGGCTTGTTGCAACCCCTGCTTGCTGCCAATGGGCTGGAACTGGTGCGTGCAACCTACGCGAACTCCCTGCTTCTGCCAGTAGCCCTCTTCAAGTTCCGCGTCTGGGAACCGTTGATGCAGGCCGAGCCGGAAAGCGGACTGCAACCGGTGCGACCCCTCGTGAATGGGATTCTTGAGCAGTTCCTGCGGGTTGAGGCCGCCTGGCTGCGCCGAGGAGGAAGCTTTCCGGTGGGCCAATCGTTGTGGCTGCTGGCTCGCAAGCAGGAGGTAGCTGGTTGACCACGATCGTCGCGGCGCTGGGTGGAGCCCCCCGCGTGGCTCTGGGTCTGTTGGCGCTCGTGCTGGCTGCCCTCGTGCCTTTTCTGCCTTTCCTAAGCCTGCCTGGAATCTCCGATGACTATCAGCAGATTGGACTGGCGCGGGACTTCATCTCCGCCGAGGGCATGCCCAAGCTCATCGGAGATGCTCTCTACCGTTGCCGCGCCACCTCGCTGGCATGGACCAGGGCAATCGATCTCCTCGTGGGGCCCGACATCTTCGTTCACCGCTTGGGCAGTGTGCTGCTGCATGCGGTCAATGGGACAATTCTGGTGCTCTTCGGTTCCATCCCCGCCATCGGCTACCGCCGGGCCTTTGTCGCCGCCGTTGTCTTCCTGTTGATGAATGGGCACCAGGAAGCCGTCGTCTGGGTGGCCGCTGTGCACGACCTGTTTGTGTTCGCCTTCGCCATGGGCTCGCTGCTGTGCTGGATCCACTGGTTGCGCACGCGGCGGCAAGGCTGGCTGGTGGCAATGGTCCCTTTGTTTCTGCTGGCGCTCTATTCCAAGGAATCCGCCGCGGCGCTCCCTCTGCTGTACGCCGCCTGCTGGCTGGTTGTGGGTGAACGCCGAAAGGGGGATCTTGTCCCGATATTTCTGGCTCCATTACTTTCCTTCGTCTATGCGGCCCTTATCTTCCAAGCGGCGAGAGATCATCTCCACCTCAACGACGGTACCTTTTCCATATATGCGCCATTCTGGCTTACCCTCCCTCGTACGCTATTCCGGATTGTGATGCCTTGGTCTTTGCTGGCGCTGCTGGTGCTCGCTTGGAAGCGAGAGTTTCGCGTGAGCGTAGTGGCTATGCTTTTTTGCGTGCTCACCTTGCTGCCCTATTCATTTGTGACCTTCACCACGGAGGCTCCCAGCCGCCATCGCTACTGGGCTACCGCGGGAGCGGCGCTGCTGCTGGCATGGGCGATCGATGCCCTTTGGCGCGGATCGAAACGTTGGGAGCGCAATCTGGGTTGGGTGCTGGCTGTAGCCTTTGCCGTCAGTAGCCCCGCCTATCTTTGGGTCCGAAAGCTGCCCCAGTACGAGGAGCGAGCAATTCCCACGGAGGCGTTCCTGGAATTTGCGAGGCGCCGCACTCCACCAGTCTGGGTGGAACAGGGCCCCTATCATGCGGAGATTTATCGCTATGCCGCCCGGGTAATGTTGGGCTGGCAGCACAACGATGTGAAGTCGATTGCAGAGGAAGCGCCGCCTTCGGGGGAATCGGTCTTCGAGACGCCTTACCCGCCCATTACGAAGCAGTAGAACTAACATGGCTGACGGCAAGTTTCCCTATTCGCTAAGCGTCTTCTTTCCCGCCTACAACGATGCTGGCAGCCTTCCGGGATTGGTGGACGATACCTTTCAGGTGTTGGAACAATACGTATCCCAATTTGAAGTGATTGTGGTGAACGATGGCAGCCAAGACGCCACGGCGGACGTACTGAAGATGTTGCGACAGAAGCATGGGGAGCGTTTGCAGGTGGTGGAGCACGCGCAGAACCGCGGCTATGGAGGAGCCCTTCGCAGTGGGTTCGCGGCTGCCACCTTGCAGTATGTCTTCTACACCGATGGCGACGCGCAATACGATGTGGGGGAATTGCCGCTGCTGCTGGATGCGGCGCGCAACGGAGCAGCGTGGGTGAACGGCTATAAGCGCCGTCGTTCAGACCCCTGGCATCGTGTGGTGCTGGGAGTGCTTTACCGGGAGTTTGCTCGCGGCTTATTCCGGCTTCATTTGCGTGATGTTGATTGTGATTTCCGCCTCATTCGGCGCGACGCACTCGAAGGTCTGAGCCTGCGTTCGTCCAGCGGAACCATCTGCGCGGAATTGGTTTGGGGTTTGGAGAGGAAGGGAATTCGCGCGGTGGAGCTAGGCGTGACGCACCGTGCCCGCCAGTACGGACAGTCTGAGTTCTTCCGGCTGACATCCCTCTGGCGGACGCTGCGCGAACTAGGACGACTGCTTCGCCTGCGCCTGCGCGGCACTGCGGATTGACGGCTCTAGTGCCCAGTGCGGGCTCGCCAGGTAGCTTGCCTTTGTTAGGGCGATGGAGCGCCAGGTGCATCCACGCCGAAGTGGACCCCGGCACGGTCAAACACTGCCACACGTTGTGCGGCATCGCCCGATGGGAACTCGGTGGCTCCGCTTGGGCTCCATTGCTGGCCGTTTGCTTGCATCCAGATCACCGCGCTTGGAAAGTAATAGCGGATGTGCCGCCAGGTGACCAGGCTGTCACGGATCAATACCGTCACCGGGCCGTTTCGCTGCGCGTCACGAATGGAATCCAGGGCGAGATCCACGTCCCGGTTCACCCGAACAATCACGTGATAGCTGGTTGCCCTCGCTGCCCCTCGCAGCGGGCTGAAGAAGAGTTCCGCGCAAATCAGGCAGGCCAGCGCGGCCCCGGCCCAAGCGGTTCGCCCCGGTAATCTGTCCAGGGCAAGTCCTCCCAGCCAGCAGGTCGCCGCTATGGTGGCAAGGGTATGGCAGGGGTCAGCAGCGTGACCAATCACCTGAAACGCTAACCCAGGCAGCAGCCAGGCCAATACGAATAGGGAATGCCCGTGCATTGGCGGTTGCACAATGCCAGCCTCATTGTCGCGCCGACGGCGCCAAAGCAGCACCCACACCCAGGGCAGCACCGCCACCAGGTGCATGGCGCCCACCCATTCCAGCGACTTAAACAGGATCCGCCACGGGCTTGCCGCGCTGCCGGCAGCAAAGATCTGCTGCTCGGCAGAGTATCTTTGCATCAGCGCGACGTACGCATCGAAGCCGCCGGATTCCGCCAGTAGCACCCAGCCCCACGCAGCCACCGGCAAAGCTCCGGCAAGGGATGCCATGGCAAGTGTACGAAGCTGAGGCCGCCCCTTCCACATCGCCCACAGCAGTAGCGGGCTGAGCATAAGGGTTTCTACGGGACGAAAGCCTCCAAGCGTTCCCACAAACAAGAACGCTCCAATCAGCCACGCTGGGTGCGCGCCCTTCTGTGCTGCCCGCCAGCAGAGCCATGCTGTCCCCGCGCTTGCCACTGCGCTAAAGCCGCGGCTCTGGTTGGTAAGCGAGTTGTACCAAAACACGGGAGTGCAGGAGAAAAGCAGCGCAGCTAGAAATCCTGCTCGTGGGCGACCGGAGTCCGCACCAAGTCGCCACAAGAGCCATCCGGTGAGGGCTCCCGCCAGGATGCCACTCCAGATGAATGTGTCTTCCACGGACGCTCCGGCAGCATGGATGAGGCGGCAAAGGCCCACATAAAGTGGGTACCCTGGGGGTTGCGGCTTGTGTTCGCTGGGGCTGAAGTCCTCCAGCGCATAGGCCATATTCACCGAGTCGAAGTAGAAAAGATACTTCGGCGCCAGCGGCCAACGCGTGAGGCATAGCAGCAGTGCCAGGCCGGCCAGGATAGCAAGGTCGCGTCTCCGCATGGATTTTCAATTGTAGCGCGGCCTAGGGTGTTGCTCCCGCCGGCTCCGCGGGGGTGAAAATCACCTTTCCCTCGCGTACTTCCACTGACCGGATACGGGTAAGCGCCCGGCGGAGTTCGCTATCCTCTTCGTACGCTTTCCGCAGTAAGTTCTCTCTGCTCAGGGGTTCTCGAATCTGGTCTGGAAGATATCGGTCGCCCACGCGCAAATCCTGCAGGTAGGCCACTACCCGCCCCTCCTCAACGCCGATGGAAAAGACCCCCTTTCCATTGACGAAGCGGCCTTCCAGCGAAGGCGCAACCTGGCCGGCAGGCAGGCTGATCTCTCCCTCAATCTGGTCTCCGAAGATGCGGACCACCACGCCAGTGCCCTCCTGCTTAAACTTGCCATGGCGCTGGATGAGGGCATTGATCTCGTCCGCGGAAAGCACTAGAGGGTCAGTTGCCTCATTGTTTTCGATGGCGGATCCAAAGTCCGAGACGCGTCGGTCCAGCGCTTCCAACTCCTCTTGCGACATCGTCACCTGGGGAATCGCCAGTGGGCGGTCTGTGGTAAAGCTGCGGGCCAGTTGGTCTACCGCACCCCAGAACAGGAAGTACAGAGCGATGCCAGCCAGAACGGAAAGCACCATCACACTGCCACAACCAATCAGCAGAAAACGCGGAAGCCTGGATGGCCTGGGCGTTGGCGGAAGCGGGTTTGGGGTGGGCTGGAAGGTCACAAAACGCTCCTTTCAAGGGTCATAACCGAGAGTGCTCCAACGATGATTACGAGCAGGGAGCTTCCTCAGTTCAACTTCTTAACCGTGACGCCTATTTTTGTTTAGCCTATCAGGCGAGAGGCCGTGAAGAAGGAGAGGCCGTGAAGAAGGAGAGGCCGTGAAGAAGGAGAGGCCGTGAAGAAGGAGAGGCTGTGAAGAAGGAGAGGCTGTGTGACCAGAACGATACTTAGGAAATGAGGATCAGGCTGCCGTAGCCGAGGACTATGCCAATCACGGTTCCGGCCAGAACATCGCTGAGAAAGTGCATGCCCAGCACTACCCGGGAGGCAGCCACGCTCAAGGCGCAAAACAGCAGCGGCACGGCGAGCATCGGATAAACCAGCAATAGCGGCACAGAGACAGCAAATGCCGTAATGGTGTGGCCGGAGGGGAAGGAGAATCGGTCCGGTGGTAAAAGGTTTGCCCAGCAATGAGGACGTATGTGGCACGGACGCGTACGGTTGCAAATTCGCTTCAGCAATAGAAAAAGCCCAATGCCCACACTTGCGGCAATGGATGCCGCGCCGACAGCGATAAATCGGGGCTCCCCTCCAACCAGCAGCAGCAGGGCGCACAGCGAATACCATAGCCACCCGTCGCCACCACGGGTCGCGCATACCATCCAGAATCGAATCCACTGAGGCGCAGACCACGCGTGGACGCGGTGCATTAGACGATGATCGCCATCCTCGATGATGTGGAGCACCAACTGACCCACTGACACAGCCTACCTCATTCCATCCCCGGCCATTGCCTGCAATTTGTGGTAACTCACCAATGTTCCAGCCAAACTCTTCGCTCCGGTTGTCCGGGTGCCAAGTTTTTTAAGCTTCCTGACTTCCAGTTATACCGGAACATCAATACAGGCACGTTACCGCTACAACAAAATTCGATGAAAACGTTGCTTTCGAGGCAAGGTGCGGTTAGCTTGATGAAGGAACCAGGACGCAATCGGCACCATGGCAAACATTCAGTTGCTATTCTTCGACGCAGGAGGCGGACACCGTAGCGCCGCCAACGCACTACTGGCGGCATGTAGCCGAAGCCACCCGCAATGGCGCGTTGAACTGGTGAACATTGGCAAACTGCTTGAACCGTTGGATTTCTTCCACAAGTACGCGGGGATTGCCGGAGAAGACATCTATAACAAAATTCTACAGCATGGTCTCACTCTCGGGGCTGTGGGCATGCTGCGTGCCACCCAGAAGATTGTCCGGTTGAATGAGCGGGGCATCCGCCGCTTGATGGCGGAATACTGGCAGCACACCAAGCCGGACTTGGTGGTGTCACTCATCCCGAATTTCAACCGGCCACTCTACCAGAGCCTGGCATCCGTGTGCGCGGAAACGCCATACATGACCGTGATGACGGACATCGCCGACTTTCCACCAAATTTCTGGGTGGAGTCACAGCCCCAGTATGTGGTTTGTGGCAGTGATCGCGCCGTGCAGCAGGCACGCAACATTGGCTACAGCGAAATGCAGATTCGAAGGGCTTCCGGCATGATTCTGCAGCCGCATTTCTACGATCAGGAACCCATTGATGTGGCCCAAGCCCGCCAGACGCTGGGCTTGGCTCCGAATCTGGCCACCGCGCTGGTTCTTTTTGGCGGACACGGAGCGCAGGTGATGGAGGATATCTACGAGAAACTTCAGGCGTCCAAACTCCCCGTGCAAGGAATCTTCATTTGTGGCAAAAATGAACGTCTGGCCAGGGACCTCGCCAAGCGAAGGGGTGCCATGCCCGCACACGTTGTAGGCTTCACCCGTGAGGTGCCTCGCTTAATGCGGCTGGCGGACTTCTTCATCGGCAAACCCGGTCCCGGAAGCATCAGTGAAGCCATCCACATGAACTTGCCCGTAATCGTTCAGCGCAATGCATGGACTCTGCCGCAGGAGCGTTACAACACCGACTGGGTGCAGGCCCACCGCGTGGGCGTCGTCGTCCGCGGATTCCGGGAAGTTGCCAGAGCGGTGGGGAGCCTGCTGGAGCACGGTCGTCTGGATGAATTGCGGGCCAGCGCAAAATCCATTTGCAATCGCGCGGTCTATGAAGTCCCGGAGATGATGGAAGAAGTGATGGCGCTGGGGCCGGCGGTTAGCCGGATGACGACCGCTGAGTTGGCCCGGCTGAAGGGTTAGCCCGGTACGGTCAGCCGTCTCCCCCCGTGGTGCGCTGCCATCACCTTGCAGTGGCGCCTTGCAGAGATGTCTTTCGGTTATGAGGTGGGAATCCCGTTCTGTCAGTTATGATGGGCATTGGTCGGGAGGGGCCTTTAGCATGAGCGAGACATCCATTCACACCGATAGCGCGGTAGCATTGCCCGGTCCGCTGGCGCCGCCGGCCCGTCTGCTGATGGGCCCTGGGCCCACCATGGTGGAGCAGCGCGTGTATGAGGCCATGGCGACTCCAATCGTCAGCCACGTTGACGCCTACTTCTTTGAGGTAGTGGAAGATATCCGCCGCATGCTGCAACATGCTTTTGGTACGCGTAACTCTTTCACCATGGCCATTTCCGGCACCGGCAGCGCCGGCATGGAGGCCGCCGTGGCGAACGTTACAGAACCAGGGATGCGTTTCGCGGTTTTTGCAAATGGATACTTCTCTGATCGGATGACCGAAATGGCGCAGCGCCAGGGCGCCGAAGTGATTCGCCTGGAAAAACCCTGGGGCGAGGTCTTTCATGATGAAGAGGCGGATGCCTTCATCCGTAAAGAACGTCCCCACGTGGTGGGCTATGTGCAGGCTGAGACATCAACCGGCGCTTATCAGCAGGGCCGCGCCATCGCAAAGGCGGCTCGCGAAGTGGATGCGCTGGTGATCGCTGATTGCGTCACCAGCCTGGCTGGGATGCCCGTTTTGGTGGACGAAACCGGCATCGACGTGGCCTATTCCGGCACGCAGAAGGCATTGAGTTGTCCGCCGGGGCTAAGCCCCTTGACATTGAACGAACGCGCCTTGCAGCGGGTACGCGAGCGCAAGGCGAACCTCCCCACCTGGTATCTGGACTTGCGTCTGCTCGATTCCTATTATGGCGATGCGAAGCGCTACCACCATACCGCGCCCATTCCCCTGTTCTATGCCTTACGCGAGGCCCTGCGTATTGTGGTGGAAGAAGGGTTGGACGCGCGCTGGCGCCGGCACTGGGAGAATCACGTGGCTTTTGTGGCGGCGCTGGCGGTGCTAGGGATGCCCATGCACGTGGACCCGGTAAATCAGTTGTGGACCCTGCACACGCCGCTATTGCCGGAGGGCGTAAGCGATGTGGCTCTGCGCAAGTACCTTCTGGAGAATGCGGGCATTGAAGTGCTTGGGGGATTCGGCCCATTGCAGGGCAAGGTCCTGCGAATTGGACTTATGGGCGCATCCTCCACGAGGCCGCATATTGAAACGCTATTGCGCCAGCTCCAGAAGGGCTTGGCGGAGCAGGGGCACACGGTTCAGGGCGATCCAATCGAAGCGGCCCGAGCGATGTGGGCAAACCCACCTGCAATGCCTTCCCTATAGGGAAGTGCAGCCTCCAACAGGTTTGCCGAAACGAACCAGAGCTGTCGTAGTCCGGGAACCGTAAGCTTCTGATGCAAAGCAACGTTCACTGTAGTTGTGGGCAGGGCCAGGGGCTCCCATTTCGAGACTGGACGGGACCCCTGCTAGTAGCTCCACCGCCACAGGCTTGCGCCTGTCGTGAATCCCGCTCCCACTGCCGCGAACAGCACAAGATCTCCCTTCGTAAGGCGGCCGTCCTCGATGGCGTCACGGGTGGCGAGAGGAATGGTCGCGCCGGTGGTGTTGCCATATTTCTGAATGTTGATCACCACCTGCTCTGGTGACAGGCCCAGTCGCTCAGCGGTGGCGTTAATGATGCGCATGTTCGCCTGATGCGGCACCAGCACCTTGAGCTTCGAAGTGGGTGTGCCCGTTCGTTCCAGGATCGTGGACGCCACTTCATACATCCTGCGCACGGCGAACTTGAATACCTGCTGCCCTTCCTGGTGAACAAAATGGAGCTTGTCATCCACGGTCTGGTGACTGGCGGGCAAACGACTACCGCCAGCCGGCATCTTTAGCGAATCACCACCAGATCCATCTATTTCATGCACGTAGTCGATGATGCCTTCCGAAGGGTCATCGGTGGCCTCAACCAACATTGCTCCGGCTCCATCCCCGAAGAGGATGCATGTGGAGCGATCGGTATAGTCGATGATGCGCGACATGGTGTCGGCTCCAATCACCATCACACGTTGATGAGAACCGGAGCGTACCAGGTCTGCTGCCAGATCCAGTCCATAGAGGAAACTGCAGCAGGCGGCGATCAGGTCAAACCCCCACACTTCCTTGGCTCCCAGTCGATGCTGCACCAGGCAAGCGGTCGCTGGGAAGAGCATATCAGGGGTGACGGTGCAAACCAGGATGGCGTCGAGGTCCGAGGGTTCCAGCCCACGCGCGTTGAGGGCGATCCGTGCCGCCTCGACGGCAAGATCAGACGTCGCGACATCCGGGTCCGCAATGTGTCGCTCGCGTATCCCCGTGCGCTCCAGAATCCAGTCGTTAGTGGTGTCTACCATACGCTCCAGTTCGTGGTTTGAGAGTACCCGCGGGGGTACGTAACAACCCAGAGCGCTGATTTTTGCTCCGCGCACAAATCCTCCCATTCACACCAAGGTGAAAGTGATTCCCAAACTTGCTATGTTACCGTATGAAGGTCTCCCGTGCATCAACTGCAACTCTTTGAAAGTACGAAGGATATTTATGTGCGCGTATTCCGGCGCCTTTGCCCTCGTACAGAGCTCCCTGAGATCGTGATCACCTACCGGAGCTACCGGAACGCAAACTGTTATATCCGTTGGAAAAACCAGCGGATCGAGGTGACGCACGCGGACGTTTTGCAAAGCGCGCCTCCCTTGGTGACGGAAGCAATTGCCTTCATCCTCTTGGCCCGGTTGTACCGGAAGAGGGTATCAGACGAGCATCTTGCCGTCTATCGGGCATACATGAATGCGCACGAAACCCGGCAGCAGGTTGAGCTACTTCGGCGAGAACGTGGCAGGAAACGGATGGGGTCTCCGCGCGGGCGTCACTACGATCTGGAAAAGCTGTTCGATGAGGTGAATCGAGACTGGTTTGGCACTGAGCTCTCGCGTCCCGCACTGGGCTGGACACTGAAACCCTCACGCCGGATTCTCGGACACTACGACCCCATCCATCATGCGATTGTACTCTCGAGTTTCCTGGATTCTGTGGAAGCTGGTGAGGATCTTGTGCGCTATGTGATGTACCACGAAATGCTACACATCAAACATCCCATACATTATGGGGAGGAGCGTCGGGTAATCCATAGCAGAGAGTTTCAACGCGATGAGCAAGCCTACCCTAAGTACAACGAACTGAAGGAGCGGCTGCGACAGCTATGCAATCAACCGGAACGATTCTTCCGAAGTCGCAGAGGCAGATAGGCTCTGATGGTGACTGGGCGATGCCATCTACGCGCGGACCGGGGTCTCGGGCAATTTGATCACGATCATAGATGGATTTGGAACGACAAACCACAGCGGGATCAACGCAATATGCAGACTTCATGGATATCCATGGACGTAACAGCCATGGATATCACATGGCTGGGAAGGGAAGTTGCCGCTCGGCAGACGTTTGCTTAACCTAGCGTTGCAAGGGAGCAGGTTGCTGCAGCAGTTCGGTTACGTCGCCAGCAAGGGAACCCATCTTTCGCATTGCTTCCATCAGCGGCTCGCTCGACACCGTGCCGATGCCAACTGCGTAAAGGCGAAGACGAATCTGAGTAACCAGAAGCGAGCGAAAGAACAACCACCGCTGCTGTACCAAGGTCTGGGCAATTTCAGGATCATCAATTTCAGCATTTACCAAATACTGCTGAAGAAGCGTGTACAGGCGGTGAAAATCCCGGGCCATCATGCTTAGGTAAGCTGCGAAAATTCGTACACGACGGGCACGCAACTCCCTCAGGATTCTAGGGTTAGAGCCCTGCTGCGTCTTGATAAATTCAAAGTCTGTGTCTTCCAGCAGACGCTCCATCGGAGAGTAAGCGGAGAGTGAAAATGATTGAGCCCATTCAATAGTGACAGGGGCTGATCCCACCTTCGTCAGGCGGTAGAGTGCAATAGACAGCGCGATTGTAAGGCCAAGACCGGTGAGTCCCAAGGCTACTAACGAGTAAAACATGTTCTAACACCCTTAGTTGGGATACCTCAACAATAAGGCACGGGGCAATGTTACGCAACGGGAAATCTCAGGGTCTGCATCGATCTAGTACTACCCGCCCGGTCGAAAGCGTTCGCGAGTACCCCCATAAGGAGGTAATTACACTTCTCGCTGGGGGTGTTCGCCATCCCCAAAGGATGCACTGAGCATAGCGCTGTCAACATAGCACCCGTAGTCTTGCACTTGCTGCTTCCAGTATTAGCTTTGCTTCCTGCGCGCTCAAAAGTATTTGAAAAAAAAGAGATATGGACGTAAATCGAGTGCGGTTTCTGCATCTCACCATGCCCGCCTGCTTGGCTCGTTTCTGGATTGGAAGGGCAGAATTGCAAACATTACTGATTCGCTTGAGAAAAGTTCTAGTACCAAGATTCAGCTACGCTAGAGCAACCCATCGCGAGGTGATGAGACGCCTTTCGAGGCAAATGTAATGTGGTTGATTTCCTACAGTTTTAGAAAATTCGATTCGGCACCTGCAGCTTGTTGTCGGTGAGTCTCCCGTTAGTGACAAACCAACTGCACTTTCAGCGATAAGGCAACTCCAGTTTGGCTATTAAAATGAATAAGTTACGTGCCAATGCTGCAAATCTGCCGTGCATCTGCTAGCGGAGGAAGCCGATTACAGCCTCGTCTTGGAGTGGATGTGACTTTCAAGAGTCTGGTGATCGAGGTCGCAGGTCTACCCACATGGCCTCGCCAAATAGGGTCAGGCAAGGGACTCGAAGGGGAAACGGATGATCCGGACAAACCGCGCGCCGCTTCCGGCGAGGCTAAGGATGACCAATCAGAACCACTTGCGAGAATTGGCCAGAGAGTCGTTGATGGATTGCAGCTTGTCCAGGAAGACTCCTGCCTGTTCTGCCGAAAGGCTGGAGGTTACTGTTCGTTCGATTCCTTCGCCTGCTGGGGTAAGAAAAAAAAACCAACCCATGCTTGCGATTACCCCTACCAGTGCCGCTGCGAGGTTGAATATCGGGATCACGTCAGCACCCTGTAGATTTACGGTCAGGCTGGACACCGTGAAAAACAGGAAACTGACCGCAAAAAGAATGATGTGGACAATGGAGTTCCGGCTCAAGCGAATTGGGAAGATCGTGATGAACGACACCAGTAACACCAGGAACACCAGTAAGCTCGAGTAAAGCCCACGGCGCAACACGTTAATCAACAAAAACTGCTGATCCTGAGCGGTAGCGTTGAACTGAATGTCCGGGAATATGCTGAGGACCGAAACGGTAGTAGCGATCACCATCGCGAGAACCAACACTCGGCGAGAAGCAGTTCGAAGACCCTCGTATCGCGCTAGGGCGAGGGCGTACAGTTCAAAGACCGCGAGGGTGTAAGCAATCACCAACATCGGCTCCGTAACAAGCCAGACTCTGTAATACCAAACTACAATGCCGCCCTCACCAGTAAGCAACTCCAAAACAGTGTTTCGCAATGCAAGGAAAACAATCAGGAAAACGAAGGAAGGGTACTTGGTAGCCAAACCGTTCCACAACAGCCGCAGAGAAACCAGCCCAAGTAGAGGAATATTAAGCCACCAGAGCACCTGCTCGATCGTTTGAACACCCATGGTTGGCAAATCCCTACTTCGCTACCTTCAAGACGAGAGAAAACGAGAGAAGCTGTGCGCTAATCCGCTCTACTAGACTGTCGAAGAGTCCCATAGACGTAGGTGCAAAATCCACTAATTCTTGGAGAACTCCCGAAAGAACCATAGTACCAATCAATCGAGTAGCGTCACGGAAATTAGCAAGGCTTGGGGAAGAGCATTCATCAGACCCCTGCCCGTTCCTCGGGCCAGCAGCGCTTATCACCGGGCCAGCAGGTGGGCATGGGGGAGGGCGTTA
>CAZUAX010000003.1:72429-78777 GCA_964618435.1 uncultured Solibacteraceae bacterium
GGGAGGGCGTTACCGCAACTTCCAGGCTCTTGGAGCCTTCGGGCCAGCAGCGCTTATCACCGGGCCAGCAGGTGGGCATGGGGGAGGGCGTTACCGCAACTTCCAGGCTCTTGGAGCCTTCGGGCCAGCAGCGCTTATCACCGGGCCAGCAGGTGGGCATGGGGGAGGGCGTTACCGCAACTTCCAGGCTCTTGGAGCCTTCGGGCCAGCAGCGCTTGTCACCGGGCCAGCAGGTAGGCATGGGGGACGGGGTTAGGGATTCGGCGGGTGCCGACTGAAACAAATCACTGCCATCTTGTGCGAGTTGTGGAACTGAAGTAACATTGGTTACGGTGGAGTAACCTTCCGCAGGGCTTGCGGAGGTCCAGCAACACAAGGCGAGTGTGGCTGTGGCGAGGACACCTAGTACTTTTTGGATTTTCATTGCGATATACCGTGTTACTGATAGAACTTTTCGCCCCTTTTCAAGGCTTGCCTTGAGCGTAGAACTGCTGCACAGTAGAGTTAGACTCATCTAGAGAGATTTTCCGATAATGGAACGGCTCTCTCCGGTTGCCCTTCGTGTCTCCTGAAGGCTCCCATCACCCGCTTGCGGTGGTCTGTGGCTCCTGACGCACCGGTAGGGAAATCGAGAATATCGAGTCTTTTGGCGCGAATATAGCTGTCACCATGCACATCCTTCGTCACAAAGACGTGGAAGACCTCGCAGTCGGGTTGAGGCGAGACTTACTCTCCTCCATTCACACTGTCTATGGTCGTCTCGTTTTTCTTGGCGGACTTCGGGATCCCAATAGCGGTCGCTACGAGCATTTCGAGGCCTCATCAAACCTGGGCGAAGACATATGCCATACGGTTTTGGAGGCCGAGCACATCCATGCTTATCGGGATTGGCTGGCAATGAACCTTGAGCAGCAGCGGGCCGATCTGATGCTTTACTTAGTGAGCGTTGGGCTGAACCGTCGCAATGTGTTGCAGACCTGGCTGGTTACATCTCCTTACCGGTCCCTAATCCCCTTGCACACGCAGCCAGTTGAGCAGGAAGTCTTCCTCTCCGATATGGGCGCACTCCTGGCGGTACTCATGAACGAGTACGGGGTTGCCGGGCCTGAGGGCGCTGCATAGTTATCCCGATTACCTCTCCCACTAGCTCAATTTCAGACGGATAGCGGAACCGTTTCGGTGACTGGTTCGACGAAGGATGCGGAATCGCAATCAGATCCTCTCCTTCCAACATGCACCAACGGCAAATGTAACCCTCTCGGGTTTCCAGGAAATAGATGGGACGGTCCAGCTCAGAACGCCATCCAGAGCGGGCGATTCGCTTCCGCGTATCGTCAATCATCACCACCGACCCTGGTGGCAGAATCGGTGCCATGGAATCGTCACGGTCTCCGATCATCCCCAAGCGGAGCGGGCGCTTCCGTGAGCTTCCCATCATCGAGGTGGCTAGCCAGTGGTTGTTGGCTGGAGCTAGCGCATCCTCAGGGCGTACCATAGTTCTTAGCGAGATTTCTCGTTTTGGTGTGGCATCCGCTGCTTGTTGTGGCGACTTGGCGGCTAACGGTGAAGTAGGGAGCAGATGCGTGGAGGGCTGTTTGCACAGCATGGAGTCTTCCGCAAGAAAATCGCAGGGAACCCCATACCAGCGGAGGACTTCCGGAATCTCGAGGCGGTAAATCGCACAAAGGCTGTATAGCCGATAAATGGAAGGCGGCGTGCCCTTATTCTCGATATCAGCAAGGCGGCTCAGGGCGATGATAAACTCATCGTTTCCATGTTTTCTAGCGATTTCGTGACTGGCCGACTCCACATCACGGTAGCGGAGGTTCAAGCGCAATCTGGCTTCTTTCAAGAGGCTTCCTGCCGAACTCATCCGATTCCCCCTAGGCGCTTGCGACGCTCCGGCGGGCACACTGTTTCCGGTGGCCTAACTCCTGATGTCGTTACTTCGCCAAAAACGATGTCTCGCTCCGTAACCGCCTTGTGTTCTGAAAACGGAACAGGACTTCAGAAAGTTTAACGAATGAAAGTAGTTCTGGCAATCACCGGAGCAAGTGGATCGATTTACGGAGCGAGGCTCGCCCAGCGCCTAGCCGATGACCCCCGCGTGGAACTTCACCTCGTGCTGAGTCGAGCCGGGGAACGCACTTTGTTTGAAGAGACAGGGATGCTCGCGAAACAATTGCAAACAATTGCGGACTTCAGCTACCCGTTCGAAGACATCGGATGCCGCTTGGCCAGCGGTTCCTATCCAACCGATGCCATGGTAGTAGCGCCTTGTTCCATTCAAACGATGTCTGCGATTGCACATGGAATTTCATCCAATCTCATTGTTCGTGCCGCGGACGTTACGCTAAAGGAACGGAGAAAGTTGGTCCTCATGGTAAGAGAGACTCCGTTTCATCTCGGCCATCTTCGGTCGATGGTTGCCTTGAGTGAGATGGGCGCAATCATCGCCCCTCCCATTCCTGGCTTCTATCACAAGCCGCAAAGCGTTCTTGAATTAGTGGACCATAGTGTAGACAGGGTGCTGGACCTGATTGGGTGTCCGAGTGCGCAGGCGCGGCGATGGGACGTGGAGGGCGGCGGACGGCGTCATGGACGTAGTTCCATTGAGCCTACAGTGGACCAGGAGCGTCGCCAGACGGGAGATGTTGAGGAATGAAGCGGCAAACGCGACGAAGCCGGCTGCGGGCCGGATTTCAGGGTGATTTTGGTGCGTTCAGCCAGCAGGCTGCGGAGAAGTTGCTTGGCGAGCAGGTGGATGCAGTCCCATTCCCTAGCTTTACGGCGGTATTCGACGCGTTGACGGCCAAGAGTATTGAGTTTGCCGTAATTCCCATGGAAAACACGCTGCATGGATCCGTGCATGAGAATTATGACAACCTGCTGCGGTATGGCTGCCAGATTCACGCGGAGACCACCATCCGCATCAACCACAACCTGATGGCTCCTCCGGGGGTGACCCTCCGAAAGGTCCGGCGCGTCTTTTCTCATCCCGTGGCGCTCAATCAATGTCTCGACTTTTTTCGAGCTCACCCGGAGTTGGAAAAGGCGCCCTACTATGACACTGCGGGGAGTGCCAGGATGGTGATGGAGGAGCGCCCTCCGGATGGTGCCGCAATCGCGTCGGCCCGTGCTGCGGAGATTTATGGCGCTCGCATCCTGAAAAAATCTATCGAGGACGACCGGCAGAACTTTACGCGCTTCTTTTTGCTCGGTGATGAATCGGCATCAGCCCTTCTGCCATCACCGCCCGCCAGGAACTGCGTTTGGAAGACCTCCGTTGTGTTCAGCGTCGCCAATTCACCGGGTACCCTGTTTCGCTGCATGAGCGCCTTTGCGCTAAGAGACCTCAGCCTCACGAAAGTGGAGTCGCGTCCGCTTCGCGGAAAGCCCTTTGACTACCTTTTCTACCTGGACTTTCTTGGCAAGTTGGGTGAGACCGCTACAGATAACGCACTGCGGCACCTTGGGGAATTGACGGATATGATGAAGGTGCTTGGGAGTTACCCGCGCGGCGACATCTAGGCGAAAGTCTGTGACGATTTTGGCCCCCGAAGGCTTTTTCCGGTAATGCCACGCGCGTAACGAAAGAGGTACAACAACATGCGAATCGTTTCTTTGCTGCCGAGCGGTACCGAGGTGGTGGCCGCATTGGGTTTGGCCGACAGGATGGTCGCTCGCTCGCATGCCTGCGATTACCCCAAGGAGATTGTGCATCTCCCACCCTGTACCATTCCCGCCCGGGGGGCCAGCGGAATAGACTTGCATGTGGACGCCCCCAAGCAGTCAAATTCGCAACGGGCACTCTCGGTTTTCCAAGTCGACTGGGAACTGCTTCGGGCAATGAGGCCCACCCACGTTATCACCCAAACGCTTTGCCGGCAGTGCGCGGTAAGCGCGGACGAGGTCCGCGACGCCTTACAGCACGAATTGCAGACTGGGACGGAACTGGTTTGCTTCGAGGCGCTGAGCCTGGAAGGGGTGATTCGTGAGATCCGGAACGCTGGTCAGCAGATGGATTGCGCGGAGAGGGGAGAAGCGCTAGCAGACCAGATGCTTAGCCGGATTCAGCAGTCCAGAGATCGCAATGCGGGTAAGGATTTGGGAGACAGGCCGGTAGTGGCTTGCCTCGATTGGCTGGAGCCGCTGATGATGGCGGGCAACTGGATGCCAGAAATGATCCGGGTGGCGGGGGGCAGGCCGGCGGGCGGCGGCGATGGGGTTCACTCGGGGTGGATGCAATGGGACGAGCTGGTGGCTGCGGACCCGGACGTAATCGTCTCACTACCCTGCGGTTACACTCTTGCCCAATCGAGAGATGGGCTGAGAAGGATCACCCGGCGTCCACAATGGTCGGAGTTGCGGGCAGTGCGCGAAGGTCGTGTGTATGCCGCGGATGGCTCCCAATTTTTCAATCGCCCTGGTCCTCGCCTCATCGAGTCCCTGGAAATCCTCGAAGAGATCCTGGATACGGCCACGGGCGAACACGTGCATGAAGGCGTGCATTGGCTAAAGGCCCCGCTTCCGGAAGGCGCATAGCATCGAATTGCAGACGAGGGTAGCGCTATCCTCTCCGTTTCTCCCACAGATTTCGTGTCCTTGCTCCAGTTTCGGCCGATAAGCCTCAAAAGCAGATGTTCACGCGTCAGTCCGATGAGCTGATCAGGAGGCGATGATGGAGCGCATAATTGTAGAGGAAATCAATCGGGAACAACGGGCGGCAAGTGCTTTTGTGGAAAGCCTGCCGGAAGCCATCGCTGTACAGAACAGTGAGTTGGTGCAAGCGGTGCGGGCTGTGAACGCCACCGAACTGTTCGGCAACAAAAGTGAATTGACGTTCGTCATCGACCGGCGCACCAAAATGGCACTGGTCCGTGTGGTGGACAAGGAATCTGGTGAAATCGTGCGCCAGTTCCCCCCTGAGTACCTCCTTGCGCTCAGTGAAGAGTTGCGAAGACTCATGGACGGAGGGGATTCCGCCGATCTGTCTTATGGCGAGTCTTAGATCAGAGGTGGGAAATTTGCAGTCCTGCAAACCATTGTTCGTGAGGTTGGTCCTGCCCGACTGTCTGCTCAGCCAACAGCCAACGCAATGAGTTGGCAGTGCGCCCACAACCCCGGAGACCTTTAACCACGGGGATTTTGAACCCACTGGGCTTTCAAATAAGGAGAGGTTCCTGGCATGCCAGTGCAGCACGAGGATGCATATCTTGAGAGTCGAGTTTACTCGGCAACCCCTTCCGAACTCATTCAACTCTTGTATGAAACCGCGCTGGACGCGGTGCGTGAGGCGATGCAAGCTGGCGATGCTTCACAGCTCGCCATGCGGGCGCGCTCGATCAGCCGGGCGAGCAGTTGTGTGATGGAACTCGCAGGGAGCCTCAATGTTGAGGTGGGCGGCGAACTGGGGGCGCGGCTTGCCGCACTATACGAATACCTGTTGCACGAACTGCTGGAAGCAAGTGCACAGCGCTCCGGACGTTCGCTTGAAAACTGTGAACAGGTACTTGCAGCGCTTGCAGAAGGGTGGAGCCGCGCCATGGAAGGAATGGACCTGACACATGCCGCCGCCGTCTCCCACGGATCTGGCCAGAACGCGCAGCCCACGGAGCCTGCGGAGAATGGCGCTCACGAACCATGGATGGCTGCCATGTCCGATGACGCATTTGCCGATGATGATTTGGTGTCGGGTCGCGCCTCCTGGTGCGCCTGATCCGGAGGCTTCCGTACAACATCACCCTATGGGTTCCATCTCAAGGCCCTCTTGCGCTTCACACGAGTAGGGCCTTACTGCTCGGGTACAATGATCTCCTCTGGAGCCGTGTCGCTATCGTTAGGTTTGGCACCGGTGGCGGTTTCTGAGGATTGTTCCTCCGATACTCCCAGTGCGCGCCCGACGGCACGAAATGCCTTCCCCAAGGCGCTACCCGTGGACGCCTTTCCCGTCTTCAGGGCTGCGCCTGTGTGCTTGCCCCCTACTGCCACGCCATCCAGAGTCTCATTTCCCGCAAGGATGGTGGCTCGCACCGGTGGCAGGGCCCGGTTGACCGCCACGACCTTTCCAGGCGAAGCCCGCTCGATTTGACTGATTGTACTCAAGCCAAACTGGGGGGACATCTTCTTCGCAAGAGGCCAGGATGGGGATGTTGCCCAGATCGCGCCATTCATGGGTTTGCCTGGTTCTCCCAGGTTGATGATTCCGGGTGTGGATAGGGGAACCATTTGGGGGCAGGTATCGCCGCCACATCCCAAGCGGCAGCGCTCGTGTGTCAGATACGATGCGTGCTTGTTCTTGGAAATCCAAATATCCGGACCAATCCATTCCGCCACCAGTAACTCCGC
>CAZUAX010000003.1:78877-80756 GCA_964618435.1 uncultured Solibacteraceae bacterium
TCGTGCTTGGTCCAGGACTTACCATCCTCACTCCAATACATGCTCAGCGCATTATCCCGCAGATGTAACTTCCAGTATTCGCAGCGGGGGCAATCAAAGGTGCGACGTTCATCGGCCTTTCCACCCACGAATAATGTGCTGGTTGTTCCAGCCCTTCCAATTCCCACAAAAACTTCCGGGCGGAAGTAGAGAACCAGCCCGGTGTCCACATTCCCGGATGGGCGCAGTCGAACGGTCATTTCAAAGTCGGGGTCGGCGCCTTGGGCATAGAGCATCGTGAGCTTGTTTTGTTGGGAAGGCAGGATAAGCACTCCGTCTTCAAGGACATACTCCGGCGCAAACTGGCTGCCATCCAATTGCCACTGGAGGTTCAATTCCGCGGAAGAGAAGTCATCACTGGACAGCGTATGGTTGCGAATAATGCGGGGGGAAAACTGTTCCTTATCTGGTTCCGCGAGGTGGAACCACCCGTCCTCGGTCCACGTGATCGGTTCCAGCAAGACCTGCCGGCCACGTTGACGCTGGTTGTTTTGGAACGCATGATAGATCGCATACCAGTTGTCCTGGCCATCCTCAAAGACGGTTGCATGCCCTTTTGACCACCACGATTCCTTCGCGGATGCTGTGCGGATAAACGGGTTGTGTGGGCTATTCTCCCAGGGTCCCAGGGGCGTAGTGGAGCGCGCGGAAACAGCCATGTGGCTTGTAGCGGGCCCCGCCGTGCCGCCTTGGGCAGAGACCAGATGAAAGAAACCTTTGTGGAAGAATAGCTTGGGAGACTCCAGGCAGAAACATTCGGTTGCCCACTCGTCCGGGTACGGCCATCCCTCGTAAACCTCCTTGGGTTCACCGATGATGCTCAACCCGTCCGGCGCCAGTTCCACAGCCTTTCCCGCGCTCAGGTGCAGGTATCGCTTCCCATCCTGGCCCACCACATGGCCCGGATCGATGCCTCCAACCTTGAGGTCGACCGGCTTGCTCCATGGGCCGGCAGGAGTCTGCGCCGTCATTACCCAATTTGTGCCATTGGCTGGGAAGTAAAGATAAAACGTGCCCTCGTGCTTGATAAGGTCTGGAGCCCAGACGTTTCCAACGTAGGTTCGCAGCGAGCGGGTGATCATCTTCCACTCGCGCAGATTCTTGGAATGCCAGATGGGCAAGCCTGGGACAGCGTGGAAAGACGAATGGGTAAGGTAATAGTCTTCGCCATCGCGGAGAATTGTGGGGTCTGGAAAGTCCCCATTCAGGATGACGGCAGGAAAATCCTTCTCCACGGCAGTGGGGGGTGCCGGTGGTGGAGTTGGGTTGCAGCTAACGAAACACAGGGTGAGCGCAAAGAATAGAATCACCTGGGAAGCGAACCCCCTCCCGGAGGGGGTAAAGGTTTGAGGCTGAGGAGTCAGCCTTCGCAACTTCATTCGTCTCAATCCTTTCGCGTCGCAGCCAACCGCACAATACTACGATGCGAATCTACGACCGCGAACACCCAGCATCCGATTCCCGTCAACAACCGTCAGTATGATATCACTGCAAATCAGGCGAAGACCCTCGCCAATGGCCGGTTGCCGCCAATGCTCGACTGCCGCCAACGTCTAGCGTTTCCGATACCCGGTGCATCTACGTCTGGCGATGTCGTTTGTCGGGGCTCAACTGTCCAGTTTGGGCTCATAGCCCAGCTCGGTGATCTTCTCCAGGATGTTGCTGAGAGACATCTTGTCAGTGCGAAACGTGACCACCGCGGACTTCTTTTCCAGGCTAACCACCACATTGTCCGCACCCATCTTCTTGAGCGAACTGGTGATGGTGGCGGCGCAGCCCTCACAGGTCATGCCATTTACAGTGATGGTGGCTTGAACCACCGCTGGTCCCCCGGGTGTTT
>CAZUAX010000004.1:0-1802 GCA_964618435.1 uncultured Solibacteraceae bacterium
TCATCGGTCAGGAAGAACTGCAGCAGTCTTCCTTCCAGCCCCGGCGCAACCTGGGTTACCGCCCGCATCACCAGCAGCGCTTCCTCGCGCCCGATCTCTCGCGGTTCGCTCAACAGGCGCACCATCTCATCGTGAGTCACCAGCAGTTCCGCAAGAAACTTCGCACCGGCGCTTGGAGTGCGACCTTGCCCAATAAGGTGTCGGTACGCTAAGCCCAGGAAGAGTGATGGCGTACAACCATCCAAATTCGCCAAGCGTTTCTGTGCCATCCCACGGCTTGTTTCAAAACGATCCAACAACGCCTCGAAACGAAGCGCCGCGTCGGTAGCATTGCATAGGTCTTCGCGTTCAGCAGCCATTACAGAGAAGGGAATGCGGAACCGCGTATGGGTTCATTCCCCGCAATTACCACTTATCGGCTGGAGGTCATGCTCCGATAGGCCGCGATTACTGGATGGGGGGGCTTTCGATTGTGGCCATCTCCGGGCCGTAGTTCTCGCGGATCAGCATGGTCTGGTCAGAGAAGAAGGTGCGTGACCCTGTGTTCCCATATTCGGTAGGCTCTGCGGTAACCACGTAGCCAACCTCACCTTTGTTCACCTGGAACTTGTAACCGCCCTTCTCGCCGTCCGCAAGATCCTCCGGCAGCAAGTCCGCACCGTCCGGACCCACACGTCCTGAGGCTGCGGGGCCTAACTGCTGGAGATTCTCAGCGTATTTGCCGAACTGGGAGAAGTAACCCGCCTGTGCGGTGTGGATGGTCTGGACGTGCCGGATGGCCGCCATTTCCTGGGCGGAACTGCGCATGCGGCCCAGGCGCGGCACTGCAATGGTGACGATGATCAGGATGATTGCGATCACAATCAGCAGTTCGATCAGCGAAAAGCCGCGGCTTCGCCTGTCGCGCTCCGGGCGCCGGAAGCGCTTACCCACTACGCCGCCATCGAACTTGCCAAGGTCCATCACACGCATCGCGCGCACCTCCACCTTTAAGGGTATGACGGATTGGCCTGGGCTTCCGTGGAAGTCAGGCGCAGGAAAAATGCAGCGCAAGGGCCGGGCCAACCTCGCAAGCTACCGGAAATTCAAGCAGTAAGCCGGAACACCAGGTTTTCCATCACGATGCGATCACTGGGGTTAGCGTCCCGAACCATCCGGTCCGCAAGGGCAATCAGTCTGAGGGCTCGTCGCAATTTCGCCGCCGGAAAGACGCTCGCGGTAGCCAGCACTTGATCTGCGCGAGAGCGCCAGATGGAAATTCCTGCCTGCTGAAAGTGCGATTGCACTTGCTGGCTGCTGCGCAACCCCGCCTCTTTCGCAGCCAGCGCCATCCGGAATAGCGACGAAAGGAAGCTAAGCGCCAGCGGTAGGTATTCGTTCTGCCGGAAAAGCGTATCTAACTGCTGCAACGCCTCGAGTCGGTTTCCTTCTCCCAGGGCTGCTACCAGACGAAATACCGTGGTCGCCCGTGCGTCTGGGACCAGTGAGTCCAGGTGGTCGTCCGTCACTTCTGTCCCCTCATCCAGGAAAAGGGCCAGTTTCTCAATTTCCGCCGACAGACGCGAGGCATCGGCACCCAGCGCCTCCACCAATGCTGACAACCTCGGCTCGGAAATCCGCAAGCCCTTGGCGGCCGCCATCTCCCGTCCCAGCGCAAGCGCTGCGGCATCAGAAAACCGGGGAAACTCCACCACCCAGGGCACTTTGGCGTAGAACTTCAGCAGTCGCTCCACCTTGCTCTTATCGTCGTTGTCGAATTCGTAGCGCCCACACTCCAACAGCACCGTAGCCCCTTCGGTGGG
>CAZUAX010000004.1:1902-45398 GCA_964618435.1 uncultured Solibacteraceae bacterium
TGCTCCCGCTCATAGGCGTCCGGTCCCACGAACAGGATCACCGGAGCCAGGTTGCGTGCGGCAAGCTTCTTGCGGAATTCGGCGGGAGTCACGGTGCTAAAAGCCCTCCAGGATCCGGCTTACCACGCTGCGGGCCACTTCCTGGCTCAGCCTTTCCAGGGCTGCGTCGCTCTCGTCGAAGTAGGCTCTCTGGTCAACGGCAATCTCGTATCTTGCCCGATATTCCATGTTTTCGTTCTGGAAAAGCAGGCGGCCCGTGCGACGGTCCTCCATGCGGATCTGCATCCGCACGAACAATTGCACCATGCTCGCGCGGCCACTACCAGGGTCAAAGATCAAGGGGCTTATCTGCTGGCTGAGTACCGCACCCCGCAACACCGCGTCCGCTTCCTCAGGCTCCGCCACCACCCGGTAGCGCGATCGCCGCAGGAACTCCATTCCCAGCGCCTCCGGCATCCATTGGGTGAGCCGGTACCGGGTGGTGAGGTTTTCAAACGCGGGAATCGCGATGGTGGAGAGCTCCGTCGGTAAGGTATCCGCCTTACCTGCCACGTGGTAGCCGCAGCCTGTGAACAGGACGCAGGCCAGCGGCATCGCCACAGCCAGCATGGTTCGCCGTGATGGATTCATCCGCAAGTCTCTATTGTCCATCAAATACTGCCCGCAAGACGTTAGCGGTAGTCCGGCAGGCGCCCGCGGCGCAACTGGATCTGGCCAATTAGATGCGATTGATGAGGCTGGCCACGTAACCCGCTCCAAATCCGTTGCCGATGTTTACCACGGTTACGTTGCTGGCGCAGCTATTCAGCATCGTCAGCAGGGCGGCCAGCCCCTGGAAACTGGCCCCGTAGCCCACACCGGTGGGAACCGCAATTACCGGACAGGGCACCAAGCCACCCACCACGCTGGGAAGTGCCCCCTCCATTCCCGCGCAGCAGACGATCGCACGGGCATCCATAATCTGTTCCAGATTGCCAAAGAGCCGGTGGATTCCCGCTACACCCACGTCATAGATGCGTTCCGGAATGGTGCCCATTACCTCCACGGTGCACGCCGCTTCCTCTGCTACAGGGATGTCGGTCGTACCTGCCGCCATCACCGCAATCTTGCCCTTGCCCTGGACACTCCGGTCCCGCCAGAACCGAGCCACCCGGCACTGAGGCAGAATCTCAATCTCAGGGTAAGCCGCGGCAAGCGCGGTCATGCTCTCGTCACTCACCCGTGTCATCAGGATGTTGGCGTTGTGGGGCAGCAGCTTCGATGCAATCTGCACCATTTGCTCGGGGGTCTTTCCCTCGCCAAACACCACTTCCGGCAGGCCATGGCGAATCGCCCGGTGATGGTCCAGCTTCACGAAGCCAACATCTTCAAATGGAAGCATCCGGATCTTCAGAAGGGCATCGGCCTCGCTCAGAGACCCATCCTTCACCTTGGCCAAAACTTCTTTCAATTGCTGGTCATTCACGGCAATTCCTTTCCTTCCCCCGCCGAGGCACAGGCCTTCGGTGGGCCTGCAATGGCAGGGCGACACACCACAGTCCTTTACGTCTGGTTCCTGCCATGCGGCATGCATCCACATGCCCAAGCCGAGCGGAACCAGACTCTAGCTTAGTGAGCGAAACGTTCCAGATTTAGTTGAGAACAAGCGGTGCCAGGCCACGAGCCTTCCTGATGCGGCATCGGGACGTGACTTTCACAACCTTAGAAACTAATGGTGTCGCCCACTTGCAGGCGATGAGCATCCACCATTCCCGAGGCAAGCTCCAGCACGTACTTCGATCGAGCGGTTCCCCCATAGCTGGGACAGCGTTCCGCAATCTCCCGGCAGGGGGGCGTCTCTTTGGAAATCTCCACGATACGCCGGTTACGATCCATCCAGATGATATCAAGAGGAATCTCGCACTGGAACATCCAATAGCTGCGCGGCTCCTCGGTGGCATGGATAAACAGCATCCCCTCGTCCTTCGGCAGTGAGTTGCGAAACATCATGCCTGTGGCCTGTTCCTCAGGGGTCAGCCGCAACTGGGCGCTGATTTTTGTCCCGTCAGGCAGGCCAACGTCCAGAAAACCCTGGCGCGTGGTGCCGCTACACCCTGTTAGCCAAAGCAGCAGCGCCAAGGCTACCATCGGAAAGAATCGCGATTGCATCCAATACAATTGCATCCAATACAATAGTCTTGCTTTCGCCAATTGTTTCGCAAGCAGCCATGGCCACCGCCGCACTCAGAAAACTGCGACTCACCCTCGAAATGATCCGTTTCGAGCACTCGGTGTTCGCCCTTCCCTTCGCTCTGACGGGCGCCCTGCTCGCCTGGAGAGAGCAGGGCTTTCCTATCGATGGCCTGGCCGAGAAACTGGGCTGGATTGTCCTATGTATGGTGGCTGCGCGTTCCGCCGCGATGGCCTTCAACCGTCTCCTGGACGCTGACATCGACGGTCGCAATCCACGGACGCGCACCCGCCATCTCCCCTCCGGACAGTTAAGCCCGCGCTTCGCCTGGGGCTTCACCATCCTCAGCAGCGTCGCATTTTTGCTAGGCTCCCGGGCCTTGAATCCGCTTTGCTTCTATCTAGCGCCGGTTGCCTTGGCCACTCTATTTTTCTACTCCTACACAAAACGATTCACTTCGTTTTCCCATGTGGTTTTGGGTTTCTGCCTTGGAATCGCTCCCGCTGCTGCCTGGATCGCGATGACCGGGAGCCTGGACTTGCGGATTCTGGCGCTCACCCTCGCCGTCACACTCTGGACCGCTGGCTTTGACATCATCTATTCCTGCCAGGACTATGAATTCGACCAGGAGGCTGGCCTGCACAGCATCCCGGCCAAACTTGGAATTGCTGGCGCGCTTTGGGTCTCTCGTTTGTTCCACTTGGGAATGCTGGGTGCCCTTGGATGGATGGTCTTCGCGTTTAGTCTGGGAGTGGCTGCGTGGTTGGGAATTGCCAGTGTGGCGGCGTTGCTGGCATGGGAGCACTCGCTCGTCCATGCAACCGATTTGTCCCGCGTGAACGCGGCCTTCTTCACGGCGAACGGATACGTGAGCATACTCTTCTTTCTTTTCTGGTCTGCCGACATCTTATGGAACAGGTAAGCTAATGGGTGTAGGTGAGCTGAGTCCCATGCAGGTTGTGATTGACGATTCGCGATTAAAGCCCGTCCTCGACAAAGTGGTTGCTGGCGAGCGCCTAACCTATGAAGACGGCATCGCCCTTTATCGCAGTCCAGACCTGCTCGCCGTGGGCTACATGGCCAATCTGGTGCGGGAACGGCTTCACGGAAACACCACCTACTTCAACGTCAACAGGCACATCAATCCCACCGATGTCTGTGTCGCTTCCTGTCGTTTATGCGCGTTTGGCAAAAAAGCGAAGGATCCAAGCGCTTACACCATGTCCCTGGAAGAGGCATGGCACCGTGCGGGGCTGGGATGGAGTGAGGCCATTACCGAGTTTCACATTGTAGGGGGGTTGCATCCCACGTTGACCCTCGATTGGTACTGCCAGATGATTGCCGGCCTCAAGCAGCGCTTCCCGCAGGTCCACATCAAGGCGTTCACCATGGTGGAGATTTCCTACTTCGCGCAGCGCGAGAAACTCAGCTACCAGCAGGTTTTAGAGCGCTTAATTGCCGCCGGTATTGACTCCATGCCTGGTGGTGGCGCGGAGATTTTCTCGGAGCGTGTGCGCCGCATCATCTGCGATCACAAGATCGACGGCAACGAGTGGCTTGAAGTGGCTCGCGTCGCTCACAAATTGGGGCTCAAAAGCAATTGCACAATGCTCTACGGGCATCTGGAAACTGAAGAAGACCGTGTTGACCACTTGGTGAAGCTAAGGGCATTGCAGGACGACACGGGGGGGTTTGTGACCTACATTCCTCTTGCCTTCCACCCAGAGAACACCGCGCTGCACCACCTGCCAGTGACTACCGGATTCCAGGACCTGAAGAACGTAGCTGTCGCCAGGTTGATGCTTGATAACATCCCGCACATCAAGGCTTACTGGATCATGATGACCCCTCGCGTGGCCCAGGTTGCACAGCGTTTTGGCGCCAATGACATCGACGGTACGGTTGTCGAGGAGCGCATTTATCACGACGCCGGCGCCACCACCAGCCAGAGCCTCCGGCGTCAGGACCTGCTGCGCCTCATTCAGCAGGCGGGCAGGGTACCCTTTGAGCGGGATACCCTTTACCGTCGCGTGGTGCGCAGTGAGGCCGACCCCGCGAGTAAAGGTACGGAAACTACCCTCACCGTATTGGCCTAGCGGCAGAACCCAAGAAGTTGCTGCCAGAGCGCGGATCCCCCATTCGCTCGCTTTCACACGACTCTGCCAATTTTTCCCTTTTCCTTAACCATCCTATTTACAATCGGATACGGCCAAACGCCATCCGCTTGGAGGTCTGTCCACCACTCGAGGAGGCTCCCTCAGCTCCTATCATGTCCTTGCCGCCGCCCCAACTTTGATTTGGGGCCGGGAAACCCATCATCGGGAGCGCAAGTACCATGCCTGAGCCAGCGGACCTGGAAGTTCTGTCGTCGCAACCCGAAGGCATCCTTCATGTCTATTGCAAGGAGGCCTCTTCCCTGCTGCACCACCTGCGAAGCGAAAAACCGGGGATGCCCTCTGCGCTTTGCGGAAAGCCATTGCTGCTGGAGATCCGGCTTGCTGCAGCGCCGCAGCTACGCTACCGGATGTGGGCCTGCTGGCTGCCGCCCGACACTACGCTGCAGCCCAACCTGCTTCCGCTTCACGACTTCCGTATGGGGCTCACCCCGCGGCGTCGCTCTCTGCCCATGCTCATGCTGGCCCGCGCGGAAGGGCGCTTTGAAATCCCTCCAATGTGGGATCCCCGGCTCTCCCACCTGCTCAATGAACGCGGCCCCACCCACTCCGCTGATGGACGGCTCCTGCTGCTCGCCAGCCCGGAGGGGCCGGAACCCTGGTGCGCGTCCACACAACTGGCGCGTGCGATTTCGCTCTACTTCGCGTCACTCTCAGACGGTGGGCAGACAGTTCTCCCGGAGGGCTGTTTTCTGGTCCGCAGTGGACAGTGTTCATTGTTGCTGGAGGCCAGTCCCAGAGTACGAGTGTTTGCGGCGCAAATTATCCCCCAGGCGAGCGCAAAAGCGCGAGGCCTCTCACCCAAACCTTCTCTCCTGCCACCCGGCCTCACTTTGGAATGCCGCGTATCCGGCCAATTGCTCTGGGGTGCTTGGCGCGGAGATGCCGCCAAAGATGGTTCCGTAGTTTCCCGTTTTGTAACCCAAACATGCCGGGCGGATAAGGCCACAACGTTGGAGTTCCGGGCAAACTCGCTTCTCTCCTCCGCCGAATGGCAAACCCTTGCAGACGCCATTTTTGCCCGCGAAGTCACGCCGCCTGCTGCCGTTTCCAATTCTGAAGCAGCCGATACGGAAGCCATTGCCGGCCACGTGTCTCGACAGTTGTTAAAGGCTGTGGAATCCGATGGCCGTCTGGCGCGTGCACGCAAAATCCCCTATTTTCTGCTCTACCAGGAGAATAGCCCTGTTCTGATCACGATGGGGGAAGCGAGCAAGCTACCGGAAAAATACCGGTTCCCTGGCGGAGATGGCGGTTCTAGGGCAACCGCAGAGTTCGTTTCGTTCCCGGAGTTGATTTCCCGGCAACGCGATCTGCAGTTGTCGCTTCCCCACAACCTCAGGCTCGATGGTTCCCAGCCGCGAACTTCCCTTGCGGAAGGCCCGAAGCCCTCCGCGACTCTGCCGACCCGTAACCGAACGACATCCCAAGCCGTGTCGAAGAAACCCAGCTTGGCAGATTTGCTCCTACGTTCGCAGAAGGTCGTTTTGGCCCAATCAGAACGGGAGCCCACCCGCCTTTACGCGCACTTTGAATGGACACAGTCGCCAAAACTGATGTTGGCGCTTCTTCCTGAAATCGCCGCCTGGGCCCGGCGATCCTGGCCCCCTCCGGCTGCCGTTCAAGCGTCCTTGAGAGAAGCTTCCTCTCTTCGGTGCAAGCTGGAGGCGGAACTTGTAATGATTTCTCACGAAGCAGATCACAAACGCCTCCCCCGCAGACTCCGCGGATCCTCCATGGCTCGCTCCGTAGTAGCAGCATCGCAGACAGCCCTGCGCGCTCTGCTGGCCGCCAGTGTCTGCAACGCAGCGCAGGTCTGCGTAGATACCGTGTGGAGCCGCGCGCTTCTGGTTTACCGCTATGGGCGCATCCTACCTCCCCCAGACAATGCGTCCCAAATCGCGGACCCCCGGGGGGACGACGTGCTTTCCGCCACTGTGCATAGCGCGATGCAGGGCCTGAAGCGTATCTCCAGGCCATGGCAGCAGATGCTCTTGCAGCCTTCCGTCCGTGCGCAGATCCTTTCTTCCAGGGAATTTGCTCAGATCCAGGTATCGAGGGCCCTTGCCAACCCATTTCATCTGCGGAAGATTTTGATGGAGGAACAAGCACTATGCGAAACCCTTGCCGAGTTTGCTGCCTACAGCGCTACCAACACACCCGATGCGGGCCAAGCCGGCATCTCGGAACACGACGCGGAACGGACAGCCAGCGCGCTAAATCGAGCCGCACACCGCATCTATCCCGGGGGTGCAGCCGCGGAACTACTTCCGCTATTGGTCTTAAATGCGTGTGGAGCAGCGATAACCGGAAAGGGCAGAGGTGGGTTGCGCATTCGCTGTGAACTCACCGCAGTGCGTGGGCTGGGTTCCACCGAGGAAACGCTGCATCTGCTTCCATCGCAGTCCACCCGCCCGTACGTTCCCTTTCATCAGGCGGAGGGTCGTACGAGGGCCGCGTAGAGATCCATCACGTTGGTGCCGGTGGGGCCGGTCATCACCGCTTCGCCAGTAGCTTGAAACAACGGGTAAGAGTTGTTTTCCGCCAACACTGCGGCTGCGGAAAAGCCCAGTTCGTTCGCTTTTCTTACCGTATCTCCATCAGCAACCGCACCTGCTGCATCCGTAGGGCCGTCGGTGCCATCCGTGCCAGCTGCCAGCACCGTAATGCCTCTGGAACCTTCCAACGCCAGCGCCGCTGCCAGCGCGAATTCCTGATTACGGCCTCCTGTGCCCTGCCCACGAAGCGTCACGACCGTCTCGCCTCCCGCCAGCAGGCAGATAGGCGGCTTGGCGGGTCGTCCGCTCGCCTGGGCTTCCCGGGCAATGGATACCAGCATGCGCGCCTGCTCCCTTGCTTCGCCGTCCAGACGCGTGGTCAGAACTACAGGACGATAGCCCAGGGCGCGGGCCGCCGCCGCCGCCGCTTCCACCGCCAGGGTATTGCTGCCCACAACCACATTGCGAACGCGCCGGAACAGGCGGTCTTCGGCCTTCGGGGTCTCTTCCAACTGCTGGGCAATGCCCCGCTCCAGACGCTCTCTTACGGCGGACGGTACGCTATCCACAATGCCGTAGCGTTCAAGCACAGCCAGCGCATCGGCAAAGGTGGAAGCGTCAGGCGCACAGGGGCCAGAGCCAATCACGTCCAGGTCATCCCCAATCACGTCGCTCAGCAGCAGCGCCCACACCCGAGCCGGCGACGCCGCTCGCGCCAATTGTCCACCCTTCAGCGCCGAAAGGTGCTTCCGCACTGCGTTTATCTCATGAATGTTTGCGCCTGACGCCAGTAGCAGCCGCGTACATTCCTGCTTGTCGGCAAGCGTAAGCCCTTCGGCTGGGCTTACCAGCAAGGCGCTGGCTCCCCCGGAGATCAGCGCAAGCACCAAGTCGTTCTTGCCGGCCTGCTCTGCTACGGAAGCCACGACTGCCGCGCCTTCCACTCCAGCCTCGTCAGGCACGGGGTGTCCTGCTTCGTAAAGCTGCACACGCTTCAGCGACGCGCCATGCCCATACTTCACCACCACGGCGCCGCCCGCCACCCGCTTGCCCAGCAACCGCTCTACACCCTTTGCCATCTGCGCCGACGCCTTGCCTGCGCCAACCACCCAGACGCGATCGACCTCGCGCAGGTCAATGGTGTTGGCGCCCAGCACCAGGCGCTCGCCCCCGCCACGGCCCTTCTCCAGATGAAGGTGCCGCCCAATTGCCTGTTTGGGCGATGCCGAAAGGACAGCTGCCTGGAAGATCTTACGGGCGTGGTGCGCCAGCGAGGACTGGTTGCGTTGCTTCTTGCCGGATGGCACTTTACTTGACGGCATCTGGCTAGAATACTCCCAACCTGAGAATGGCTTCCATCACCTCATCTTCACCGCAATTTCCGCTATCCACCGTGTGTTCGGCCTGCAGATACAGCGGGCGCCGTTCCTCATAGAGTTTTCGGAATCGCTCCGGGTCCTTGGCCAGCGGTCGGTGTGCAAACTGTGCCACCCGTTCCGAAAGAGTCTCAAAATCACAATCCAAAAACACCGTTACGCCATTGTTTTTCAGCCGCGCCAGGCAAGCTGGATTCATACAGGCTCCGCCACCCAGGGCCAGTACCATGGCGTGACCAGCCTGCACCAGGTGGACGCGCTGGTCCAGTGCTTCGCGCTCCATGCGACGAAACTCAGCCTCGCCTTCGTCGCTGAAAATCTCAGCGATCGATTTACCGGCGCGGTGTTCAATGTCGTCGTCAAGGTCATAGAAGTCCCAACCCAAACGCTCAGCCAGCCTTCGGCCAACCGTACTCTTGCCGGAACCCATGAATCCCAGCAGGTAAACGCCAGGGGTTCGCACCAGTTTTAGAATCATCGCTTCCGCTCCTCGCCCCGCCGGCGCCGAACTCGCCGTTCAAGCGCGCACCGTGGCGGCTTCCTCACGTTCAACTGTATGCCAGAGTGGACTTCAGGTGCAGCCCCTCTGTTGAGTGAAGCATTTTTCTCAGGCGCTTCCGTTGATCTTGGCCAGCCGCCGCTCCACTACTCCTGGCAGCAGCCGCGACGCCAGCACCAGTGCCCAATTGGAAGCTGGTGTCACTACTGTCCTCTTGTTCCCCAGGATGCCCCGCATGATTGCTTTGGCACAGGCTTCCGGCGTGATGGCAAAGCGATCCTTTGATCGCGCGAGTGGTGTGGGGGGACTGCCCGAAAGGGCGTTTGCCTGAAACTCCGTCTTCACGTACCCGGGACAGACAGCGAGAGTGCGGATGCCTCGCCCCAGGTACTCCATGCGGAGCCCTTCCGTCCAGGAACACAATGCGTATTTCGATGCCGAGTACATCGTGAACCATGGCAAAGTGACTTTGCCTGCGATGGACGAGACATTCACCACCATTCCCTGCTCCTGCGCGCCAGCCAGCCGCGGCTGCGCAAGCATGTGAGGCACGGCAAGCCGCGCCAATTCCAGCGGCACAAAGAAGTTCAGTTCCCACAGCGCCCGAATCTCTTCACTGTCGGCATCAATGGAGCTGCGATAGTGCCCTACTCCGGCATTGTTCACCAGCAGGTCCACCCTACCATGGCGTTCAAGTGTCGCTCGCATCAGATGATCGCGAAACGCGGCATCCAGCAGGTCGCCGGCCATCACCAGGTCTGCCGGATCCGCCACCTGCCGCAGCGCTTCCTCGTTACGCGCGCATAGCACCAATTTGCAGTCTGCATCGCGCAACTGTTTCGCCAGCGCGGCGCCAATTCCTCTGGATGCCCCGGTAACCAGCGCCACGCGGTCGTGCAATTTCATCTCGCCATCCTCCTGCGTTCCGCTTGAAAACCCGGCAAGCCGGACACTTCATTCAATAATAGAGTTATGCCGGTGGATCTGCTCCCGCTCTTCCCCCTGAACCTGGTCGCGCTTCCGGGTGCGGCGGTGCCTTTGCATATTTTCGAAGAACGCTACAAAGAGATGGTGGGTATCGCCATCCAGCAACAAACCGAGTTTGGCATTGTGCTCTCCCATGAGCAGGGCATCGCCAACATTGGCTGCTCAGTTTTTGTGGAAAAGGTGCTTGAGCGGCATGATGACGGCCGCATGGACATTCTCTGCCGCGGCAGCCGTCGCTTTGAAATCGTTCTTCTGAATCAGGAAGAAGACTATTTGCGTGCCTCCGTCCAGTTCTTTGACGATGACGAGGGGGTGCCCAGCGAGGCGGAACCTGGCTCGTTGCGCACCCAGACCATTAACGCCTGGCGTTCCCTGGCGCAACGCGTGGCTGATGGACCCATTCCGGACCTCGAATTGGACGACCCGCAGCTAAGCTTCCAGCTTGGGCAAACTGTGGGCGATGCGAATCTCCGACAGGTGCTTCTGCAGATGCGCTCCGAGGAAGAGCGCCTGCGTCACCTTCTCACTTTCTTCCAGACCTTTGAGATGCGGCAGTTACGAATCGCGGAAGCGCGCCGTTTGGCTCCCACCAACGGCCACGCCAAGTCCGCCATCACTCAGGAGGAGCAGTAACCGCTCGCTGCCTTGGCGACGGTTGCATACCGATCCATGAAAAACGGCTACCGCCATCTCATCATTGATGCCGATGACACGCTCTGGGAGAACAACGTCTACTTCGAGCAGGCATTCCAGCGTTTTGCGTTGCTCCTCAACCACGGCACCCTCAGCATGGCGGAGGTGCGCCGCAGACTGGATGAGATTGAGCACGTGAACCGGATTTGCTATGGCTATGGGGCGCGGCAGTTTGGCGTAAACATGCAGGAATGCTTTCGGGCACTCAGCGAGTGCCCCTTCACGGACACTGATCTGGACAGGGTGATGGATATCGCCCTCGACATCATGACCCAGCCTCTTGTGCTGATTGATGGGGTGCATCAGACCCTGGCCTATCTGCAGCCTCGCTACCATCTCACTTTGTTCACCAAGGGGGACCCCGGCGAGCAGCGGGGTAAAGTTCGTAACTCCGGGCTGGCAGACTACTTCGAGGAAGTGGTGGTGGTAAAGGAGAAGGACGAGCAAGCCTACCACCAGTTGCTGGAGCAGCGTGGTGCGCGTAAGGACGAATCCTGGATGGTGGGCAACTCGCCGAAGTCCGATATCAACCCTCCCTTGGCCATCGGCATGAATGCAGCCTACATCCCGCACCCCCGTAACTGGCATCTGGAAGAAGAGCACTTGATTCCCGGCAAGGGCAAGCTCTTGGAACTTGGCAGCTTCCGGGAGTTGCGGAACCACTTCTAAGCAGACCGGTATCGCGCATTGATGATTGATCTTCACACTCACACCACCGCGTCGGACGGCACCAGCACTCCTCAGGACCTGATCGCCGAAGCCGTGAGCGCGGGCATCGACACCCTGGCTATCACTGACCACGACACGTTTGTCGGGGTGGATATGGCACTGCAGGCAGCCCAAGATGCTGGCCTGCGCCTGATTGCCGGCGTCGAGATAAGCACTAGCCTGGATGCCGACGCGCGACCCCTTTTCCAGGCCAGCCCGCGTGACATTCATTTGCTCGCTTACTTTCCTGCGAATGCGATCGACCCGGATTTCCGTGCCTGGGTTCGGTCGATGGAGGAATCCCGCTGGAACCGCAACCGCGAGTTGCTGGACCGCTTGAGTGAGCATGACATCATCGTGGAAGAGCAGGAATTGCGGGACCTTGGTGGCAGCATCGCGGGCAGGGTGCATCTGGCACGGATTCTACGAAAGCGTCAATACGTGCAATCGCTGGATGAGGCTTTCCATCGCTATCTCGGTGAGCACGCTTCCAGCTACGTTCCCCGGCAGTCTCCACCCATCAGCGAGGCCATCTCCCGCATTCGGCAGGCAGGGGGATTGTCGAGTCTTGCGCATCCCATCCGCTTTTGGGGAGAAAGCTGGGAGTCTACCGCGGGCCTTTGCAGTTGGCTGGCCAGCGCAGGGTTGAATGCCCTGGAGGTTTGGCATTCTGAACAAAGTCCGGCCTACAGCACCATGCTTAAAGCGCTCGCGCTGCGACACGAGCTGTGCATGACAGGGGGCAGCGACTTCCACGGAGCCAACAAACCGGGCATCGAACTTGGCACAGGTTACCGAACCGATGCTCTGGTTCCCCAGGAAGAACTCCATGCCTCCTGGAAAGATGCACCGCTGGCCCTGCTGTAGGTAACCCGGCGTGAATGACGCTGGCGCAGGTGAAGCCTGCTGTTTCTCATACGAGGCCCCGTCCGCCGTCTTCCAGCGCCCAATCGGCGGGTCCAGGGCCGCCACAGTAGGATCCAGTGGGAAGATAGAGTGCAATGGGCCGAATTCGTATCCTCTCCGACGACATCGCCAACAAGATCGCTGCCGGCGAGGTAGTAGAGCGCCCGGCCTCCGTTGCAAAGGAATTGCTGGAGAATTCGCTGGATGCCGGGGCCTCGGAAGTGCGCGTAGAAGCGGAGTCCGGCGGCGCGAAACTGTTGAAGATTACCGACAACGGTCACGGTATGGGGCGTGACGACGCGATGCTGGCCTTTGAGCGGCACGCCACTTCAAAGCTACGGGAAGCTGATGACCTGGGGGCGATTGCTACGCTTGGCTTCCGTGGGGAGGCGCTTCCCTCCATTGCGGCGGTCTCGCGCCTGACGCTGGTAACGCGCGAAGCGCAAAGTGACACCGGCACCCACGTAGAGATTCATGGAGGTCGACTCACCCGCTGTGATGACGTCGCGGCCCCGTTGGGCACCGCCATCACGGTGGCCGATCTCTTCTACAACATGCCCGCGCGAAAAAAGTTTCTGCGCAGTGAGCAAACAGAGATTGCCCACATCGGCGCGCTGCTGACGCACTATTCCCTGGCGCACCCGGAGAAAAGCTTCGAGCTTCGCCATGCCAGCCGCGTCCTGCTGGACGTCAGCCCCGTTACCACTTTGCAGGAGCGTCTCTACCAGGTCTTCGGCGGCCAGACCCTGAACGACCTGATTGACCTCGGTGAGCATGAGCGGGAACTGCTGGTAACGCCACCCGCTCCTCCACCATGGAAGCGAACGGAGGAGCTTCCTCAGCCCGTACTGAAGCAGTTCCGCCTGCGCGGCTTCGTTTCCGGTCCGCATGTGCAAAAGCCCAACCGTAACGCCATCTACCTGTTTGTCAACGGTCGGTTGATCCGCGACAAACTGGTGCTGCATGCCTTGTCGAAGGCTTACTACAACCTGATTCCGTCCGATACATTTCCCTTTGCTGCCATCTTCTTGGAATGCACTGCCGACGAGGTGGACGTGAACGTACACCCGGCCAAAACCGAGGTTCGTTTCCATCACCGGACTTTTGTGCATGACTTTGTAGAGGACATTATTCGCGAGCGGCTCATGGCACTCAGGCCCGCTGCACCTGCTCCACAGCCGGAGGTGATGGGAGCTGTCGAACCGTCGCTTCCTGCTGTATCACAATCTGGAGACCAAGTCCCTGGTCAGCATGCATCGGCGGAGCACGAAGCGGCCCAGCTTGCCGCGGCAGGCCAGACGGCGAGCCAGCTTCCTTACTCCGAGTACAGCCAGCGTGACTTGAATGCGATTTACGCTTCGCCCATCGATTTGCTGCCGGATGGCGATGCGGATCCGGGTGTCGCTCCGCGCTTGGCCCCGTCCCCGCCGGTGTTTGGCGGTTCAGGCTTCCTGGCTGGCCGCGGACGCGCGATCTCCTCACAGGCATTTCCGTCCTCACCGGCTTTTTCATCTTCGCCGGCATTTTCGCTGCGTCAGCCGCCAGGGCCGCCCGCAAGGTTGCCGTTTCCTGGTTCTATTTCGGTTGAAGATGCAGCCAAAGGCCCAGCAATCGACGCTGCCCCACTGCCCGGTGAGGAAAGCAGCACAGTGCGCGAAGCCTATACGCATCTTCGCAGCGAGGAAAGCCCCAACCTCGAAGCGTTGCGCAATCTCCGTCCAGTGGGGCAGTGGAAGAATAGCTTTATCATCGCCGTGGGTGAGGATGGAGTCTGGCTGATTGACCAGCACATCGCGCACGAGCGTATCCTGTTCGAGAAAGTCCTGGAGGGCTTCGCCCGCGGCCAGGTGGAAAGTCAACGGTTGCTGATGCCGCTGGTGATTGAAGTGAGCGCCGCCGCGCAACTGGATTATGCTGCAATCGAAGCGGAACTGCGGACCCTCGGTTTTGAAACAGAGCCCTTTGGCGTGCGCACAATTTCAGTAAAGGCCGCGCCGGCGGATTTGCCGATCAGTGAGATCGAAAGCATGATTCGGGAGGTTCTGGAAAACCGGGAAGCCGACTGGCGCAGCCGTTCGCCGGAAGACCTGCGCCGCGAGTTGGCGGCAAGTGTCGCCTGTAAAGCCGCCATCAAGGTAAATATGCCGCTTGACCACGCCAAGATGGAATGGCTGCTGCGTACCCTTGCAGAAACCCACTATCCCATGACCTGCCCGCATGGCAGGCCCATCGCGTTGCGCTATGGCGCAAATGACATCCTGAAGGCGTTTCAGCGTTTATAGCAACGAATGGCGCTTATGCCGCTTTCGGTTCCGCGGGCTTGTACCACTTGCGGATGATCCACACAGTGGCGACAAACCCGAGTAGCAGCAGCACCATCGGCACCACGTTCATCACCCACCACTGTGCGCCCTCTGGCTCCACCAGGATGCGCGAACCAAATTGCGCTTTGAAGTGGTCAATAATCTCACGTTCACTGCGCCCCTCCAGCACCATCTGCGCGATCTGCTGTTTCATCTCCAGGGCTTGTGGTGAAAGGTGCCCGTAGAGCTGTTCGCCATAGCAGCAGGGTGACATGAACTGGTGCTCCAGCTTGGCCACCTGGGCCTGTTGCGTGGTATTCAGTTCCTGCCCTGGCAGCAGGACCGTGCCGCAAAGGCAAAGCAATAACAAAATGGTTAGAAGTCGGTGCATGGGAACCTTTCCTTTAGTGTAGCGATTGCGTGCGGTGCAAGGTTGCTGCCGCCATGGGCAGACGATTCAGTTCGTACCTCCGCAAGGGGCTTCTGCCCCATCGGCATCCCTCATTCCCAGATGAGCACGAGCCGGAACCCCCTCTGCTCAGGGGGAACTTGGCAGTGATACACTCTTCCATTACCCCCAAAAACACCATGCGCACTCTCTGTCATTTCGCCCTGTTTCTGTGCCTCGCCATGCCGATGGCGGGCGCCACGCGTAACCCAAAGCTGCCGCCACCAGATCCGGAAAACTCGAAGCCGAATCCGCCCAAGGTGGTTCCCCGCCCGGAGAGCGCCTCCTTCAAGATGCCAGCCGGATTTCGTGTCGAGCAGTTCGCCAGCGGATTCAAGAAGCCTCGCTTTCTGTTGGAAGTGGCTGGTGGCAAAGTGCTGGTGACCGATGCCATTCCGAATGGCGCCGTGTACCTCATCGAAAACGGCAAGCCCGGGAAAGCGATCATCAGCGGATTGGAGCGCCCCTTCGGCATGGCGCTGTGGGGAGGCTACCTCTATGTGGGTGAGGCCCAAAGTATCAAGCGCTACAAATTTGATGCAGACTCCCTGGAAGTGGGTTCCGGTGAGGAAGTGATTGCCCTGAAGGGCTATACTGCCGGTCACTGGACCCGGTCCATTGCCTTTGACAAGAAAGGCACGATGTACGTGGGAGTGGGCTCAGGCAGCAACGTGAGCGCGGGCGATCCTCCGGACCGTGCGGTCGTTCTTATGGCGAACCCGGACGGCAGCAATCGCCGCATCCTGGCGGAGGGGCTACGCAACCCCGTGAGCATTCGCGTCCATCCCGTCAGCGGGAAGCCCTGGGCCACGGTGCAGGAGCGCGACGGCCTGGGTGACGATCTGGTTCCGGACTTCCTCACTGAAGTGAAAAAGGGAGCATTCTATGGCTGGCCCTGGGCCTATATCGGCCCAAACGAGGAGCCACGTCGCAAGGGCGAGAATCCGGCCAGGGTGAAAAAAACGATTGTTCCCGATGTGCTGCTGCAGTCGCATGTCGCGGTGATGGATTTTCTGTTCTACACCGGCAACCAGTTTCCCGCGAAGTACCGCAACGGTGCTTTCCTTGCCTATCGAGGGTCATCGAACCGAGCCAAGCGGGTGGGCTATTCGGTTGACTTTGTCCCGTTCAAAGGGGGCAAGCCTGCTGGAGAACCAGAGCACTTCCTCGGTGGCTTCATGCTGGGCGAGGATCAGCCCGAAGTTTGGGGACGCCCTGTGGGCTTGCTGCAGATGTCCGACGGCAGCCTGCTTTTGAGTGAAGATGGCAACAACACCATCTACCGCATCACCTACTCACGCTAAGCCCGCCTTTGTAAACGTGCCGCCCGCGCTTTGGTTAGTCACCAGCGCGGGCGGCTTCGGTTTCGAACTACGCTACAATCTGGAAGACTCCCCGTCCTGCCCTGGCCCGCCGCGTCCGCCCAGGAGCCTGCTATCCAGGTGACTGCTTTGTCCCGATTCCGGTTCGTTCCGTTTTTGGTGCTCTTTTTCTGCTGCCTCATCACATCACCTCTAGCGGGCAAAGTGCCCTCGAAGGGCACTGAAGTGATTTGGGATCGCTACGGAGTTCCTCATGTGTTCGCCAAGAATACGGAGGATCTGTTTTACGGCTTTGGCTGGGCGCAGGCCCATAGTCATGGAAACCTGGTGCTGAGGCTCTACGGAGAATCCAGGGCGCGCGGCGCGGAGTACTTTGGTCCGGAAGCGCTGCCACTCGACCGATGGCTTGCGGTGAACGAAGCGCCAGCCACCGCCAAGAGCTGGTATGAACGGCAGACGCCCTCCTTCCGGCGCTACCTGGATGCCTTCGCGCAGGGCATCAACGACTACGCCGCCAAACATCCGGAACGCTTGTCGGAGGAGGTGAAGCGGGTCTTGCCGGTGAGTGGTCTTGACCCCTTGCAGCATGCGCTGCGCCTTTTTCAATACAGCTATGTCAGCTCCGCGGCGCGGGTGGCAAGTGCGGCGCGTCCGGCCCCAGCCCGCACCGAAGACGGCGGCAGCAACGCCTGGGCAGTGGCTCCATCGCGCACCGCGAATGGGAATGCGCTCTTGCTGGGAAACCCTCACCTTCCCTGGGCTGGTTGGTATACCTACTTTGAAGCCAACCTACAGGCACCTGGCCTTAACCTTTATGGGGCAACACAGGTGGGGCTCCCCATCCTTCGTTTCGTCTTCAGTGATCACTTGGGCTTCAACCAAACCGTGAACAACATTGACGGAATGGACCTGTACGCACTGTTCGTCAAGGATGGAAACTACCGCTTTGATGGAGAGTGGAAGCCCTTCACCGCCAGCGAGCACACGCTGAAGATACGCCAGCCGGATGGCACGATGCGAACGGAAGTGGTTGCCATTCGCAAGAGCGTACATGGTCCTGTAGTTTACGAAAACGAGGGTAGAACGCTGGCCATGCGAGTCGCTGGCCTCGACCGTCCTTTTGCGCTCGAACAGTACTGGCAAATGCAGACGGCAAAGAACTTCCGTCAGTATGAAGCGGCACTGCGCCGCATGCAGGTGCCCACGTTCAACATCGTCTACGCGGACCGCAACGGGAATATCCATTACCGGTTCAATGGCCTGTTACCAAAGCGCAAGTCAGGTGATTTGCAGACTTGGGCGGGTGTCCTCCCGGGTGATACCTCTGAGACGCTCTGGACCGGATATCACTCCTATGAAGAGTTGCCGCAGGTCTTTAACCCTCCGGGCGCTTATGTGCAGAACACTAACGACCCTCCGTGGAATGCTGCGTGGCCAAACAGTCTTGACCCGGACAAGTATCCGTCCTATACCGCCCCGCGGAATGCCAGCTTTCGCGCCCATCGCTCACTGCGCATGTTGAGTGCGATGCAGAAAGTAACCCTCGATGAATTCATTACGCAGAAGCACTCCACGCGTGCGGAATTGGCGGATCGGGTCATTGAGGAGCTGCTTGCCGCCGTCCAGGTGCATGGCACTTCCGATCGTGTACGCGCGGCCGCCAAGGTGCTTGCGGCATGGGACCGGGAAACCAACGCCGACAGCAGAGGTGCGATGCTCTTCCTGTACTGGGCGCAGAGGTTTATGGGGCCCGCGATGGCAGACCAGTCGCGTTTTGCCATTCCCTACGCGATTGCCGAACCCCTTACCACGCCGCGTGGGTTGAAGAACCCGTCCGAGGCAGTGGCATTTCTTGATGACGCTGCCGCCCAGATGGAGAAGGATTTCGGCGCCCTCGATACGCCCTGGGGAGCAGTGATGAAGTATCGCTATCGGAACGCCGAGTTCCCCGCCAATGGGGGCTTTGGCAATTTGGGGATCTTTCGGGTGATTACCTTCGGCTCCATGAGCGACCGCAAGCGTGTGCCCATTCACGGCGAGACCTTCGTGATCTGTGTAGAGTTCTCACGAACTCCCCGTGCCTATGCCTTGATGAGTTACGGAAGTTCCTCGCAGCCGGATTCGCCGCATGCCGAAGACCAGTTGGAGTGGATGACCCGCAAGGCCTTGCGCCCGGTCTGGCGGAGCCGAACCGAGGTGATGAACAACCTGGAGCATCGCGACCGCTTCTGAGGATCTCACCAGAGGCGGGCTACCTTGGCTATGCTGGGCGGAAGTGACTGAGATTCTCCATCGCACTATGCCCAGTCGAACTATCAGCGAGCCTGGATACCGTGGCCGCTTTGCGCCTTCACCCACTGGCCCTTTGCACTTTGGATCTTTGGTTGCTGCCGTAGCCAGCTATCTGGATGCCCGCGCCCACTGCGGCGAGTGGCTGGTGCGGATAGAAGATGTGGATACCGGGCGCACCGTGCCGGGTGCGGCCGACCAGATTCTACGCACGCTGGAGCAGTTTGGCTTCACCTGGGACGGTGCGGTGCTTTGGCAAAGCCATCGCACGGAGCGCTACCAGGAGGCCCTGCATCGACTTTGGCAACGGCATGCGGTGTTCTCCTGTGCCTGTACACGCCGTGACCTTTCCAACGGCGGGCGACTATCCGAGGATGGCGTAGTCTGGTATCCCGGCTATTGCCGCGAGGGCCTTTCCCAGGAATACCTGGAAGCCGGGCGCATTGCCCGTAGCGTACGTTTCCGCGTCACTGACCATCCCATCCAGTTCGTAGACCGCTGCCAGGGTCAGGTGGAAAGCCGCCTGGAATCGAGCATTGGCGACTTTGTTGTTCTGCGCGCAGATGGGCTGTTTGCTTACCAGCTTGCCGTGGTGGTGGATGACGCGGAGCAGGGAGTGACCGACGTTGTGCGCGGCGCGGACCTGCTCGGGAGCACACCCCGCCAGATTGCCCTGCAGCGGGCGTTGGGTTACGCAACTCCACGCTATCTGCATGTGCCGGTGGCTGCCCACGCCAGCGGCGAGAAGCTCAGCAAGCAGACAGGAGCTGCGCCTCTCAATGCGGGCCGGGCGTCGAGAGAGCTGCACGCTGCTCTGCTTTTTTTGCGCCAGGCGCCACCCGACGCCCTTCGCGATGGTTCCTTGGCCGAGCTGTGGGACTGGGCCGTGCAGAACTGGAACCCACGCCTCATCCCGCTACGGAACTATCTGCCGTTGCCATCACCGCAAAAAGAAAACGGGGACTCCGGTTAAGGAATCCCCGTGGTTTCGCTGGAAGCGCCAAGCGCTATAGCGGGTTACTTAAGCCTGAGGGCTCGTGCTGCCCGTGGAGGGGGCATTCCCACCCGGTGCGGCAGCGCCAGGGCCCCGGCGGCCGGGACGCGGACGGTTCCGGAATTCCTGCCGCAACTCTTCCAGCTTCGTGCGCTGTTCCGCGGTAAGAATCGTGTTCACCACATGGGATCGAGCCTTTAAGGAAATCGCCTGCATCAGCCCTGCCAGTCTGCCGGATTCCGCAGCCAGTTGTTCCAGGGTGGCGTCACCCGCGTTTGTGTGGATGGCTTCCTGAATCTGCTTCCGCAGTTCTGCGTGTTGCTCGCGGAGTGGCTTGGCCTCTTCGGCGGCGGCCTGCATCCGTTCACGGATGGCAGTCTTCTGTGCATCGGTCAGCTCAAGCAACCGTGCCATCATCGGATTCATCAGCTGCCTGATTTGGCTGGCAGCCATCCCAGGGCCCCCACCCGGGCCCGCACCCTCAGGCGGACCACCGACACCGCGCCCGCCCCGGGGACCCTGGGCCAGGCCCACCAGGCTTACCAGCGCCAGCGACAGGCCAAGAATCAAAGTACGCTTATTCAACATGTCATTCACCTCAATCATCAGGTTCCGGCTTGCGCCGTGTTGCCCATTCGCCCCGGGCCGGCGACCGTAGGCTGTGCAACTAGTGAGATGAACCCGGGCTTCCCGGAAAAGTCGCGCTTCCGCTTCGAAATAACCTTACATGGCTTTGGCTAGCCTTCTGATCGTGTCTCCAGGCTCTCAACCTTCTTGCGCAATTCCGCAACCTGCTCCCTTAATTTGTCGATGCGCGAAAGGTTGGCCAACTGCTTCAAGTATTCCTTCAGCGGACGCGCTGGTGTTCCCCACACCACTTCGCCCGCACGAATCACCTTGGAGGTGAGCACGCCGCAACCGGATCCCAAAGTCGCGCGCGTCTCGATCCGGACCTTATCGCCAATGCCCACCTGCCCACCGATGACGGCGTAATCTTCCACCACTACACCTCCGGAGAAGCCAGTCTGCGCGGCCACCACCACGTGTCGTCCAATCCGGCAGTTGTGGCCCACATGCACCATGTTGTCGATTTTGGTGCCCTCGCCAATCCAGGTAACACCCAACGCTGCGCGGTCCACGCAGGTATTCGCACCCAGTTCCACTCCGCTTTCCAGCACCACCCGGCCCACCTGGGGGAACTGCTCGTAGTGTCCGTCGTTCATCACAAAGCCAAAGCCATCGGCACCCACCACAACGCCCGCGTGCAGCACAACCGCATCGCCAAGTTCCACGTCATCGTAGAGAGTCACGTTAGGGTGGATGGAGCAGTTGCGGCCAATCACCACCCGCTCGCCAATCACGCTGCCCGCGCCCACCCGGGTGAACGCGCCTACCACGCTGCCAGAGCCCACCACCACGTTGGCGCCCAGGTGAACACCGTCGCCCAGGGTTGCATCTTCCGCCACAAAGGCGGTCGGATGCACCCCGGGTGCCGCGATTGGCTTGGGGTGGAAGATGCGCACGCAGCGCGCGAAGTCCGTCCGGGGGGCTCGCGACCGAATCACCGTTCGCTGTTCCTGGTTCGGATAGTCCGTGTGGACAATCAGGCAACCTGCCGCCGAACGAGGTGCGCTTTCCGCCGCTTTGCGGGAGCCCACGAAGGAAACATCCGCTCCCCCTGCGATCGTGAGCTCGGCTACGCCCTCAATCTGCTTTTCTCCGTCGCCTTCGTAGGTTAAGCCAAGGCTTTGTGCGATTCGACGTACTTCCATGGCGCTTGCCCTCCTCCGTCACCCATCCCGCAATCGCCTTGCCGCGAAGCATTGCGGCAGAAGATGCCGTAGCTTGTATCATACTGGGTGGTGCCAGTAGAACCTTCCGCCTACGTTGCCCCCACGGCCAGAGTTCACCCCGATGCCATCATTGGTGCGCAGTGCCATATCGGTGAATTCTGCGTGGTGGAGAGCGATGTCATTCTCGGCAATTCCTGCCGGTTAGAACCATACGTCTTTGTAAAGCGTTTCACCACGATGGGCGAGGCCAATGAGATTTCGGCTGGTACCGTGCTGGGAACTGACCCTTTAGATAAAAACTTCAGCGGTGCACGCTCCTACCTGGTGATGGGTTCGCGTAACCGGATTCGCGAGCACTTCACCATTTCCCGCGGCACCCAGCCCGAAAGCACAACAGTAATCGGAGACGACAACTACGTGATGACCTCGGGCCACATCGCGCATAATGCTGTCATTGGGAGCCACACGGTGATTGCCAGTTGCTCTCTGGTGGCCGGATACGTGGAGGTAGGCGATCGCGCCTTCATATCCGGTGGCGTGGTGGTGCACCAGTATTCAAAGATCGGGCGTCTGGCAATGATCGGCGGAAACACGCGAATCAACCGCGATGTGCCGCCCTATTTTCTGGGAGTAGGTTTTCACGTGGAGGCGGTGGGGCCCAATCTGGTGGGGATGAAGCGAGCCGGCTACACGCTTAGCGATGTTCGTTCCGTCAAGCACGCCATTCGTCTGCTGTACCTTGAAGGCTTGTCGCGCGAGGATGCGTTGATTGCGCTCGAAAGCGGGAAGGAAGCCACCGACATCACCCGGGAGATTGCTGCTTTCGTTCGCGCCAGCAAGCGAGGTATCTGCTGGGCGCGCCGCAAACAGGGTTCCAGCCAAGCGGAAGAGCCCGTCGACGGCTGACTTTCGCGGATGCCATTGCTGTGAATGGTATCCTTTAGGCAGAATGCGCGGTGTTGGCCGCTTCCTGGCCCTCCTGTTTCTCGTCCTTCTTGTCGCTACTGGTGTGGTGTTTTACTACCAGCGCCTTGCGGCGGAAGCGAACGCGACCCCGCCCCCTTCCCCCTTGCCCGAGAATGTTGCGGGAACTGCTGACCGCTGGCAATGGTCGCATACCGTGGAGGGCAAGCCCATGGTGGAGGTAAGTGCCCGCTCGTACCGCATGATCCAGATGCCTTCCCGCGTGGAACTGGAGGATGTGGAGCTCAAGATCTTCGGTGGCGCCACCGACACCTACGATCTCGTGAAAAGCCGCCGCGCCGATGTCGACACCCGCGCAAAGACCATGGTCTCCGAGGGGGAGGTGGAGATCATCATGCAAGTTCCGAACAATGGCGAGCCATTGCCTGCGCACCCCACGGTTATCCGCTCATCCAAGGTACACTTCGAAACCGAAACCGGCATCGCACGCACGACGGAACGAACTCACTTCCAGTTTGCCGATGGCTTCGGCGAGGCGGTGGGTGCCGTCTACAATCCGCAAACCAAGGAAATTGTGCTGGAAAACGAAGCGGCATTCACCTTCCAAAAGCCGGACGGGAGCAACGCCTCCACGAGGGTCTGGGCAGCGCGCGCCGTCTACCTCGAGGCCGCAGGCCTGCTGAAACTGAGTGGCCCCACCCGCATGGAGCGCAACAACCTGCGTCTTGACGCCGGCGACGCCACCGTCGAGATCAAGGAGGGGGACATTCGGCGTGTGGAAGCTCACTCGGTTTCTGGTGTCGATGAGTACCCCCAAAGGAAACTCACTTTTGGCGGGGATCTTGCCGAATTGCTCTACCGTGAGGACGGCACCTTGCGCGAGCTCATCAGCCACTCGGGAAGCAGGCTGGATAGCGAAACCCCAGGCAGCCGCAACCGTGTTCGTTCCGCGCGCATGCATCTGTTCTTCCTCGAAGGGGTAGAGGATTCCACGCTGGATAAGGCAATTGCCCAAGGCCAGGCGATGCTGGAATCGGCTCCGCTGGGTCCAGCAGCACAGCGGCAGCCAAGGCGCACCCTGGAATCGGAAATCGTCGAGTTGCAAATGCGCGCAGGCGGTGAAGAACTGGAACAGGTGCAGACTCACGCTCCGGGGACGGTTACCTTTCATCCAGCCACAACCCAGCAGCGCCTGCGTGTGCTGCGGGGTGAGCGGATTACCGCGAAGTACGGCCCTAAGAATCGCATGAAGAGCTTCCGCGCCACCAAGGTGACCACGGAATCCGCGCCATCCGCGGCCAGCGTTGCCACGGCGAAGCAGCGCAAACAGGGCCCTCCCGCGACGCTCAAGACGCGTTCTGCTGACCTGGAGGCGGGTTTCCACCCGGAAAGTGGCGAATTGGCCTGGATGAAGCAATGGGGCAATTTTGAGTTTGAAGAAGGTGTGCGCCGCGGGCGTGCGGAAAGCGCCTTGCTGCATCAGGCAGACAAATACAATCTGCTAGAAGGGCAGGCGCGCGTCTGGGACGACACCGGATCTCTCCAGGCAGCGCGCATTCGCACCCAGGAACCCAGCGGCGATTTGTTGGCCGAAGGCGATGTGGTGTCTACCCGTAAACCAGAACCCGGCGACAAAACGAAGCCAAAGGCCAAAGCAGGGGAAGCAGGGTTGCCCGGGGGCGACGAAGCGCTGCAGGCAACCGCGCAGAAAATGACCACCCGCGACCAGAACCAGTGGATTCGCTACGAAGGAAATGCCCGTCTCTGGCAGGGGGCAAGCCGATTGCACGCCGACGTCGCTACCATCGACCGCAAACAGCAGACGCTTGCCGGCCAGGGAAATGTGTTCTCCCAGATTGAGGAAGCGGCCCAGCCAGCAGGTGCCACCAAGGGGAAGGAAGGCCCCGTCAAGAACGTCCCTACCTACACGCTTATCCATAGCGACAGCATGCTCTACGAAGAACAGAAGAAGCTGGCCACTTACACCGGTAAAGTTCGTTTGCGCAGAGCGGGCCTCTCCGTGGATTCAGCATCCTTGCGTATGGTGCTGGCGGAGGATGTCGCGGGCCAAACGCAGCTGAAGCAGTCTTTTGCGGATGGCGATGTGCGTATCCTGATGCGGGAGGCAAATACCACCCGTCGTGGTGCTTCTGAGCACGCTGAATACTATCCTGAAGAGACGAAAATGGTACTTTATGGCGGGGAGCCCTTCTTTGAAGATCAAGAGCAGGGGGCAACGCGGGGTAAGCGCCTCACGTACTTCTCCAACGAAGACCGGTTGATTGTGGAAAGTGGCGATGCCGCTCCCGCCGTGAGCGTCATCCGCCGCAACTGACTGATGCAAAAGCTCCAGGCCTGTGAAATCTCTAAAGCCTACCAGCGCCGCCGCGTGGTGGAGGACCTTTCTGTTTCCATCGAGCGCGGTGAAGTGGTGGGTTTACTGGGGCCAAACGGTGCGGGAAAGACCACCAGCTTCTACATGATCGTGGGGCTGGTGACACCCGATTCCGGGAAAGTCCTACTGGATGGGGATGACATCACTGACCTGCCCATGTTCCAGCGGGCGCGCCGCGGCATCAGCTACCTGCCCCAGGAGGCGTCGGTCTTCCGCAAGCTTACGGTGGAGCAGAACCTGCTGGCTATCCTCGAAACGCTGCCTCTCAATAAGCGGCAGAGGGAAGCGAAGATGGAAGGGCTCATCGAACAGTTGGGCCTCGATAAGGTGCGCAAGAGCCGTGGCTATATGCTCTCCGGCGGGGAACGGCGTCGTGTGGAAATTGCTCGGTCGCTGGTGATTGATCCGTCATTCCTGCTGCTCGACGAGCCCTTTTCGGGCATTGACCCCATCCAGGTAGCAGAATTGCAGGCCATCATCTTCGATCTGAAGCAGAGTGGCATCGGCGTCCTGATCACCGACCACAACGTGGCTGTCACCCTGGCAGTGACAGACCGCGCCTACATCATCAACGAGGGCCGCATCTTCCGCGCAGGCACCCCCGAAGCCCTGGGGCGCGACCCCGATGTACGACGTATCTACCTGGGCGAGAACTTCACCCTTGCCAATCGGCACTGGACCAACGCTGGCTAACTGCTAAACCGCCACCGGAATCCCCTCGCTCCACCCACCGATTTCCGCTTCTCCCGCCAAGTACGGGGGTAAGCTTTGCGTAATTTCGCCCCTGATCTTGCCTTAGTCTACGTAAGAGCTATCTGAAAGTATAATCAACCACTGCTTGAGCTAACGGGAGGAATGGTCTAACAAGTAGGAAAATAACCTGGAAATAATCAAGGAATTACGATTCTATTCAGTTTCTCTTTTCTTGCCGTCATTTGGCTTTATTTGACAATACTTTACAAGCAAATTTTTGTACCGGGGATACGCCGCCGAAATCTATCACAAGATACCAGAAATATCCGTATTGTATCCTTTCATATTTTCTTTGACTTAGGGGTGCTTGAGGGGCAAACTGAGGAAGAAAAGAAAGGCAGGTACTATTCCATCATGAGGAAATCTGCTTGGATCACTTTGGCATTTTTACTTGTGCTGGTTGCCGCCGCTCCGGCGGCGATCGTCGAGTTTACTGTTAACGAGTCAAATGAACTCACCTTACCCCCTGTGTTTGTGTCGATCACGATCTCGGACATGATCGGGGGCGTAGAGATCGCTGCGCACGTTGAGCCAACCGTTGAAGGTTCCGGGGCGGTCGGCGACTTGCTCGACCTCTACTTCAACTACGCGATTGCGCCACCAACGAGCGTGAACGTGGATGTGTCGTCCTTTGAATTTGGCTTGGACGGGCAGACAGACCTGGAAGTCACCTATTCCGTGGTGAACGGACAGAAAGTGGGGCCGATCCAGTTGTCTGACTACGCGATGCTCTTTGCCGTGAACGAAGGCGGCATCGGCGCGAACGGCTATGACATCCGTTGGGTGATCATGGCGACGTCAGGCGGCGACCCCAGCCCACTCAGTGCGTCAATGTTCCTGAGCGCGGTTGCCCGGCTGCAGAGTGTGACCGATGATTCGGGAACGCGGGAAGGCAGCCTCTGGCTGACGACTCCCGACTACCCGACCCCCCCCAACCAGGAACAAATTCCTGAGCCAGGTACTTGGCTGATGCTTGGTGCGGGACTCAGCTTACTGGCGATGGCTCGTCGTCGCCGCTAAGTTAGGTCCCTTGAGTTAGCAACCATACGAACCCATGGCGGCTCCGCATATAGGGATATAGGCGGAGCCGCCATGGGTAACCTTCAGCGTCCTTCCTGATTCGCTTAGACCACGCCGCGTCGAAAGTCAGTGTCTGTAAGGTGTCCCCACATCATCTGCGACCCCGAAGCTGCATTGCACCAAATCCGAGCCAGACCAACTGATGTTTCGATGGCCGCTCGCCATCGTCGTCCTCGCTAGGATTCCTTCAAACGTGCCGTTTGCGCTGGGAAAGGGCATTTGTAACTCATGTAACCCAAGCACGATCGCAGATGATGCGCCACATTTCTAAATCCACTCAAATCTGCACTTTCTCCAGTTTTCTCGTTGAAGCATCTCTTTATATTATTTTCTTGCCTAAATTGTGTCGCTCTGATTTCGACTGTACGTCCACGTCTTCCTTATCTCCTTCGTTTCAATTCTTTACGATTTTCTCTTGGTGTACATTCCTCCTCTTGAGAAGAAATTCTCGCTAGTAAAGTGCAGTACTATAAGTAGCATTGTTCGCCGGTTTTGTTGACTTAAAAGTGGAAATCGGGCAAACTCGGGTCTGAAGGAAAGAAAGGTACTATCGACAAATGTTCAAACAAATTTGGCTGGCAGCACTGCTGCTCATCGCGTTTTCGGCAATCGCTCCGGCGGCTACAATTGAATTCCTACTCGCCGAATCGAACGTGGCAAACCCGGCACTTAGTGTCACTGTCTCAATTACCGATCTTGCGGATCTCGGCATCGCTGGCAACGGCGTGCAAATCTCTGCCAATGTCAATTCAGTGGTTCCAGGCGCCGAAGGTGACTTGATTGGTTTGTACTTCAACTACGACGGTGCCGTTCCCGTTACTGGCGGCCTAACGACAAATGTCAGCAGCTTCGATGACGCCAACGGAAGTCTAATCGCTCCAATCGTGGCATATTCCGACGTCAGTGGCGGGTCTGCTGGGCCGTTCTCGCTGAACGACAACGGTGCAATGCATTTCTTCATCGGCGATAACGGAATTGGTGGCTTCGACATCAGCATGATTGTTTTCGCGACTGAAAGCACCCCTGCCCTTGAAGCGAGCAAGTTCATTTCCGGTGTGGCCCGTCTGACCAGCGTCACGCGAGTAAATGAGGACGGAAGCCTTGGTGAGCGCAACGACAGCTTGTGGCTAATCAACCAGAATTTCCCGAATCCTCCGAATGAAGAAAACCCGATTCCCGAGCCCTCCACCTGGCTTATGTTGAGCGCTGGTATTGGCCTGCTAGCCTTGGCCCGTCGCCGCCGCTCCGCTTAGCCCGAGTCGCTTTCGACAATTCAACGATTTGGAAGTACCTTCTCGTATTCAGGCCCCACTTCGGTGGGGCCTATTTCATTTTAGAGGTCAAAGCTGCGAACTCACCGGTCTAGCACCAACCGACAAGCCAAGCGAATCACTGCTGAGATAAACACGACCTTCAGCCTTCTTCAGGCCGGGTCCACCTTCTCTTGCTTGTAGAACTTCGTATAGCAGTTGCGGCAGAAGTAGGGATAGTGACCGGAAACCGCCGTGGCAAGCTTCTCCAGGGAGCTGCGGTGCAGCCTTACCACCGCCCGGCTGCCACAGCCTGGGCAGGGAATCGGTGAGTTCTCCTGAAAGTACTTTTCTTCCTCGTAGTTCCGAGTTGGTTGCAAGCGCTCGCCCACATATCCACAAATCGTCCCGAAGCCTCAAGACTTTAGACTGTTGCAAGACAATTTGGACTTGCCTGAACCAATAGGGCACGGTCGACACCAGTCCCCACGCAAACCGGACGCTCCCGTATGATAAGCATGTAGGCCCTTATGACCCTTTTCCGCGTGGCGCCCTCCGTCCAGGCGTCCCCTGTTTTGGCGCTCGTTCTGCTTTCGCTGAGCCATCTGTTCCCCGCTTCTGCACAACAAGCACAACAAATAGCGACTCCCGTAAGCGCCTCAAGCTCCGAGTTAGCGGAAAGCTCAGAGCCCAGGGCAGGCTCAACGTTGCAAGATCCTGCTGCGACGCCCACCCGGCAGCCATCGGACGACCGATCCGCGCCCCAAGATCCGTCCCCGCCCCGCAAAGAAACGGTGGTGGTCACCGGGTTCTTTGAACCTGTTCCTCTTGAGGAAAGTGAACGCGCCATCACGGTGCTGGATATTACCGAGGCCCCGCTACTTTTCAACACCTTCGCCGACTATTTGAAGCTGGATCCCTCCCTGGACCTTCGCCAGCGCGGGCAGAATGGCATCCAGGGAGACCTCTCCATCCGCGGGGGCACTTTCGGCCAAACGCTTATCCTGCTGGATGGCGTCCGCATGAACGACGCGCAAAGCGGCCACCACAACCTGAATCTGCCGATTCCGATGGAAGCCCTCGAGAGCGTGGAAGTACTGCGAGGATCCGGGTCCACGCTCTATGGCGCCGATGCGGTGGGGGGCGTTGTGAACTTCCGTACCCGTCGGCCGGAAACCAGCGAGATCCGAATCCGTGGAGCCTTAGGAAGCTTTGGCACCAACCAACAGCGGGTGACCGCCAATCTGGTGCGTGGCCCTGTCTTCCAACAATTGGCGGCCTCCCGGGATCTATCCACCGGCTTTATCGAAAATCGCGACTATCGGAACTCCCTCATTTCCTCCACCACTCATTTGAAGACAGGGGTTGGCTTTACGCGCATTGTCCTGGGAATGATGGATCGTCCCTTTGGGGCGGAGGGTTTCTATGGCCGATTCAATTCCTGGGAGCGGACGAAGAACTGGACCGCCATGGCAAGCCAGGAATTGGGCTCAAAGACCGTGGCTTCCTTTAGCTATCGACGCCATACAGATCTGTTTGTGCTGTACCGCGACCGGCCGCAGGTGTTCACGAATCACCACATTTCCCAAACCTGGATTGGCAGCATCCGGCGCACGGACGACGTGGGAGCCCATGGCCGGTTGCACTATGGCTTCGAGGCGCTTCACGACGACATTAAGAGTACGAATCTGGGATTTCACCAGCGCGGGCGGCAGGCGACCTACTTGAGCTACGACCTGCGGGCGGCAGGCCGGTTTTCCTTAACCGCTGGTGCTCGGTACGAACTGTTTCAGGCTTGGAGCGGACAACTAAGCCCTACGCTGGCCACGGGCTTTTGGCTCAACAGCCGCGCCAAACTGCGCGCCAGCGTGAGCCGTGCCTATCGGGTTCCCAGCTTCACCGATCTCTATTATCATGACCCCGCTAACCGCGGTAATCCCGATTTGCGCCCTGAGCGCGCCTGGGGATATGAAGCGGGTCTCGACTGGAATGCCGGGCAGCGCGTGGATGGCGAGGTCACCGTTTTTCAACGTCGTGAGCGTGATGGAATCGACTTTGTCCGCGAAAGCCCTGATGCCATCTGGCAAGCCCGCAACTTCCAGCGACTCCGGTTCACTGGATTGGAAGCAAGGGCAAGCTGGCGCTACCAGGCGGCGGCGAACGTGGAAGTGGCCTACACTGGCCTGCGCGGCGCGCAAACCGACATCGAAGGTCTGCAGTCGCGCTATAGCTTCAACTATCCTGTCCATGCCTTCGTCGGGACCTGGCAGGCGGTAACTCGCGGCAACATGGCGTTGCGAACCAGGCTGGGTGTAACGCAGCGCTTTCAGCGTGCCTCCTACATGTTGTGGGATGTGTCGGTAGCGCACCACGGCCAGCGTCTGCGTCCATTCGTTCAGTTCGCCAATTTAGCGGACCAGACGTATGAAGAGATTCCAGGGGTCCCGATGCCCGGCCGCAGCGTAATTGGCGGGTTGGAAGTAGTGCTCTGGACGCGTGCCCGATAGCGGGCGGCCATTCCTCGGTAAACTAGGAATTGACTGCTGGCTCCCGCGGCAGATCCAAAGGCGTTTTCCTTGACCCATAGCTCTACACCCAGGTTATTCAGTAACTCTTGGCGCTCCGCATTCGCTGGCCAGACAAGACATGGGTGGAGACCGTTAACAGTTATCGCCATGCTGCTGGTGGCGGCAGCAACTGGGGGACAAGCCCAATTTCAAGCGCCACCGAACGCCGGCCCGGTAACGGACGCTGTACGCTTTGAAGTGAGCGAATCGCTCTTCACCGCGATGGCGCTCATCAACGCGGCCGGCTACGACGAGGACCTGGAAAGCCCCAGCAATCACCCTGCGCGGAAATGGGTTCGGCAGCAAATTGCCGCCAAAAACCTGCCGATCGTGGCGGATCTCCGCCAGTTCTACAAAGATCACCGGCGGGACAACTGGTCTCAGGAATTAAGCCAGTACATTTCCTTTGGGCTGGTGACGGAGGGTCCACCGGAGTTCAATCCCCTGTTTATCTGGAATGAAATGCCCCCGGATACCCAGGAACTGCGTGGCTTCGAAGCGTATCTGCGCCTGTTTTACGACGAAGCAAACATCGGGGAACTCTGGCGGGTGGTGGAACCGCAATTCGAACCGCTCCTACAGAAGTATCAGCCCCAAGTGACGGATACCATTCTGAAGGCCAACGCTTACCTTAGGAACCCCACTAGCGGTACTTCGCGGCGCACCTTCCAGATTGTGCTGGATGTGCTGGGCGCGCCAAACCATGTGGAAACCAGGGCCTACGACAACATGGCATTCGTGGTGGTGACACCCACTCCTGAATTTCCCATTGAGCGCGTAAAGCTGGCTTACCTTCACTATTTGATCGATCCCGTGGTTTACCGTTACCGTTCCAGCTTTGAAGACAAGCGCGCTGTGATCGATTTCGCCTTGGGCGCCCCTATGCTTGGCCAAGGCTATAAGGAAGATTTCGCACTTCTGGTATCCGCCTGTCTGGTACGTGCAGTGGCGGCAAAAATGGAGCCTATGCCAATAGCTGCCCGCCAGGCCCGCGTCCAGGAAGCTTTGGAAGAGGGCTTTGTCTTGACGCCATTCTTCTTTGAGCAACTGGGCGCATTTGAAAAGCAGCCAGCCAACCTTCGTTATTACTTCGAAGAAATGATGGCCTCGCTTGACGTCTACAAGGAAAACGCCCGTCTGAAAGACGTTAAGTTTAAGGAGCGAGGCCAAGGGCGATTGGTTCGCGAACGCAAGGTGGTGGAATTGACAGCCGCCGAGAAGATGCTGGAGGAGGCGGAAAGCCTTCTGTACGACAAGAAAGATTATCCTGGCGCGCGCAACCTTTACCGCCAGCTCTCAGAGGATGCACAGAACCGCAGCATCCAATCCCGGGCCTATTTCGGACTTGGACGAGTAGCTGTTCTGGAACGTTCACCGGAAGTTGCCATCGAGTTTTTCCAGCGAGCGCTGGAATTCAATCCTGATCCTTCCACAGAAGTGTGGAGCCGGATTTACCTGGGACGCCTGGCGGATATTCAGGGGCAGCCCGAAAAAGCCGTGGGGCACTTTCAAGCAGCGCTAAAGGTACCTGGCCTCACAAAGGCAGCGGTTGACGCAGCGCGCACTGGACTGGAGCAGGCACGGAAGCAACTCCAGTAGCCTAAACTATTTGGTGAGGTAATTACATGAAGACATCCACCCGATTTCTGGCCACGCTTTGCGCCATGGCCGCCCTTAGCTTCACTCTGTTCGCGCAACAGCCCAAGTCGCAGAAAGAGGTGGAAGCCCTGATGGCAGTGCAGAATGCTGCTTCAGACCAGGCACGTATTGAGGCAGCCAAAAAGCTGATTGAAGATTTTGCCGATACCGAGTTTAAGTCCTGGGCGCTCTTCAACATCATGCAGTCCTACGAAATGATGGGCGATATTCCCAATACGATTGTCTTCGCCGAGCAGGTGCTGGAAGCCAAAGCGAGTCCCTTCGAGGCTGCGTCCGCCCATGTCCGCATCGCCAACGGCATTGCCCGGCAGACGAAAGAGTTTGACCTTGACCGAGACGAGAAGCTCACCAAGGTGGGTGACAACGCGAACAAGGCAATCGAGATCTTGGCGACGGCTCCTAAGGTGAACGATCAGATTCCCGACGAACAGTGGACGCTGATCAAGCAGAATGAAGTGGCGATTGCGTATGACGCGATGGCCCAGGGCGAGTTTGTCCGCAAGAAGTATGGAGAGGCCGCGGACTTTTTCGTGAAGGCAATCGAGGCTCAACCGGACCCTGTGCGGATGCTGAAGGCCGGCAATGCCTACCGCCTCGCGAAAAAGTATTCTGAAGCCATCAACATGCTGAACAATGCGATGAACGACCCCAACAGCAACGAACAGGTGAAGAGCTTGGCAGAGCGGGAAAAGAAGCTGGTGGAAGAAGCCCAGAACGCGGGCACCTAGGCCTTGCTGAAAAGTGCCAAGGAAAGGGTCCGCCCATCTGTTCGGACCGAACCCTGAGTCTTGAATACATCAATGGAACCGCAATGGGAGTTGCTGGAACGAGCAATTGATTATTCGTTCCAGAACCGGCAGCTACTGAGGAGGGCGCTGACGCACAAGTCGTTCGCGCCCTCCAATGGCATTGAGGCCCATGAAGCTGGTTTACACAATGAGCGCTTCGAGTTCTTCGGAGATGCCATTCTCTCGTTTCTTACCACTGAGTCTCTCCTGCTCCGCTATCCGGATGCCCATGAGGGCTTCCTCTCCAAAGTGAAGAATCACCTGGTGAGCAAGAACCACCTGACGATGGTCGCGCGGCTGCTTTCCTTGGGTGATTACCTGCTACTTGGGAAGGGTGAGGAAATTACCGGCGGACGCGCAAAGCAGAAGCTCTTGGGCAACGCGATGGAGGCGCTCATTGCGGCAATCTATATGGATGGAGCAATGGAGCCTGCTCGTCAGTTTGTTAACCGCTTTGTGATTTCGGAATTCGACAAGACGGTTGGCCAGATAGAAGAAGCACGCAACTTCAAGAGTGAATTGCAGGAAGTTGCCAAGCAGCGCGGCGTGCCGCAGCCCACCTATACGGTGCTGGCCAAGCATGGTCCCGATCACGCAAAGATTTTCGTAGTCGAAGCCAAGATCCAGGCGGGGCTTGCGGAAGCGGCCGAGGGGAGCAGCATCAAGCTCGCCAGCCAGCGCGCAGCCGCTGCTTTGTTGGAGCGGCTGGTGGCTGGTTGACCTCAGGTTGTCATTGGGTTGGCGCGGCTTTCGGTTTTCCTGTTTCCTCAGACAGACGGTGGATTACCTCATCCTGTACCTTTTCCCCTCCCAACGGTTCGTCGCTTAACCCATAAAGGTTCAGCACAACGATGTCCACGCGGCGATTGCGTCGTCGTCCTTGTTCCGTTTCGTTCGTGTCCACGCCAATCGTGTCGGCATAACCGGCCACCGTAAATTTCGTTTTTGGCAGGCTAAAGCGGTCGGTCAACAACTCCAGCATGGAGATGGCCCGCGCCGTGGAAAGATGCCAGTTGCTTGGGAATCGTGCGTTGCGAATCGGGATGGAGTCGGTGTGTCCTTCCAGACGCACATGGTTAGGAAGTTTCGCAATCGTCTGAGCCACCTTGCCAATTGCATCGTAGGTCTCCGGCGCGATGATGTCCTGGCCAGAAGGAAAGAAGGCAGCCTGGCGCAGAGAGATCACCAGACCCCGGCGGGTGAGGCGCATACTCACCTGATCGTCGCGGATTTCATTGGCTAGCTCGCGGCTGAGGTAGTCCATTGAGGGCAGAAATTGCTGCAGCAGGACGGCATCTGCCTTTCCACCATCGCCAGTCGCCTTGCGCTTGGCCGTGCCGGAGGCGTCGCGGCGACCTGCCCTCGTTTTCGGGTCCTCCATGAATGAGGTTACGAGTGCGCGAAAGGAGTCTTCCTTCAGCGCTTCGCGTACGGATTCGGAGACACGCAAGGGCGCGTTCTCATCCACTCTGGCGGTGGCGTACATCACCACAAAGAATGCAAAGAGCAAAGTGACGAAGTCCGCGTAGCTCACCATCCAGCGCTCATGGTTTGGATGCTCTTCTACTTTGCGTTTGATTGCCATGGCGGTGCTCCCTGCGCTAGGCGGCGCGGTTGCGCGCACCGGTTCGAGATGACGGTTCTCGCTTCTGTGAAGAAGGGTTGTCCAGGTATGCTTCCAGCCTCAGGCGCACCAGCTTCGGGTTGAGCCCTTCCACAATCGCGGAAACCCCTTCCAGGATCAATTCCTGCAACTCCGATTCTTCCGCGGCGCGGGCGCGCAGCTTGCTCGAGGCAGGCAACAGGAACAGGTTTGCGATTCCCACCCCATAGACAGTGGCCACAAAGGCTACGGCGATTCCATGGCCCACCTCTTCGAGGTTGTCGAGTTGCTTCATCACCTGAATGAGGCCCATCACGGCGCCGATGATGCCGACAGTGGGCGCATATCCACCGGCGGCCTCGAAGACTTTTGCGGATGCTTCCGCCCTGCGCTCCCGCAGCGAAATCTCCAGCTCCATCTGGCGCCGCAAGTCCTGCAGCGGTGTCCCGTCGATCGCCAGATTCATCGCTTTACGGAAAAACGGATTGGTGATCTGATCTGCTTCCTGCTCCAGGGAGATAATTCCCTGACGGCGTGCCTTCGTGGCAAACTCCACCAGGTTTTCAATGGCATCAGACGGGGAGTCTGTGCGAACCAGGACGAGGCTGCCAATGCGCTTGACGGCGGATACAAATGTTGTCAGTGGCGTGGTGACCAGCACGGCGCCGAGAGTTCCCCCAATCACGATGAGGGCGGCCGTTGCTTGCAGAATATCCTGGATTTCGCCGTTCTCGGCAATCAACCCGCCCACCACGCCACCAAGAGCGAGCAGCACTCCAATGGGAGTTGCCGCATCGAAGCGGAATCGTCGAGATGACTTCGTTGCCACCGTGCTGGCCTCTCTCCTCTAGATCAGCTATCGAACGGATCGATTTGCCTCTCCGGGAAACTTTCTGGAACGTCCTTCAAGCGCGCTTGCATACGTTTCCGCGCGTCAGGGTGCTATCCGTTCCGTTCTTCCGTGGCAAGTTCTTCCTCTTGCTCAGGCGCGAGCGCCTCCGCGAAGCGCAGGATGTCGCTACTACCACCAGTCGAGGCGTGAACTCGCCGTTCATACGCCACAACGAGGTCTACTATCTGGTCAGGCGATTCCAGCACCATGAACTTCTCACCCGTGGTTAAGGAAATTACGGTGTCCGGGGTAGTCTCGACGTATTCGATCAGGTCCGCATTGACGAACACGATCTCCCGGTTGAGACGCGTCACTTTGATCATGGTCTTCCTTCCTTTTTTCATATCGGACTATGCTGGCGTGAACTTGAACCGGATGGGCTCGGCTTAGTCAGTCAGGCCATGGGAGGGGATGCTACTCCATCCACTTGGCCCACTCAGCGCGTCGAGTTAGTTTCGGTAGGGTCCGACAGACAATGCCCCAGGATTGGACTCAAACGTGCTTAGCGGTCGCGCGTGTTTAGAAGATGCTGCGCCTATACCCGCTCTCGTGAGGTTGCGACCGCCAATGTGGCTCGCCCTGCTAGCAAGAAAGAGCAGCACATGGAGCCGACGCCGTTAGCGCCGCATTCCACCCCGGAAGATGAGGCACATCCAGGAAGGTGAGGAACGTCCAATGGAGCCAGTGGCAGAAAAGCAAGGGGACGTAACAGAACAATACGCGCGCGAATTGCTGGAAGCGGTGGACTCGGGGTCCGCTCCGGAACTGATGGAACTTCTCGCAAAGATCATTCGCGTGGAACCCCAGGCTGTCCAGTACGAGCGGCGGGAACGGGAACGCCTCGAACTATTGCAAGGCATCGCGCTCCGCATGCGTATGGACTTGCATGCCATGCTGATGCACATCTATCAGCGACTGGAGGCGTCCCGAACCTATCTGGATGTAGTGCGACATCTTGCAGGGGATTCTCCCGAGGGAGTCTCGGTAAATTTGCCCGAAGAGCGTCAACACGTGATCCCATGGCCTACATCCAGACCTTCTGCATCTTTGCCTGGCCGGGCTGGCAGAAATCTGCCAGCCTCCAGAAAAGCGTCAAAGGATTGACGCCAGCATCTTGCTGCATGCTGCCATGGTGCAAACCCGCCCAGGATAGACTGCGGCGTCGGCGGGACCTACCCGCTGACTTCGGGAGGTGCTAGTGTTACAGATCGGAGGGCAACTGGGCTGTCACGAATCGATCCGCTTCTCCGTTTTCCCACTGGCGGATGGGGCGGCGCTGCAGGGCCAGAAATTCTTCCATCAGACGCCAGGGGCACTTGCCAATGCGGCGCTGCACGTGCTTCCGGTCCACCACCACTTCGGTGCAAGCGTTCAGGTAGCCTGAAGTGATAAGGCCAAGACGAGCCGCTTCATACGACCCCTGCTGCACAAGGATCGAAGGACTTAGGTGAATCGGGTCTGGCGTGATGGGAACAAGCGCCACTGCATTATCCTTCGCCAGCACGTTGTGCAGAACCATGGCTGGCCGCTGGTGGACGGTTTCGCCCTGCGCGGCAGGGTAGCTCACCAATACGGTGTCACCACGATCAAAGATAGTCGTAGACATTCCAGCTTTCCCTGTCCCAGCCGTCAGCGACTGCGTGCAATATGTCTCTATGCGCTCGCCGGGCGTCGGCATCCAGGAAACTGCCTACAGGAGGGTCCGAGACGGCTTTCCCATGCTGATAACGTAGACGGCAAACCATGGCCTGGCAGAGATTCCGCAAGATAAAAATCTGCTGAAAGGTGGCGATGAGATTGCGGCGCAGCAATCCTACTCTGTGGCGAAATGGGATGGCCTCCACAATGCGGTTTAAGTCTGCCAGCAGACGCTCGTAACTGGCCAGCAATGATTCGTCCCCGGGGTGAGCCGTGCGCTCTTCCGCAGCCTCCAAAATCGCCGACCGCAGAGCGAGTGTAGCCGACCGCAGCATTGCGGAACGAGCCTTACTTCGCCAAAAGGTTACCTGCGCACCCAGAGAACCGGTATTGCGAACGAAGACAGCTAACTTTAAGATCTCAGGTGGCAACACAGCTCGTTTCAGGTCCGGTAAAGGACGCCGTAGATTTCCGGTTACTAGGTACGCTTTAACCATACATCTCGGCAAGTCACCGGTTCAAGAGAATTTTTTGTCCAAACTGGTGGAATCGTGGCCGCGGCCTCACCAGGAATGTGGGTTGGCCTTTGTGCCACGATTAGCTGAATTCCAGGTAGGCGGGCAGCGGCCTGCCCCACCAAACCGCGAGAGGTTCGGGAATTCACCTGACCCCTAGTGCTGGGACACCCGTACTGCTGGAACGAACCCGCTATCGAGGCCCTGGCGCAACTGCTTCCACCAGTTGCGTGACTGGTTCCAGCAGCAGATTGAGAATCTCCCTGCGTTGCGAACGCCAGCCATCCAACTGCCTGCGCGCCTGGGCTACCCAGGAAGGAGGAGGCGGATGGGGTGATTCCAGCCAGGCAAGCGCATCCAGGCCGAGTCCCGCCGCGGCGTCAGCCTCAACCGCTACGGCAGCACCGTCAGCCAGCAGCGCAGACTGCTGAATCAATCTCAGCGCTTGGGGGTGAATGGCTCGCCAGGCAAGCAGCTCGGAACGGACGTACGCAATCTGGGCAGCATGTCTCGATTCAGCTGCTGCTTCCGCCGCCTGACGAAGCGCTCGGGCTTCCAGGCTCTCCGGCCACAACAGATCCACCATACGGTTCAGCGGACTGAAGACGGTGTAATCCCCACTATCCGCGCGCAGGTAGCGCTTCACAGGTTCAAACATGGAAAGCCAGCGGAGGATTGGAGCGGTTGCGGTACCCGGTGGCAGTGCCCGTTGTAGCATGCGCTCTTGGATCTCACTGGGGTTAACGCCCCGCCAAGCAAGATGCTGGAGCAGAATTGGAAGACGCTGATAAAGGCTTGCTACATCCGTCGTCTGTGCGGGGCTCCAGAGCCGCTCAGCCACTGCACCCATCCTGGGCCAGAGCTTCAGTTCCAAATTCTCCGCACTAATGAACTCGGCCCACAGGCAGGCCTCTCCGCCATAAATGCGAGAAGCTTCTGCCGCGCTTAGCCCTGCGGCGGGTCCACCCAAAGGGTCGGTGGCGTAGTGCTCTTCCGCAGGCAGCATCAAGTCAAGATAGTAACCAGCCGAAAGAATGCCGGCATTACCTCGCTGCACAGCTTCGGCCAGTGCTTTATGACCTTGCCAGGATTGGACCAGGAAAGTGGGGGGCAGGTCAGGATGCAGAATCTCGTCCCAGCCAATGGCCCGTTTACCTTGCTTTTCCACCAACGGCAACAGACGGCGGGTGAAATAGAGCTGCAGGTCCCCCACGGTCTGGAATCCCCGGGAATGCATGAATGTTTGAATACGGGAACTCTCCCTCCATGGCTTCCCGGTAAGCTCATCGCCCCCCACATGCATGTATTTGTCCGGGAAAAGGTCTGCCATTTCAGCGAACAGATTTTCGAGAAAATCGTAAGTCTCCTCCCGGGTAGGATCAAAAGTGGGGTGGAAGATTCCGAAGCTACGAATATGCGTGTAGGGTCCGGGGCGTGCGCCAAGCTCTGGATAGCCAACAAGCCAGGATGCGATATGGGTAGGCACACCAAAGTCGGGAATCACGCGAATTCCACGGAGCCTTGCATATTCCACCAAATCACGCATTTCTTCCTGCGTGTAATACTCGCCCTCTGCCCCCATTTCATGAAGCTTGGGGTACCGCTTGCTTTCGATTCGAAAAGCCTGGTCGTTGCTAAAGAGAATGTGGAGGACATTCAGTTTCACTGCGGCCATTGCATCAATTTGCCGCTTTACCAGAGTCACCGGAAGGAAATGCCTTACCGGGTCAATCTGCAAGCCTCGCCAGCCAAACCGGGGTGCATCGTCAATACGAATCGCTGGAAAGCCCTGCCCTTCGGCCCGGCTCTCCAACATCTGGAGTAGGGTCTCCAGGCCGTGCCCCAAACCATAACCATGAGTTGCGCGCAGGGTGGCATGCGATGCAGTCACCTCCAACTGGTAGGCTTCGTCAATTCCGTAATCCGGATAAGCGGGTGTCAGCTCTCGCGTTTCCACGCGCAGGAGCGCGGTGTAATCCTCAGCGGTTCGCGGAGCCAGCAAGCGGATGCCGGAGCGTTTGGATAAACGATCCGCAAAGCGAGTCAATACTTGTTCCACATAGGCGTCGGCCGGTCCACTATGGGCGATGCGGAAGCCATTGTGAATTCGCAAGAAGCCGTCGCTGGCACTCCATTCCCGGGGTTGTGGCAAGAGTCTCGCACCTGGATCGGCCGCCAATGTCCGAGAGGAGCCGGGCAGTTGGAAGCACGAAGCCAGACAGATGAACACAATCAGATGACGAGCGCTCCGCAGAGCATCGAAGGTCTTGAAAATCAGCCCTTGAAGAACTGTCATGCCCTCTAGTATCCGCAAAGCAAGCACGGCAATCGCAATTCAGCCCAGAGGTGGAAACCGCGGGTAGCCTGCCATTCATCAACTGGAGTGGGGCTAAGCTGTGAATAACTTGTGGAAAAAGTCAGGAAAAGTCGCACAACTGTCATCCATTTGTAAGGCTTAACGGATATTCTTAAACCACGCCAAAGCGAATGAGCTACCTGGATTTGCAGACTGGCCGCCATGAAATTGCTGCAAGCAACTCGCAGATTTTCTTTGCTGCACTCAATGTGGAGTGGGTTGGCGATTGGTCTGTTCGTGCTTTCCGGGTTGCTGGGCTACCTCGCATTGATGGAGAACGTGGCCGTGGCGACCAGCCCGGATAAGCCGCAGTTGGCCAGGGTTGTGCAGGCTGCTGTCGTTCATCGGGCCATTGGATCTACTGCTGCTCCCCTGCCGGTCAATCGCTGGCTGGGCTTTGGTGTCGACCTTGAAGTGGAATTGCTGCACCCTCCCTCAAGGACTGGACTGTCGGGCCAAATCAGCCGGAGCAGTTCACGCCCACGTCGTCTTGTTGGGGCAGACCCCGTTCCCAGTTTCCGCTTCTTCGCCGAACGGTGGCGCGATCACTTGCTGCAGCTAGGGGAAGTGCAGGTATATCCAGATGTTTCCCGTCCGGGACTGTGGCTCGCGCGTGAGCCTGGTCAGGGAAGCGGCGCGCTCATTCCTTTACTGTGTGCTCTGCTTGGCGTGCTGTGTCTGGCCACCAGCCTGCGTTATCAGGTGGAACCACTACTTCCGGAACGTCTCCACCCGGAAGACCACGAGGAAACTCCAAGCAGGTCCACCGCTTTATCTGTTAGCTCCACTCCTAGCAACTGAACCCAAAGCACATCTGGGCTGCGCGGCAACCGGAATCGTCGCCAGGATGATTGCACGAAAATATCAGAGATACTTGTCTTTTATTCTTATTCTTTACTATGATGTGTACTTCAGGGCTGATAACTTGCCAGAGTGTCGCTCAGCTCTCTTGACAGAGAACCGGATCCTGATACCCTGATAGGTTACCCGCGCACGGGGCGTACCACAGGTGTGTGCCTCAGTTGACGCTTTACGAAGGAGAAGTGAAGGCCTTTCCATGACGAATCCAATCTTTTATATTGCCCCGTTGGGCAGCATTATTGCGCTCGTGTTCGCCTGGATCTTTTACTCCCAGATGATGAAGAAATCTGAGGGAACGCCACGGATGGCGCAGATTGCGTCCTATGTGCGCACTGGCGCCATGGCGTATCTCAAGCAGCAGTACAAGATCGTGGGCTGGTTTTTTTTGGTGCTCACCATTCTGCTCGCGGTCATGTCGTACGTGCTGAATGTACAGAACGAATGGGTGCCATTCGCCTTCCTCACCGGTGGTTTTTTCTCCGGTCTGGCGGGTTTCTTTGGTATGAAAACCGCAACACAGGCTGCGGCGCGTACCGCACATGCAGCATCGCATTCGCTGGACAGCGGGCTATCCGTGGCCTTTCGTAGCGGCGCGGTGATGGGCCTTGTGGTTGTGGGCCTGGGTCTGCTAGACATCTCCGCCTGGTTCATTCTGTTGTCGTATCTCTACCCTCCAGGCGATGTCGGCGGCCACAACCTGCTGGTAATCACCACCACGATGCTCACATTTGGTATGGGCGCATCCACGCAAGCGCTCTTCGCTCGTGTGGGTGGAGGCATCTACACCAAAGCGGCTGACGTTGGCGCTGACCTCGTTGGCAAGGTAGAAGCGGGCATTCCCGAGGACGACCCCCGGAACCCCGCCACAATCGCCGACAACGTGGGCGATAACGTGGGCGACGTAGCCGGTATGGGCGCCGATCTTTACGAGTCCTATTGTGGATCCATCCTGGCAACCGCAGCCTTGGGGGCCGCAGCCTTTCTGCACGACCCCGCCACGCAGTTGAATGCGGTCATCCTGCCTATGGTGATCGGCGGTGTCGGCACCATTCTCTCCATCGTGGGCGTATATCTGGTACGCACGAAGGAAGGCGCAACCCAGCGTAACCTGCTGGATGCACTCGGCCGCGGACTGAACGCCAGCACGGTGCTGATTATCATCACTTCGTTTCTGGTACTGCGATACCTGGAGATTCCCAATGCGCTTGGCATCTGGGGATCCATTGTGGTGGGCCTGCTGACGGGTGCAGTGATCGGAAAATCCACCGAGTACTACACGTCGCAATCGTACAGCCCCACAATCAAGATCGCTCAGCATGCGGAAACCGGTCCCGCAACTCTCATCATCCAGGGAATCGGCACCGGCATGATGTCCACGGCAATCCCTGTGCTGGCGGTGGTCACCGGCACCATGCTGGCTTTCCTTTGTGCGTCTGGATTCGACATGAGCAATCTCAACGTCGGTCTGTATGGCATTGGTATTGCCGCAGTGGGCATGCTATCCACCTTGGGCATCACTCTTGCCACGGACGCGTACGGCCCCATTGCCGACAATGCTGGCGGCAACGCGGAGATGAGCGGTCTCGATCCTGAAGTTCGCAAACGTACCGATGCGCTGGACTCCTTGGGAAATACCACTGCCGCTACCGGTAAGGGCTTCGCGATCGGTTCCGCCGCGCTCACCGCTTTGGCGCTGTTAAGCAGCTATATCGAGGAACTGCGCATCGGAATGATCCGCTTAGGCCAGGAGACGATTGTGCTCGGCCATGGAGCCACAGTAGATGTCAACAAAGCAACACTCACCGATTTCGCTGACTACTTCAACATCAACCTCATGAACCCAATCGTGTTGGTTGGCATTTTCCTCGGCGCGATGCTCGCGTTCATTTTCTGCGGACTCACCATTAATGCGGTAGGACGCGCGGCCAAAGCGATGGTGGACGAAGTGCGTCGTCAGTTCAAGGAGTTCCCCGGCATCATGGAGGGAACCCAGGAGCCAGATTACGCGCGATGTATTGAGATTTCCACCAAGGGTGCACAAAGGGAAATGATTGTGCCTTCCACTGTGGCAATCGCAACGCCCATCCTGGTGGGACTGCTTTTCGGTGTGGCTGGCGTGTTCGGCCTGCTGATTGGTGGACTTTCCTCCGGCTTCGTGTTGGCCATCTTCCTCGCCAACTCAGGCGGTGCCTGGGATAACGCGAAGAAGTACATTGAAGAGGGTCATCTCGGCGGCAAGGGCTCCATGGCGCACAAGGCGGCGGTGATTGGCGATACCGTCGGCGATCCCTTCAAGGATACCTCTGGACCCAGCCTCAACATTCTCATCAAATTGATGAGCATGGTGGCCATCGTGATGGCTGGCCTTACGGTTGCATTCAGCGTTTTCTAGGCAACCACCGAGTTCCAGGAAACGCAAGGTCTTCATCTCCTCGCTAATAAAGCCGGAGGCTCCCGCCGAATGGGCCTCCGGCTTTTGCTTTTTGCACAACCGGGAAAGCCTCCCGCAAGTTCAGCTGCCCGCAAGTTCGCCTGCCGTCACTGCAGGCGGTATGATCTACTCAAAGCGAGGGCTGCGTGGATGGCTAAATACGAGCTTGCAGTAAATGGAAAGCTGTATGCGGTGGACGCACAGCCGTCCAAGCTGTTGCTGGATGTGTTGCGCGAAGACCTCGGCCTTACGGGCACCAAGTACGGATGCGGGGAAGGGCAATGCGGCTCATGCACCGTCCTTGTGGAGGGCAAGGCGCGTCGCTCGTGCCTGATCTCCATTTCGCAGGTGGGCCAGCAAAAGGTGGAAACCATTGAGGGGCTGGCGCAGGGAGAGCAACTTCATCCGTTGCAGGAAGCCTTTCTGAGGAAGGCTGCTTTCCAATGCGGTTACTGCACCCCAGGGATGATTTTGGCGGCAAAGGCATTGCTGGCCGAGAATCCAAAGCCAACGCCAACGGAAGTCCGGCGTGCGATGAACAACAACATCTGCCGCTGCGGCACCTACGGCCGCATCGTGGATGCCGTATTGTCCACGGTGGAAGGGAACACGAATGCCTGAACG